>JACPRG010000105.1 GCA_016190025.1 Candidatus Tectimicrobiota bacterium
AGCCGGATAAAAAGCCCAAGGGGGACGCCCCGGGGCTCGAGAAGGGCGCGAAGGGGGCCGGGGCGGGAACGGCCCGGAAGCCGGGCGAGAACGGGGAGGCCAAGGCCGGGCCCGCCCGGTTGTCCTCCGCGGACGCCGACCTCATCCAGGCCCTGCGCGCGAAGGAGGCCGAGTTGCAGCGCCGCGAGCTCCGTCTGCGGCAGGAGGAGGGCCGGCTGGAGCGGCTGCGCCGGGACATCGAGCAGAAGGTGGAGGAGCTTCGGGGGATCCGGGAAAAGATCGAGTCCTACGTCGTTCAGGGAAAGAAGATTTCCGAGGAGCGGCTCAAGCGGCTGGCCAAGGTGTATGAGTCCGCGCCCCCGGAAAGGGCGGGGGTCCTCCTCTCCGAGCTCGACCCGTCGCTGGCGGCGCTCATCCTGGTGAGGATAGACGGGCGGAAGGCCGGACGGATCTGGGGCTTCGTCGACCAGGGCAAGGCCGTCCGCATCAGTAAGGAAATGACGAAACTTCGGTAGGAAAGAGGTCATTCATGGACATCGCCACCGTATTGGGACTGATTTCGGCCGTTGGGTTGATGCTGGTTGCCATCATGGGGGGCGGGGGCCTCGGCATGTTCATCGACTTCCCCTCCATGTTGATTGTCGGGGGGGGGACCATCGGGGCGAGCCTGATCAACTACCCGCTGAAAGACGTCCTGCGGTCCATGAGCGTGGCCATGAACGCCTTTTTCGCCAAGATCCCCGGGGCGCCGCTGATGATCCCGAGGTTCATGGAGCTGTCGTCGAAGGCGCGCAAGGAGGGCCTCCTCGCCCTGGAGGGCGAGATCAACGGGACGCGCGACGGGTTCTTCGCCAAGGGCCTCCAGCTCGTGGTGGACGGGGTGGCGCCCGAGTCCATCGAGGAGATCCTGAACACCGAGATCGACTCCCTGCGGGACCGCCACCGCCAGGGCGCCGAGATCTTCACCTCCATGGGGACGTTCGCCCCGGCCATGGGGCTCATCGGCACCCTCATCGGGTTGGTCCAGATGCTCGCCAACATGAGCGACCCGAGCACCATCGGGCCGGCGATGGCCGTCGCCCTCATCACGACGTTTTACGGCGCCATCTTGGCCAACGTCGTCTTCCTGCCCATCGCGGGGAAGCTCCGGTTGCGGAGCACCGAGGAGGTGCAGGTCCGGGAGATCGTCGCCGAGGGGATTTTGTCCATCTCCAACGGCGTCAACCCCCGGATCGTGGAGCAGCGGCTTCAGGCGTACCTGGCGCCCAAGGACCGCGCCGAGGCGGCGTAAGGACGAAGGGATGGCCAAGAAATCCAAAAGGGGCGGCGAGGGGCGTTCGGGGAGTGGGAGCTTCACCGTCCTGTTCACCTCCCTGTCCACGATCCTGCTGGCCCTGTTCATCACCATGGCCGCCAATTCCACGCGGGATGAGCTGCGGGTGAGGGAGGTCTGGGGAGCCATCCAGGCGAACTTCAGCGTCCTGGAGGGGGGCGTGCGGTTCACCCCGGGCAAGGAGTACATGCCTCCCGGCGCCCCGGTCGTGATGGGCGGCGCCGAGGACTGGACCGACAGCGTCCTCTTCGCCGATATGATGGGGTTCTTCCGGGATCAGGCCAAGGGGGACGGGGTGACGACCCACTTCGACCGCGACGAGCTGGTCATTTCCCTGGCCAGCGATGTGCTCTTTGAAGACGGAACGGATCGGCTCCGGCCCGGGGCGGAGCCGCTGCTCCGGGTCATCGGGCACGTGGTCCGGAGGACGCTGAACCCCGTGGAGATTGGAGGCCGCGCCGCCGACGCGCGCCCGCCGGCCGCCAACTGGGACCTGTCGGGCTCCCGGGCCCTGGCCGTCGCGGAGTGGATGATGAAAAAGGGGCGGGTGGACCCCGGGCGTCTTCACGCCGTGGCCTTCGGGCCGCGCCCGATGACCGTCGGCAAAGGGGCTCCCCCGCTCCGCGCGGCGGACCAGCGGGTCAGCATCCGCTTCCGGAGCAAGCGGGACTCCCGCCTGATGCCCTTCTCTGGCGTCTTGAATTTCCGGGGGTTCCTGTTCAAGGTCCGCTCCTTGATGGGAGAGAAGTGAGGTGGCGAAGGCGAAACGGGGGTCCGCAGAGAGTCCGGGGCTCGACCCGAACAGCTGGATGGTGACCTTTTCGGATCTGTTGACTCTCCTCCTGACCTTCTTCGTCCTGCTGCTCACCATGTCGTCCATGGACAAGAACCGGTTGAAAGACCTTTCGGGGTCGCTGCGCGGCTCGATGGGCGTGCTGGAGGCGGGGCAGCGGGGGGAGGTGAAAGGGTCGAAGCTGCTCCCCCACAAGGCCCAGGTCGGCCAGTCCATGGTGATGCAGCTTGAGCAGGCCGCGGCGTCCATCGGCGTGGGGGAAGGGGAGGGGAAGGGCGCGGGTTTGGGGATGTCGGTCCGTCGGGACGGAGACAACGTCCTGATTGCGCTGCCGGAATCGGTTCTGTTCCAGCCGGGCTCCGCCTCCCTGTCCTCCCGGGCGTCCGGGGCCCTGGGGGCCATCGCCAAGGTGCTGAAGCAGTGGCCCTACCCGGTTCGGGTCCAAGGGCACGCCGATCGGGGCGGCAAGACCCCGGAGAGAGAGACGCTGCGCCTTTCCCTGGAGCGGGCGCTGTCTGTGGTGAATCACCTGCAGTCGCGCGGGAGCATCCCGGAGAGCCGTTTGTTGGCGGCGGGTTTCGGGGCGACGCGGCCGTTGGATTCCAACCTGATGGAGAGCGGCCGCGCCAAAAACCGGCGCGTGGAGATCGTGGTGGTCGTGGACCCGGGGACGTGAGGCCGGGTCTCAGAGAAAGGACGGTGAGGGGCCCATGGCAGAGAAAAGCGGCAAGACCGAGGCGGGCGGCAAGGCCGCGGCGGAAGAGAAGAAGAAAGGCAAGGGGATGAAGCTGGCGATCATCGGCGGGCTGGCGGTGGCGCTTCTCGCCGGAGGGGGGTATTTCGCCCAGGGCATGCTCTTCCCGAAGAGCGGGGAGGCCCCGAAGGGGGCCGCCGGCAGCAAGGTCTCCAGCGCGCCCGCCGTGACCTACGACCTGAAGTCGTTCATCGTGAACCTGGCCGGGGGAAAGGGGAGGCGGTACCTCAAGGTGACCATGTCCCTGGAGCTGACCGACGCCGACCTGCAGAAGGAAATCGAGAAGAAGTTCCCCCAGCTCCGGGACGAGATCCTGACGGTCCTGAGCGGCAAGACCTTCGAGGAGGTCGAGGACACCCTGGGCAAGCAGAGGCTGCGGCGGGAGATCGTCACGCGGGTGAACCGGATTCTGTCCACCGGCAAGGCGGAGCGGGTCTATTTCACCGAGTTTGTGATCCAGTAAAGGGCCGCGGAAGACGCCATGGACGAGGTTCTGACGCAAGACGAAGTCAACGCCCTGCTGGAAGGGATCGCCGACGGGGAGGTGGACACCGAGCCCAAGGCGACCGTGCCCGAAAGCGGGGTCACCTCCTATGACCTGACCAACCAGGACCGGATTATCCGCGGGCGGATGCCCACGCTGGAGGTGATCCACGAGCGGTTCACCCGGATGCTGCGGACGACGCTTTTCGGGCTGCTCCACCGGGTGATCGACGTGAGCGTCGTGGCCACCGAGATGAAGAAGTTCGGCGAGTTCCTCAAGACCGTCCCCATCCCCGCCAGCTTCAACCTGTTCCGGATGAAGCCGCTCCGGGGGATGGCCATCATGGTCCTGGAGAGCCGCCTGATCTTCGCCTTCATCGATTCCCTGTTCGGGGGCTCCGGGCGGCCCTCCATGAAGGTGGAGGGGCGGGACTTCACCGAGATCGAGAACCGGGTCATCAAGCGGATCGTGCTGAGCGGCCTGAAGGACCTGGAGCGCTCCTGGAAGTCCCTCCGGGAGGTGGAGATCGAGTTCGAGAGATCCGAGCTCAACCCCCAGTTCGCCTCGGTGGTGTCGCCGAGCGACGTGGTCATCGTCGTGAACTTCGAGCTGGAGATGGACCAGAGCTCCGGCTCGATGATGGTCTGCATGCCCTACTCCATGGTGGAGCCCATCCGGGCGGAGCTGCAGGCGGGCTTCCAGGCGGACCGTCTGGAGGCCGACCGGGCCTGGTTCTTGCGGCTGGTCACCGGCATCCAGCAGGTGCCCCTGGAGATCATGTCGCAGCTGGGGGCCACCGAGATCTCGGTGAGGGAGCTGCTGCGGCTCAAGGCGGGGGACGTCATCCAGCTGGACAGCGACGCCGACGCGCCGGTCACGGTCTTCGTGGAGGGGATCGAAAAGTTGAACGGATACCTGGGCGCCCGGAAAGGGAGCAAGGCCATCCAGGTGGCAAGCCCGATGGTGAAGGAGGGTTGGACTTGGGAGGGTTACGAGCATGAGTGATGAGAGAGAACGGGAGGCCCAGAGCGACGCGGACGCCGGAGAGGACAAGATCTCCTGGGACGACGCCCAGGAGGAGGTGGCCCGTTCCCGGGACCCGCGCGGCCCCGACGAGAAGTCCGGCTCCAAGGAGAGGGAGGCCGCCGCGCCGCCTTTCCCGAACGGGTTCATCGGCGACGAACCGGGGGACAAAGCCCCCCAGGGCAACCTGGATTTCATCCTCGACATCCCGCTCCGTCTCTCCGTGGAGCTCGGCCGGACCCGGATGCTCATCAGCGACCTCCTGAAGCTGGGCCAGGGGTCCGTGATCGAGCTTGCCAAGCTGGTCGGGGAGCCGCTGGACATCCTGGTCAACGGGAAAGAGATCGCCCGGGGCGAGGTGGTCGTGGTCAACGAGAAGTTCGGTGTCCGGCTCACGGACATCGTCAACCCGTTTGAGCGGGTGCAGCAGCTCCGGTGATTCGAGGGGAAGGGCGCCGGGAAAAGAACCCGCGCCCCCTCCGGCGCCCGGCGTCCTCTGGGGCGTGGGCGGCGCCGCGCGGTCGCCGTTGGGTTTCCCGTGCGCAACGCGAACGAGGCCGAAGCGTGAAGAGAAGACGTCGCCGGGCATTTCGGGTCGCCGGTTGGGCCGCCCTCCTCGGCGCTGGCCCGTGGGCGTGGGAAAAGGCCTGGGGCGCCGCGCCGCCTCCGGCGGCCGTCCCGGACCTGTGGGGCTCTTTGTTGAGGATGGGGGCTTCCCTGGCCGCCGTCCTGGGGATCCTGCTCCTGGCCGTTTACGCCCTTCGCCGCTTCGGCGGAGGCCGGTTTGCGGCGATGGGCGGGGGCCGCCTCATCCGGGTGGTCGGTACGCAGTATTTGGGCGGGAAGAACCATGTGTCGGTGGTGGAGGTGGACGGCGAGCGCTTCCTCCTGGGGGTTTCCGCCGGACGGATCACCCTGTTGAGCCGGCTGGACGGCTCGCAGGCGAATCCCGCTTTCTCCCTCCAGGAGGTCTCCGCCCCGGGGGAGAAGCGGCGGTCCCAAGGGGGGGGAGGATGAGAGGCCGTCTTTTCGTCGTCGCACTCTGGGTCGCCCTCGCGCTCGGCCTGGCGGCCTCGGCCGCCGCCCAGAGCCAGACCATCCCCATCCCCCGCGTGAGCGTGGGGATCGACGCCGCCAAGAGCCCGGGGGAGGTGGCCCTCAGCCTTCAGATCCTGCTCCTTTTGACCGTCCTTTCCCTGGCGCCGGCCATCCTGATCATGATGACGTCCTTCGCCCGCATCGTGGTGGTCCTCTCCTTCGTTCGGCAGGCGCTGGGAACGCAGCAGATGCCGCCCAACCAGGTCCTGATCGGTCTGGCGCTTTTCTTGACTTTCTTCGTCATGGCCCCCGTCGGGCAGCAGATCAACGCCCAGGCCCTTCAGCCGTACCTCAACAAAGAGATCACCCAGAGCGAGGCGCTGGAGAAGGCGGCCCAGCCCCTGCGGGAGTTCATGTACGGCCAGACCCGGGAGAAGGACCTGGCGCTTTTCGTGGGGGTCAGCCGGGTATCCCGCCCCAAGGCCCGGGGGGACCTTTCCCTGCGCGTCCTGATCCCGGCCTTCATCCTCAGCGAGCTGAAGACGGCCTTCCAGATCGGCTTTCTCATCTACATCCCCTTTCTGGTGATCGACATGGTGATCGCCAGCATCCTCCTTTCCATGGGGATGATGATGCTCCCGCCGATCCTGATCTCGCTTCCTTTCAAGCTGATGCTCTTCGTGTTGGTGGACGGGTGGAACCTGCTGGTGGGCTCCCTGGTGCGCAGCTTCCACCCGGCGGGGTGAGGGGGGAAGGCGATGACGCCGGAATTCGTGACGTCCCTGGGCGTGGAGGCACTGAAGATGATCGGGCTTTTGGCGGGGCCGCTTCTTTTGGCGGGGCTCGCCGTGGGACTTCTGGTCAGCGTGTTCCAGGCCGTCACGTCCATCCAGGAGATGACCCTCACCTTCATCCCCAAGATGGTCGTCGTGGGAGTGCTCCTGCTGTTTCTGTTGCCCTGGATGCTGGACCTGTTGACGGGGTACACCGCCCGGATCCTCACGGAGATCCCCCTGTACATCCGGTGAGGGCCGATGCCGACTTTCCACCCCTTCCTCCAGATCGCCCTCCCGGAGTTTGAGGCCTATGTCTTGGTCCTCGTCCGGGTGGGCTTCCTGTTTGCGGTGGCCCCGGTGTTCGGGAGCCAGACGATCCCGACCGCCGTCAAGGCGGCCGTGGTGGCCGTCTTCGCCCTGGCGGTGTATCCGGCGGCGGTCCCCGCGCAGATCCGGCCCTTTCCGAGCCTGTGGTCGATGGTGCCGGCGGTGGCGGGGGAGGCGGCGGTGGGCCTGATGGTGGGGGCCGCGGCGCGCATGATCTTCTTCGGCATCCAGTTCGCGGGCCAGGTTATCGGTTTCCAGATGGGCTTCCTCGTCGCGAGCGCCATTGATCCCCAGGAAGGACGGCACACCTCCCTCGTCGCCCAGTTCCAGGAGATCCTGGCCCTTCTCCTGTTCTTGGCCCTCGACGGCCACCACTGGGTGCTCAAGGGCCTGGCGGGCAGCTATCGGTGGGTGCCGGCCCTGAGCGCGTCCTGGTCGGGGGCGGCGGCGGCCACGTTCGTGGAGTTCACGGGGCAGGTCTTCTGGGTCGCCCTCAAGGTGGCGGCCCCCGTCACGGTCGCCCTCCTCATGACCAACCTGGGGTTGGGGATCCTGGCGCGCACCGTGCCCCAGATGAACGTCTTCGTGGTGTCTTTTCCCCTCACCATCAGCGTGGGGTTCCTGGTCCTCGCCCTGTCCCTCCAGGTGGTGAATCTTCTGTTGGAGGGCAGGTTCCAGGCCATCGGGGACGAAATCGTCCGGCTGCTGGCGGGCTTCCGGTGAGGGCGGCCGGCGGAGACTGATCCGTGGCGGAGAAAGACCAGCAGGAAAAAACCGAACCTGCGTCCCCCAAGCGGCGCGAGGAGGCCCGCGAAGCCGGCAAGGTGGCCAAGAGCGTGGAGGTCAGCTCGGCGGCCCTCCTGCTGGGCGGTCTGGTGATCTTCTACTTCGCCTCCTCGTTCATGGTCGAGACGGCGGGCGACCTCATGAGGGGATTCTTTCGGGAGATGGGCGAGGTGCGTCTGGATCACTCGACGGTCCTCACCCTTCTGTACGCCGTTCTCTGGCAGGCGGTCCGTCTGCTGGGGCCGTTCTTTCTGGCCTCCTTGTTCGTCGCCGTGGCGGCCAACGTGGCCCAGGTGGGGTTTTTGTTCGCGCCCAAGGCGCTCAAGCCCAATTTCTCGGCCGTCAGCCCGCTCCAGGGCGCCAAGCGGCTCTTCTCCTCTCAGGGGCTCGTAGAGCTCCTGAAGTCTCTGGTGAAGATCGCCCTGGTGGGCTGGGTGACCTGGTGGACGGTGCGGGAGGAGTTTTTCAACACCCTGCCCCTGGTCCATCAGACCCCGCCGGAGATCCTCTCTTTCTGGGGAGGCGTGACCTTCAAAATCTTCCTGCGCGCCGGCCTGGTCTGGATCTTCTTGGCGCTCCTGGATTTCGCCTACCGCCGGTGGAAGATGGAGAAGGACCTGCGGATGACCAAGCAGGAGGTGAAGGACGAGACCAAGCAGCGGGAGGGGGACCCGCAGATCAAGGGGCGGATCCGGAGCATCCAGCGGGAGCAGGCCCGCCGCCGCATGATGGCCGCCGTCCCCAAGGCGGACGTGGTCATCACCAACCCGACGCACCTGGCCGTGGCCCTGTCCTACCGGCTCGAGAAGATGCACGCGCCCAAGGTCGTGGCCAAGGGGGCCGACTATCTGGCGGAGCAGATCCAGGTCATCGCCCGGGAGCACGGCGTGCCCGTCCTGCGCAACCAGAAGCTGGCGCGGAGCTTGTATGAGTCGGTGGAGGTGGATCAGTACATCCCGGTGGAGCTCTACAAGGCCGTGGCGGAGGTCCTGGCGTACGTCTACCGGCTTCGCGGCAAAGACGTGACGGCCGCCGCCGCGCCGGAGGGGGGAAGAAGGGTCTGATGGCTGAAAAGGTCGGCGTCCTCAAGGGCTTGGGCGCGAATTACAGCGACTTGTTCCTGGCGGTCGGCGTCGTCGGAATCCTGACGGTCATGCTGTTCCCGCTGCCGACCCTCGTGCTCGACCTCCTGCTGACGCTGAACATCACCGCCTCCCTCCTGACGCTCCTCATCGCGCTGTACGTGGCGAAGCCCCTGGACTTCGCCGTCTTTCCCACGCTGCTGCTGGTCATGACGCTCTTTCGCCTCTCTCTCAACGTGGCCTCCACCCGCCTCATTCTGCTCCAGGGCCACGAGGGCCCGGGCGCGGCCGGCGAGATCATCCGCTCCTTCGGCGGCTTCGTCGTGGGGGGGAGCTACGTGGTGGGAATGGTCGTGTTCCTGATCCTGGTGGTCATCAACTTCGTGGTGATCACCAAAGGGTCCGGGCGCATCGCCGAGGTCGCGGCGCGTTTCACCCTGGACGCGATGCCCGGCAAGCAGATGAGCATCGACGCCGACCTCAACGCGGGCATGATCAACGAGGCGGAGGCGCGGCGCCGCCGCCGGTCCATCGAGGAGGAGGCGGATTTTTACGGCGCCATGGACGGCGCCAGCAAGTTCGTCCGGGGCGACGCCATCGCCGGCATCGTCATCACCCTGGTCAACATCCTGGGGGGATTCATCATCGGGGTGCTCCAGCGGGGGATGACGGCCTCCTCCGCCGCCCAGACGTACGCCCTGCTCACCGTGGGCGACGGCCTGGTCTCCCAGATCCCGGCCCTGATCGTCTCGACCGCGGCGGGTCTCGTGGTCACCCGGGCGGCCAACGAGTCGGAGCTGGGGCGGGAGCTCTTCGGCCAGGTCTGGGCGCACCCGAAGGCCGCGGGCGTGGCGGCCGCCCTGTTGGCCCTGTTCGGGGTGATGCCGGGACTGCCTACCTTTTCTTTTCTGGTTGTCGCGACCGTCATGGGCGGGGTGGCGTTTTTGGGGACGCGCTCCAAGCGCAGGAGCGAAGAGAAGGTCCGCAAGGAGCAGGCGGCCCAGGCCCGCGTGCCCGAGCGCATGGAGGCCCTTTTGCCCATCGACCCCCTCGGCCTGGAGATCGGCTACGGGCTCATCCCGCTGGTGGACACGGAGCAGGGGGGCGACCTCTTGGACCGCATCAAGGCCCTCCGGCGCCAGTTCACCCTGGACATGGGGTTCATCGTCCCGCCCCTGCACATCCAGGACAACCTCCAGCTCCGCCCCGGCGAGTACGGCGTCTTCCTCAAAGGGGTGAAGGTGGCCAGCGGCGAGCTCCACCCGGGCAGGCTGCTCGCCCTGGATTCGGGGGTGGTCGAGACGCCCGTCAAGGGGACGCCGACCCGGGACCCGGCCTTCGGCCTGCCCGCCTTGTGGATCGAGGAGACGGACCGGGCCCGGGCGGAGATGGCCCGCTACACGGTGGTGGACCACTCCACCCTGGTGGCCACCCACATCAGCGAGGTCATCAAAAGCCACGCCCATGAGCTGGTCGGACGGGGCGGCGTCCAGGGCTTGGTGGACTCCCTGCGGGAGCGGGAACCCAAGGCCGTGGAGGGCGTGGTGCCCGACCTGATTCCGCTCGGCACCCTGCAGCGGGTGCTCCAGAACCTGCTGCAAGAGCGGGTTTCGGTCCGAGATTTGCAAACCATTCTCGAGTGTCTGACGGACCGCATCGCCGAGACGAAGGACCCGGACGCCCTTTCCGAGTACGTCCGGTCCTTTTTGGGAAGAAACCTCGTGAGGTCCTACGCTCAGCCCGACGGGACGCTCATGGTGATGACCTTCGACCCCAAACTGGAGGAGATCCTGGCCAAGGCCGCGGAAAAGGCGCCCGCCGGCTCTCCCTTGCCGCTCGATCCTCCCCTGACCCAGCGGCTGATCACCAGCCTGGAGCAGGCGGGGCGAACCTTTGTGGCGAAGGGGGTTCAGCCGGTCTTCTTGTGCGCCTCTTCGATCCGCCTTCCGCTGAAACGGCTCACCGAGCGGGTGATGGGCAACCTGGCCTTCCTGGCCTACACGGAGGTGCCCTCCACCGCGAAGATCGAATCCCTGGGAATGGTGCGGGTGATGGATGCAGGTTAAAACGTTTGAAGCTCCGGACATTCAAGAGGCGCTGCGCCGCGTCAAGCAGGAGATGGGGCCCGGCGCGGTCATCATCTCGACGCGCCACGTCCGGCGGGGAGGTGCCCCCTTTGGCATTTTCGGGAAGCCCCACGTCGAGATCACGGCCGCGCTGCCGGGCCGCGGGGGGGCGCCCGACCGGCCGGAGGACGAACGCTCGGCCGCCGCGCGCGACGGTCTCGCTCCCGTCCCCGACGCAGGGCTCCTTGGGGGCCGGGAGTCGCACGGGCCCCAGGGCGAGTCGGGACCGCCCGAGGAGGGCTGGAGCGGGCTCACGATTTGCCCCGCGGCGGAGCAGATGACCCGGGCGCTGGACGACCTGAGCACCCGACTGGACGCGCGCGGGTCGCGGAGCGGCCCGGGGGCGGGCGTCGACGACCTGCGCTGGGAGATCGAAGATCTCCGGTGGACGCTGAACTCGGTTCTCGACCGGCTCGATCCCCTGAAGACCCGCGGCGTCCCCGACACGCCGGCCAGGCTCTACAAGCGGCTGCGCTCCCGGGGGGTCCGTCAGGATCTGGCCTTCCGGCTTTTGGAATCCGCCCGGCAGGGCCTCGGCCCGGGAGAGATCCTCAAGCCGGAGGTCGTGGAGAAGTGCGTGGAAGACCAGATGGTTTCGATGATGGCCCCGCCCGCGGAGGACGCCGGGTCCTCCCAGCGGCGGGTCATCGCGCTCATCGGCCCCGCGGGGACGGGAAAGACCACGACCTTGGCCAAGCTGGCGGCCGACGCCGCCCTGAAACAGCGGAAGAAGGCCGCCCTGATCTCCATGGACGCCTACCGGATCGGGGCGATCGAGCAGCTCCGCATCTACGCGAAGATCATCGGCATCCCGCTGATGGTCGCGAGCGCCCCGAGCGATCTGGCGAGCGCCGTGGCGCAGCACAAAGACGCGGACTTCACCTTCATCGACACCACCGGCCGGAGCCCGCGCGACCCGGCCCGGGACAAGGAGCTGCGGGAGCACCTCCGGGGCATCCGCGGGCTGGAGACCCACCTGGTCCTGAACGCCACCGCCAAGGACCGGGACCTGTGGGAGTCCGTCCGGAGCTTCTGGCCGGTGCCCTTCGACGCGCTGTTGTTCACCCGGCTGGACGAAACGGGCGAGCCGGGGACCATCTTCAACGTGACCGTCCGTTCCGGAAAGCGTCTTTCGTACTTCAGCACGGGACAGAAGGTGCCGGAAGACCTGGAGACCGCGAATCCGCGCCGTCTCGCCCGGATGATTTTGGCTCACCCTGCGGGATCGGCCGCTTAGGGGAACTCATGGACCAGGCAAGCACGTTGCGAACCATGGCGGAGTTGGCATTGGAGTCTCCGGCGAAGGAGCTCCAATCGCAAGGCGTCCGGGTGATTGCGGTCACCAGCGGGAAGGGGGGGGTCGGGAAGACCAACGTCGTGGCCAATCTGGGTCTGGCCCTTCAGCGGATGAACCGGCGCGTGGGGATTTTGGACGCGGACTTGGGCCTGGCGAACATGGACATCCTGCTCGGCCTGAAGGCCCGTTACAACATCCACCACCTCCTGCGGGGGGAGCGGCCTCTGGCTGAGGTTCTCGTGAAGGGGCCCGGGGGGGTCACGATCCTGCCCGCGGGCTCCGGCGTGGCCGCGCTGACCGGGCTGGAGGAGGACCAGTGGCGGATCGTGTATCGGGAAATGGCCCAGATGGGCCGGGGACTCGACGTGCTTCTGATCGATACGGCGGCCGGCATCTCGGGAAACGTCGTACATTTCCTCCGGGTGGCGGAGGAGGTCATCCTGGTCGTGTCGCCGGAGCCGACTTCCATCGTGGACGCCTACGCCGTCATGAAGGTCATGTCGCTGGAGTACGGGGTCCGGGAGTTCCGCCTGCTGGTCAACCTGGTCCGCAGCGCGGAGGAGGCCCGGGACGTCTTCCATCAGTTGTGCCGGGTCTCGGACCAGTTCCTGCAGATCGACATCATCTTCCAGGGGTTTGTGTACCGGGACGAATGGGTGGGAAAGGCAGTGCGGCGTCACCAGGCGGTCTTGGAGGCGTTTCCCAGGGCCCGGGCCAGCCGCTCCTTTGAGGAGGTCGCCCGGCGCCTCCTCACCCGGGGCCGCCTCTAGGCGGCCTTCGGTCTGTTTCGCCGTTCGCTCCTCGGTATGGGGAGAAGATCATGAGCCAACCCGTGGACGCCCCGGTGGCCGGTCTGGACGCGGAGGCGCGGAACCGGTTCATCGAGGAGTTCGCCCCTCGCGTCCGATACATCGCCAGCCGCATCGCGTCGCGGCTCCCGTCCCACGTGGACTTGGGCGACCTGATCAGCTGCGGGGTCATCGGCCTCATCGACGCCATCGAGAAATTCGATCCCTCGAAGAACGTCAAGTTCGAGACCTACGCGGAGTTTCGGATTCGTGGGGCCATCTTGGATGAGTTGCGCAACCTGGATTGGGTCCCCCGGTCCGTGCGCCAAAAGGCCGCTCAGCTCGAGAAAGCGTATGAGGGGCTGGAGCGCCGGATGGGCCGTCCGGCCACGGAGGAAGAGGTGGCCCAGACCCTGAATCTGTCCATCGAGGGGGTTCACGACCTGATCGGAGAGGTCAACGGCGTGACCGTTTTGAGTCTGGATGAACTGCGGGAGCTCGGCTTTCAGGAAGACAGCGACTCCGCCGCCATCGAGTCCCTGGCCTCGGAGGTCAACAACCCGGGGCGGTCTCTCGCCTTTCAGCAGGTCCGCAGGGTGCTGGCCGACGCCATCGACGCCCTCCCTGAGAAGGAAAAGCTGGTCCTCTCCCTCTACTACTACGAAGAGCTGACCATGAAAGAGATCGCACAGGTCTTAGAGATCACCGAGTCCCGGGTGTCCCAGATCCACACCAAAGCAGTCCTCAGACTGCGAGGAAGATTGCGGGCCCTGAAGGATTGAGCCTACCCCCCGGCCCCTGTCTTTCGGGATCGGAAGCAGCCCCCGCCCGGGCGCCGGCCGGTTCCGGGAGCCTGCGAGGGCCTTTCCTGCGCCCAAAGCGGTCCCCGACTTGCGTCCCTTGGGACAATTCCTCTATAAATTCTGTAATGTAGAAGGTATTCTGATGTAAACACGCGGGTTGCAAGGACTGCGCTGCCGTCGCGGGCCGCGCGGCATGGTTGCTTCCGCTTGGCATCTGATCCAGGGGATTCATGACACAGAGGAAGTCGGGCATCTCCGAAGTCGTTCCCGCCACCCGAAGCCACCGGATTCTCGTGGTCGATGACGACCCGCGGAACCGGAACCTCATCTCCAAGGTCCTGAAAGAAGACCACTTCGACGTCTGGACGGCGGAAAATGGCGGGACGGCCGTCGAGTTGATGGAGGAGGAGGCCTTCGAGATCATCCTCACCGACCTGGTGATGCCGCGCGTGGACGGCCTTGAGCTTCTCGATCACGTCCGCGCTCATTCGCCCCGCACGCAGGTCATCGTTATCACCGGCTTCGGGACGATCAAAACGGCGGTCGCCGCCATGCGGGCGGGCGCGTATGACTACATCACCAAGCCCTTTTCCATCGACGAGCTCCGCCTCATCATCGAACGGGCGCTGGAGCATTCGCGCCTCTCCAGCGAAAACTTCTATCTGAAGCGTCAGCTCCGCTCGAAATACAGGTTCGACAACTTCGTCGGAGACAGCGAGCCCATCCAGAAGGTCGTCCGGATGATCGAGATGGTTGCCGACAGCGACAGCACCATCCTCATCCAGGGGGAGAGCGGAACGGGCAAAGAGGTGGTCGCCAAGGCGATCCACTACAACAGCCCCCGCGGGGAACAGCCCTTTGTGACCGTGAACTGCGGCGCCTTGCCGGAAAGCCTGATGGAGAGCGAGCTGTTCGGCTACGAGCGGGGGGCCTTCACGGGCGCCACCTCTCCCAAGCCGGGGCGCTTCGAGTTGGCTGAGGGCGGGACGGTCTTCCTGGACGAGGTGGGCGACATGCCGCCCGTCCTCCAGATCAAGCTGCTGAGGGTCCTCCAGGAGCACACCTTCGAGCGGCTGGGGGGGACGAAGACCCACAAGCTGAACGTCCGCGTCATCGCCGCGACCCATCGCAACCTGGAAAAGGCCGTGGAGGAGGGGAAATTCCGCGAGGACCTCTTTTACCGGCTGAACGTCATCCCCCTCCTCCTCCCGCCCCTGCGGGAGCGCAAGGAAGACATCCCCCTCCTGGTGGAGCATTTCCTGGAGGGCTTCAGAAAGTCCCGCAAGAAAGGCATCGGAGGGGTGGAGGAGGTGGTGGTGGAATGTTTGCTCCGCTATCACTGGCCGGGGAACATCCGCGAGCTTGAAAACCTGATCGATCGCATGGTCGTCCTGGACCGGGACGGGGTCATCGCCATGGACGACCTCCCGGAGAAGTTCTGGGGGACCCCTCCTGCCTCCGGGTCGGCGGAGAAGGACCCGGCCTCCGTCCCAGGCTTCGGCCCGAACCTCGGCCCAAGCTTCGGGAAGCTCTCCCCGGGAGTGTCTTTCGAGACGGCCGTCAGCGAGTTTGAGAAACGGCTGATTCTCAACGCCCTGGAACAGACGGGGTGGGTCAAGAACAAGGCCGCCAAGCTGCTCAACATGAAGCGGACCACCCTTGTCGAGAAGATGAAAAAGATCCAGTTGGAAAGGCCCTCCCATCTCGGCGGGAACTGAATCCCGCCCTCCTTTCCCCGATGTCGCAGGCCCTCGCCGAGAGCGCCCGCCACGCCGCTTGCCCCCCTTGGGGGTGAGGCGCGCCCGTTTCGCCGGGACCCGGGCGCCCTCGCGCATTCCCCCGCGGAGCGGCGGGGGAGGAAATTCCCACGGGGCAAAAATTTCCCCCCCCGCGCGCTTTCCTGGGTTCTCCCCAGTTTTCCGCCGCCCGACCCAGGTCACTGGTCGATCTCTATAACCTTTTGAAATAGCGAACGTTGCCGGGGAAGGCCGCCTCTCCCGCTCTTGCGCCGCGTCGTGGTACGCCCGTTGCACCGGAATCAGGAGCGCTGAAGGAGGGAGAGGACCATGCCCCAGATTCCGATGACGAGCACCCTGAAGGCGGTCGAGCAGAGCCTGGACCTGCGGGTCCGCCGCCACAAGCTCCTCATCGGCAACCTGGCGAACCTGAACACCGCCGGCTACAAGGCTTCGGACCTTCAGTTCGAAGGGGAGCTCAAGCAGGCCATGGGAAAGGGAGATTCCCTGCCCCTTCGCAAGACGCATCTCAACCACATCGGCCTCGCGAACTCCCTGGACGATCCGGTGGAAGGCAAGGTGGTGGCCACCCCCATGCCGAGCGGGCGGGGGGACGGGAACACCGTGGACATCGACTACCAAATGTCCCACCTCCTGCAGAACCAATTGCTCTACACCGCGGGGATTCAGGCCATGCGGCGCATGTTCCGGCAGATTGAGTACGCCATCGATCAGGCGGGAGCGACGCGATGAGTTTCCTTGAGGCTTTCGGCGTCAGCGCATCGGCCCTCGGCGCACAGCGCCTTCGGATGAACGTCATCTCCGTCAACCTGGCCAACGTGGAGACCACCAAGACGCCCGAGGGCGGCCCCTACCGGCGCAAAGGGGTCGTATTTTCGGCTGAGCCCGTCAGCCCGGGGTTTGAGCGGCTGCTGCGCGCGGCTTCGGGCGAGACGCTCTATTCGGTCAGCGCCAAGGTCGTGGACGACAAAGACAACGCGGTCAAGCGCGTCTTCGACCCCAACCACCCGGAGGCCGACGCGTCGGGGTTCGTCTCCAAGCCGAACATCAACATCGTCGAGGAAATGGTCGAGCTGCTCTCGGCGTCCCGGTCCTACGAGGCGAACATCACGGCGTTCAACGCCTCGAAGGACATGGCCCTCAAGGCCCTGGAGATCGGTGCGTAAGAACCTGGGAGGCGCAAGAGGTGGGAAACGACTCCATCGTCAATGACCTTCTGAGGATGCGGATCCAGGCCGCACAGGGCTCGGGCCCGCAGAAGTCGGAATCCCCCGAACCGGGAGGGGCCGGGAAAGGCTTCCAGGAGATACTCCGGGAGGCCGTCGCAGAGGTGTCCAGCCTCCAAAAGGAGGCCGCCGAGACCATCGAGAAACTGACGGTGGGGGAGGGGGAGGGCATCCACGAAGCCATGGTTGCCATGGAAAAGGCCAACCTCTCGTTCCGGATGTTGATGCAGGTTCGCAACAAGGTTCTGGCGGCGTATCAGGAAGTCATGCGGATGCAACTGTGAGGGTGGGAGACGCCATGGTCGAGCCAGTGGTCTTGCAAGTCGCCCCGAACTTCTCTTCACAGGTCCGCGACCCGGTCGCCCCGGCCGGCGAGGAGGGATCGGCGGATTTCATGGAAACCTTCCTTTTCGTCCAGATGGCCTCGCCGGACCCGGGCGTCGCTCCGGAAGAAGTTGCCTTGGAAGAAGGAGAGAGCGGGATCCAGGGCGAGCCCCCGCGGGCGGAAGAGGAAACGGTGAAGGGTGAAGATTCGGATGTGACGGAGACCCCGCCCCTGCTCGTTGCCTACGCGGGCTTCCCGGTTTCGGTCGAGTCGGTGGAGCCGGAGGAATCCGGCCCCGCGCCTGGGGTGGAGGACTTGGGGCGGAGGGCGGTCCGGGTTCCTGCGGCCCCGGCCTCGGTCCCCTTGGAAAGGGAAGGCGCGCGCGAGGGGGCCCCTGGGGGCGAGCTTGGCGCGAAGGCGTCGTTCACGGCCGAACCGGAGGCCGCCCTTGGGGTCCGTCCCGGAGCGGGAGAGGTCCCCGTCCTGGAGCGCCCGGAGGGCAAGGCTTTCGCGCCTGCGAGCCTTCCGCCGGAAACCGTCCGGACCCCGGTGTCCGGGACTGTTGAGAGAGCGGGGGAAGGTGCGGTGAAAGCGCCCGGCGCGGCGGAGGCGTCCCAAAAGGGACCGGGAATTTTCCAGCCGGAGCGGAAACCGGCCGATTCGCCGGATGCGGAGCCATCGGCGGCGCTCAAAGGCGCAACAGTCGAGGCCGGCAAGCACGGCCCTGCGGAGCCGGCGAAAGAAGGCCCGGCCGCCGCGTCCGCCCTCCGAGGGGATGGGGTCTTCGAGCGCAAGGACGCTCAGGCGCCGCCCGCCCGGGAGGACGCGCCCGCCCCGGGAGCCAAGGCCGCCCAAGGCCTCCCGCCGGAGCCGGCGAAGGAAGGCCCGGCCGTCCCGGAGGCTGCCCAGGGGAGTGGGAACCCCGCCCGGCGGGACGGACAGGGGGCGCTGGCGGACGGCACTGTCAAGCGGGACCCCCGGGATTTCTCTCCCGGATTGAGAGCCGCGCAGGAACGGCCTGTCTCCCAATTCACTTCGATGCCTTCCGGCCCGGAAGGGGCGCGCGACAAGGAGGGCCTGGAGGAGGGGAGGGTTCGGAGTCTTGAAGGCGTCTCCCCGGAGAAGTCCGCCCCGGGGGCGGGCCGCCAGGCGGAGGGACCGCCCGCCGCCCAGGGACCGGGACCGGGGGTGGCCCCCCCGGCCGAGTCCGCCCTTTCGGAGCGCGCCCAGACGGCCCTCTCCGCCCGAGAGCCGCGGATGTCCGCGATCCTTTCTCAGGTCGTTGAGAATGCCAAGGTCGATTGGAAGGAGAACGGGGGCGAGATTCGGATGAATCTCCACCCGCCCCATCTGGGAGGCCTTCGGATCCGGCTGAAGGTGGAGGGGGACCGGGTCCACGCCCACATCGTGGCGCAGAGCCCGCAGGTCCGGGAGATCCTCAGCTCCCAGGTGCACGACCTCCGCCAATCGTTCCTTCAGCACGGCCTTCGCCTCGATGACCTCTCCGTAGCCGTCGGCGGGCAGCAGATGGATTGGGGCGGCGGGTGGGAGCAGACCGGCGCGCGCCAGGGCGGGGGCCAGGGAGGACTCGGAGCCCCATTGGATGGATGGATGCCGGATTCGGAGCCGGGGGGTCTCGCCGTTTCGGCCCCGGCGCGGTTGCCGGAGCCGAGCGGGAGAGTGAACCTGTTCGCCTAAAAGCGGGGCGGCCGGCTGCGCCCTGTGAGGAGAGTGGATGATGGTGGCTGTCACGAGTGTGGAGAGTGCGGCGGCAAAGCAGGCGGCGGGCGCCAGCGCGTCGTCCGTCACGAAAGGTCTGAGTCAGCAGGACTTCTTGCGGCTCCTGATCGTGCAGATGCAGAACCAGGACCCGCTGAATCCCCAGGACCCCATTGAGTTCACCACCCAGCTCACCCAGTTCAGCCAGCTGGAGCAGCTTCTCAACATCAACAAAGGGCTGGAGGATATGAAGAAGGGCCAGCAATCGCTCCAGTCCGTGCAGGCCGCCGGCTACATCGGCAAGACCGTCCGGGCCAAGGGATTTTCGGTTCAGGTCGCGGGCGGCCAGTCAACGCCCATCAGCTACGCGCTGGCCTCGGACGCGGCCACGGTCACCATCCAGGTGCGGGACGCCTCCGGGAAGGTCGTCCGCACCCTGGAGCAGAGCCTGGTGAAGGGCGGGACCCAGACCGTGGCCTTTGACGGCAAGGACACGCTGGGACGGCCGCTCCCCGACGGGACCTACGAGATCTCCGTCACCGCGCAGGACAAGGCGGGCAAGCCGGTGAAGGTCGAGCTCTTCCGGACGGGCGTGGTGACCGGCGTGAGTCTGGAGGGGGAGGAGCCCACGCTTCTCGTGGGCAACCAAAAGGTGAAGTTGAGCGACGTGCTGGAGTTCTCGGCGGCTCCGGGCGCGTAACCGCTCTGAGCGTTTCCACGAGGGGAGGATCGAGTCATGAGCTTTGAAGCGATGCAAACCGGGATCTCCGGGATCAACGCCACGTCCCTGGCGATGACGGTCGTTGGGGACAATATCGCCAACATCAACACGCCCGGTTACAAGTCGAGCCGGCCGCTGTTCGCCGACGTCCTGATCCAGAACCTGGGGCAGAACAAGCAGATCGGGCGCGGCACCCAGCTGGCGGCGGTCACCCGGAATTTCGCGCAGTCGGCCTTCCAGACCACGGGGACGCCCACGGACATGGCCGTTGACGGCAACGGGCTCTTCGTTCTGAAGGGCGACAGCGGGTTTTTCTATTCCCGGGCGGGGGCCTTCAAGTTCGACAAGAACGGCGACCTGGTGAACCCGGCGGGGCTCAGGGTGCAGGGGTACAAGTACGACCCGACCACCTCGACCTTCGCCTCGGCCCTGACAACCATCTCTCTGGCGGGGACCTCCTCCCAGCCCAAGGCCACGGGCAAGGTGAACGTGTCGGTGAACGCGGACGCCCGCGCCTCCGTTCCGACGACCGCGTATGACCCGTTGGCCATCACCCCGAATATGTACAACCACGCGGCCACCGTCACCATCTACGACAGCCTGGGCAACCCGCACCAGGGCCAGGTCCTCTTCCGGAAGGCGGCCACCGCCAATACGTGGGACTGGCATCTGGCCATGGACGGGGGCAACCTCGTCGGCGGGACGGCCGGCGTGCTTCAGGAGGCCGGGGCGGGCGGACAGATCACCTTCACCTCAGGCGGCCTCCTGGACACCGAGTCCGGCAGCCCCCTCGCCATCGATTTCACGGGAGGCGCCGGCGCCGCGCAGTCCGTCGACATCGACTTCGGCTCGAGCATCACCACCGACGGCGGAGCGGGGACCGACGGCACGACCCAGTACGCCATCGACTCCAGCACGGTCTTCATGGCCCAGGATGGCTTCGGTCCGGGCGCCCTGCAAGAGATCAGCGTGGCGCGGGACGGATCGCTCTCCGGGACCTTCACCAACGGGCGGATTGAGACGTTGTCCCGGCTCGCCCTCGCCAGCTTCGCCGACGCCCAAAGCCTGGGACAGCGGGGGAACACCCTTTTCGCCGAGACGTTGGAGTCGGGCCCGGCGTTGATCGATATGGCCGCCACCGGGAAGCTGGGCAACATCGCGTCCAACGCCCTGGAGTCGGCCAACGTGGACCTGGCGACCCAGTTCGTGAACATGGTCAACCTGCAAAGGGCCTTCCAGGCCAACGCCCGGACGGTCACCACGAGCTCCCAGCTGATCGCCGAGATCATCAACCTGGGGACCTAACTTGGGGGCCGGTTAAACGGAGCGGGCTTTTCCGAATCTCCTCTCGTAGAAAACGCCGCCGGGGACGGAGCGATTCCGTCCCCGGCATGATTTTTGTAACACTTTCTTCCCAGAAGGAAACCTGAAGGAAGAAAGGCAAACAATGGGGACCTGGTTTCTTGCCCAGATGGGCTTCGACATCCTTCTCTGGTCGTTCGTCCTGTTTTTCCTCTTTCGTGAACGGTCCGCCAGGCGTCAACAGGCCGTCGTTCTGGATCGGCACGAGGAGCTTCTGCGCGAGCTGGTCCGGGCGCGGGAGGAGGCCGAAAAGGTGCGGACCGAGCTCGAAGGGTCCGTCGAGGAGGCCTACAAGGTGTTGAACTGGCTTCAGGGCCGCATCCGCCAGGCCAAGGTCCGGGGGGAAAAGCTGGCCACGGAGAGCGCGGCCTCGGACCCCTACCGCCTGGTCGAGCGCCTCGTCCAGAAGGGATTCTCCGCCGGCGAGATCGCCTCCCGGGTGCCCGTTTCAAAGGGCGAGATCGACCTCATCATGGGATTGAAAGGCCAGCGGGCGATGGCCTCCGGATAGCTCCGCACCTCCCGTAAGAGGCGGGGGAGGACGCCATGGTCACCATTTCCGGGATCAACGCGCACCGCCAACCCCTCCGCGAGCACGTGTATCACAAGGCTTCCGATCTCGCCGCCTCTCTCCAGGTGGGGGATGTCATCGAGGTCGAGGTCCTGGAGGTTCTCGGAAACAACTCGGCCGTCCTCGACATCCGGGGTTCGGCGGTCCTGGCCGAAACCCCCGGCCCCCTCCTCCCCGGGACCCTGGTGCGAACCCGGGTGGAGCAGGTTTCCCCCAGGCTCATCCTGATGCTCCTGCGGGGGAGCGCCCAGTATCGGGAAACCGCCGACGCCTTTCTGCGGACTCACTTGCCGGAGAGGGTCCCTCTCTCCGATCTCCTTCCGCAGTTGGTTGAGAACCTGCCGGCGCTGCGGCGGGCGGCGCCGGAGCTGGTGGCGCTTTTGGAAAGGGCCCTCGATCGGGGGGTCCTCTCGTCCAAGACAGCGGAAGACCCGGCCTTTCTTCAGTCTTGGCTGAAGACGTCGGGGCTTCTGCTGGAGAGCAAGCTCGCCCGGGCGTTGGAGTCGGGAGAGCCGCCCGACCTGAGATTCGACCTGAAGGCCATTCTCCTGCGGCTGGCCGGGCAACTGGAGGAAGGGCGTCCGGGCGGCGATCAGACCGACTCTCCCCTTTCCCCGCTCCTGGGCGATCTTCGGGCCTACATCAAGAACATCGAACTGGAACAGTTCCGGAACGTCCAGGCCCTGGCGGACGGCCGCAGCGTCTACCTTCAGCTCCCCTGGGGCGTTGAAAGGGAGCGGGCCGAGCTCTTCTTGCGCCGATGGGGAGAGGACCGGGAGCCGGGCCAGGAGCGCGAAGGGGGCTTCCGGATCTGTTTCCTGCTGAGCCTGCGGGGGTTGGGGGACCTGCGGATCGATGCGACCCTGGATGGCAAGCGCGTGGGTTGCAGCTTCCAGGTCGCCAACCCCGACTGCGCCTCCTTCCTGCGTCGGCATTTCCGGCGGCTGAAGGAGCGCCTGGAGGCCCACGGTTTTCAGGTCGTCCGGTTGGATTGCGTGGAAGTCCAGCAGACCCCCCGGGCCGACGAGGAGGGTGAGGTCCTCGACTTCGGCCTCCGGGACCGGCGGCTCATCGACGTCAAGGCGTGAGATCCCCATGACTGAGAACTTGGAAAACCGCGCGGCGGTCGCCCTGCGCTATGAGCCCGAGGAGGACGCCGCCCCCCGCGTGACGGCCAAGGGCCGCGGCCTCCTGGCCGACCGGATCATCGAGTTGGCCCGCCAAAACGGCGTCCCCCTGCGGCAAGACCCCGGTTTGGTGGAAATCCTCTCCCGCCTGGAACTGGACCAGGCGATCCCCCCGGAGGCCTACCGGGTGGTGGCCGAGATCCTGGCCTTCGTCTACACCCTCAACGAAGATCGAAAAAGGGGCTGAGGCGCCCCCGGTCGCCCGACCCGCGCGCGGGCCGGCCGGTTTTTTCCGTGACGCGGCAGGAAATGCCCGCACGGGCGCGTCCCCCTGTCGGGCCTGCGGGGCCGGGTCTTTCCATCCCGCCGATAATCCCCGGATTTCCAAGAAGTTATCGTCTTCCGGCGTCTTTCGGGGTTGCCTTGGCCGACTTGGTACATGGATTGCTTTCTTTCAGGGGCAATAGCAATCGGGACTGCGGAGGCGGAGAGAGAGGACTGTGGAATGAGCATGGATGTGCGGTCGCTGATCGCCGCCTCGACGGCGCAGGAAAGACGGCTGGAGGTCCTGGCCAACAACCTGGCCAACGTCAACACGGTGGGATTCAAGGCGAGGCGGCCGGTCTTCTCGCTGCTTCCCCTCGCCGACGGGACGGCAGGGCAAGCGGCGCCCGTCCAGCTCGCCTTCCTCGGGGAGAGCGCCCTTCCGGAAGGGGCCGAGCGGCTCCAGTTCGGATTGGGCCTTCAGATGACGGGCGTCAAGACGAATTTTGAGGCGGGCGATATTCTCATGACCGGCAACCCCCTGGACTTGGCCCTGAGCACCCCGGGCTTCTTTGTGATCCAAACCCCCCAGGGTCTCCGCTTCACCCGCAACGGGTCCTTCACGCTGAACTCCGAAAAGGTCCTGGTGAATCAGGACGGCTACCCGGTCATGGGGCAGCGGGGGCCCATCACCGTCGAGGGCAACCGGGTCATGGTCGAGCAATCAGGCAAATTGACCGTGGATGGCCGAGAGGCGGACGCCCTTCGGGTCGTGGACTTCAAGAACAGGGACCGGGCCCTGCGCAAAGACTTGGGGGGCCTGTTCATCAACGCGCCCGGCATCGAGCCGCAGGACCCCGGGAGGGTGGAGGTCCGGTCGGGCGCGCTGGAGCGCTCCAACGTGTCGCCGGTGCCGAGCCTGACGGAGATGGTCGAGGTCCTGCGGGCCTTTGAGGCTTACAACAAAGTGATTCAGACGCTGAACGAAGCCACCCAGCGGGCTACCACCGAGGTGGGTCGGCTCAGATAGGGGAGTTGGGGAGATGATACGCGCCCTTTGGACCGCGGCTTCCGGAATGTCGGCCCAACAGTTCAACATCGACATCATTTCCAACAACCTGGCCAACGTGAACACCGTCGGTTTCAAAAAAGGCCGGGGCGACTTTCAAGACCTGCTCTACCAGACGCTCCGGCCCGCCGGCATGGCTTCCTCCACCGGAACCGAGGTGCCCACCGGCATCCAGATCGGCCACGGCGTGCGGCCGGTGGCGGTGCAGAAGCTGTTCCACACCGGCAGCTTCAGCAAGACCGACAACCCGCTGGACCTGCTGATCGAGGGCAACGGCTTTTTCGCCGTGACCATGCCCAACGGCGAAACGGCCTACAGCCGGGCCGGCGCCTTCAAGATGGACAGCAAGGGCCGCGTCGTCACCTCCGACGGGTTCCCCCTCGACCCCGAGGTCACCATCCCGTCCAACGCGGTGAGCTTCACCGTGGGAACGGACGGGACGGTGTCGGTCCTCGCGGCGGGGCAGACGACGCCGTCGGAGATCACCAAGATCACCCTGGTGTCCTTCCCCAACCCGGCCGGGCTGAGCGCCATCGGCCGGAACCTCTTCAAGGCCACGGCCGCCGCGGGAAGCCCGGTGACCGGCACCCCGGGTGACGAGGGGCTCGGGACCATCGCCCAGGGGGCGCTGGAGCTCTCCAACGTCAGCGTCGTGGACGAGATGGTCAACATGATCTCCAGCCAGCGGGCCTACGAGCTCAACTCGCGGGTGATCCAGACGGCCGACGACATGCTTCAGACCGCCAACAACGTCAAGCGGTAAGTGAGGACGCCCCATGATGAAGGTGGATCGAGGCTGCGGTATCCGGGTCGCACTCTTGACGCTCGTCGCTTCGGCGGGCCTCTTCGCGGGAGGGGCCGCTTTCGCGGAGGAGCCGGTGAGGTGCGTCGTCCGCAGCCAGGCGAGCGTGACGGGCAACACCTTTCGGGTCTCCGACGTCGCCGAATGCGCGGGCGGCCCCGCCGCCTTGCGGCAGCGGATTCTGACGACCGAGGTGGGCCGCACGCCCAGCCCGGGCCAGGAGTTCAAGATCGACCCCGACTGGCTGCTGGTGAGGCTCCGGCGCGAGGGCATCGACCCGCGCCAGGTCGTGTGGGAGGGCCCCCGGACCCTGACCGTCACGGCGGCTTCCCGCCGGATCGAGAAGGAGGCCTTCGAGAAGGCCTTCCGGGATTTCGTTCTGCAGCGCGTTCCCTGGGCGCCTGAAAGCGTCCGGATCGCCAACGTCCAGGCGGCCAAGGAGGACGTGGTCGTCCCGGCGGGGGAGGTCCGACTGGAGGTGGAGCCCCCGCGCAGCCTGAAGCTGCTGGGCCGGCTGATGCTGGCCGTCCGCGTCAACGTGGACGGACGCCCGGCGCAGCGGGTCTGGGTCACGGGAGAGGTCCAAGCCGGCACGCGCGTCTGGGTGCTGGAGAGGCCGGTTCTCAGGGGGCACCTCTTCACCGCCGCCGATCTGCACCAGGTGGAGATGAATCTCGCCTCGGCGCCCCCGGGCATCGTCCAGGATCTCCGGGAGATCGTGGGAAAGCGCGCCCGCCGCCCCATCGCGGGGCGGGTCCCCATCCAGAAAGAGTGGCTGGAGCGGGCCCCCCTGGTGCGCCGGGGGGACATCGTGACGCTCAAGGCGGAGTCCGAGACGCTCCTGGTCACCACGTTCGGCGTGGTCCGCTCGGACGGGGCCCTGGGCGACCTGGTGGAGGTCATCAATCTGTCGTCCAGGAAATCGGTGTACGGGCGGGTGATCGACCCCCGAACCGTGCAGGTTCTCTTCTGAGGGGTGTGAGAGGCGTATGCGCTGGGTGCACCGGTTCATCCGGGTCCTGTTGAGCGGGGTGGTGCTGCTGGGGGTTCTGTCCCTCACGTTCGGGTGCGCGGAGGTCGACTACCTGCGGAGAAAGACCGCAAAGACCGTCTCGCCGCGCGCCCGGTTCGTCCAGGTCCCTCCCGAGAAGACGGCGGAGGGGTCTTTGTGGCGGACCCGCACCGACGTCGCCTTTCTGTTCACCGACGTGAAGGCCTTCCGCGTCAACGACCTGGTGACCGTCCGCGTCGTGGAGAGCTCCGAGGCCAGCCGAGAGGCCACGACGAAGACAAGCCGGACCTCCACACTGG
Organism: Candidatus Tectimicrobiota bacterium; assembly: GCA_016190025.1. The sequence continues at coordinate 25,665 of JACPRG010000105.1, forward strand.
CGGCCAGCCTGAAGGCCTTCTTCGGGGCGGAGAAGCTGTTGGCCAATAACATTGCCAACTTCAATCCGAACTCGGTCTTCGACACCTCCTCCCAGAACGACTTCGACGGGTCGGGGAAGACCACCCGGAAGGGCGATTTCACGGCCACCATCACCACCCGGGTCGTGGACGTGCTGCCCAACGACAACCTGGTCATCGAGGGCCGCCGGGAGATCGTCGTCAACAACGAGGTCCAGTGGATCACCCTGACCGGGGTCGTCCGGCCCCGGGACATCCAGCCGGACAACACGGTGCTTTCCAGCCTGGTCGCCGACGCCCAGATCGAGTACACGGGCGTGGGCGTCATCAGCGAGAAGCAGCGCCCGGGCTGGGTCGCGAGGCTTTTGGACTACATCTGGCCGTTCTGAGCGGGACGGGAGGTCCTCATGCGCCGCTTCTTCAGGATGTTCGCAACCGTGTGGCTGGCCGCGGGCCTCCTGTGGGCGGACGCGCCCGCCCAGGCCATTCGCCTGAAGGACCTGACGAGCCTGGGGGGCGTGCGGGACAACCAGCTGGTGGGCTACGGGCTGGTGGTCGGTCTGAACGGGACGGGAGACAAGTCCGGGGCTCAGTTCACCATCCAGTCCCTGGTCAGCATGTTGGAGCGGCAGGGGCTGACGGTGGATCCCAAGCTCGTCAAGGTGAAGAACGTGGCCGCCGTCATGGTCTCCGCCGTCCTGCCTCCCTTCGCCCGCAACGGAGCCCACGTGGACGCGCTGATCTCCTCCATCGGGGACGCCACGAGCCTGAAAGGGGGGACCCTTCTTCTGACCCCGCTCCGGGCGCCGGATGGAAAGGTCTACGCGGTGGCGCAAGGCCCGATTTCCGTCGGCGGGGCCTTCACGGCGGAGGGGGCTTCAGGGAGCAGCGTCTCCAAGAACCACCCCACCGTGGGGAAGATCTCCAACGGGGCCCTCATCGAGCGGGAGATCCCCCTCGACTTCTCCCGGAAGACGGAGCTGCTGCTGGCGTTGCACAACCCCGATTTCATCACCGCCACCCGGGTGGTCCAGGCGATCAACCGGCATCTGGGCGGTCCCCTGGCCTGGGCCCAGGACGCCGGGACCATCCGCATGAAGGTGCCCGAGAAGTACAAGGGGAAGGTGGTGGAGATGGTGGCGGACATCGAGATGCTGGAGGTGACGCCCGACGTGGGGGCCCGGGTGGTGCTCGACGAGCGGAGCGGCACGGTGGTCATCGGGGAAAACGTGCGCATCTCCACCATCGCCATCTCCCACGGCAACCTGAGCCTCATCATCAAGGAGACGCCCAGGGTCTCCCAGCCTTCGCCGTTCTCGACGCGGGGGGACACGACCGTGGTGCCCCAATCGGAGATCACCGTGAAGGAGGAAAAGTCCAACCTCATCGTCCTCCAGCCGGGCGCCAACATCAACGACGTGGCCAAGGCCCTGAACGCCATCGGCGTCACCCCGAGGGACCTCATCGCCATCTTCCAGGCCATCAAGGCGGCCGGCGCGCTCCAGGCCACGCTGGAGATCATCTGATGGAGCTTCTGAGGGACAGCGGCGCGGACCTGCTTCGGCTTCGGGGGGCCCAGGCCGCGGAGGCGCGGGCCCAGGCGGCCGCCTCCCGGCTTTCGCGGGCCCCGGAGACGGAAGGCGACCGGGCCGAGTTGAAGAAGGCCGCCCAGGAGATGGAGAGCTTCTTTCTCTACATGATGCTGAAGTCCATGAGGAAGACGATCCAGAAGTCGGACGTCTTCGGCGACCGGAAAAAGGAAGACACCTACACCGAAATGATGGACATGGAAATCACCAAAGAGCTGGCCCGGGCCGGGGGGATTGGACTCGCCCCCGTGATCCTGGCGGGCCTCGACCCCGCGCTCCGGGGGGCCGGAGGCCGGCCGAGAGGGGAAGGCGCGCCGGAGAAGAAAGAGGGATACCCCCTCCCGCCCCGTCCGGCGGAGAAGCCCGACGTGCCCCCGGCCGGAAAACCCCTCCCGGAAGGCCCGGGGGAAGCCAGGGAGTTCTTCTGGAGGAGACCGGTCGAGGGGAGGGTGAGCTCCCGTTTTGGGTACCGGGACGACCCGATGGAGGGGACGAGAAGGTTCCACTCCGGCGTGGACATCGCGGCGCCGGAGGGTGCGAGCGTCCTGGCGGTTCGCCCCGGAAGGGTGGTCTTCGCCGGGAAGGAGGGAGGCTACGGAAATCTAGTGGAGATCCTCCACCCGGACAACACCGTCACGCGCTACGCGCACAACTCGGCCCTGTGGGTGAAGACGGGCGACGCGGTCGTGAGCGGCCAGGTGATCGCCGAGGCGGGCTCGACCGGCCGGTCGACCGGTCCGCACCTGCACTTCGAGGTCCTGCGGGAGGGCCGCCAGGTGGACCCGATGGAGGTCCTGCTGCGCTCGCGGATCTGAGGTTTTTCGTAGGGGATGAAACGGAGAAAAAATGCTAAAGTCGCCTCCGAATTCTACCGATAACAACCTTGGTTACGACCAGTCACTCGGCGGCGGCTACGCCCGTTTTGCCCCAAAAAGCCCGTCCGTCCCCAGGGAGGGAAGGCGGAGGCCGCCCCCCAGCTTCCAAAAAGGAGCAGGAGATGCGTATCGGCGGCGACAGATTCCCGGACCCAGAAGCCTATTTCAACCGGGTGGGTCAGACCCAGGGGGCGCCGGAAACCCCTCACGTCAAACGGCCCGAGGACTCGCCCCATCGGCCCGAGGAGCGCGCGGCCTCCGGCCCGGCCGAGGAGACGGTGGTCCTGTCGTCGGGCGGACGGGAGGTCCTGCGGGCGCAGAAGCTGGCGGAATCGGCGCCTGAGATTCGCGAGGAGAAGGTCGCCGAACTGAAGGCGGCCATTGAAGAAGGCCGCTATCAAGTGGACGCGGAAAAGCTGGCGGACAGCCTTCTCCGCGACCCGCTGCTGAACATACTTCGGTAGGCCCGGGCGGCCTCCCGCAAGGGGGAAGTCCCCGGGTCCGAAGAGGAGGGGAGGACCATGGGGAGCGTTCCCCCGGATTTGACGCGCGATCTGCTCCGCCTTCTCCGGCGGGAGATGTCCCTCTACCGGGACCTGCTGGGGCTTCTCCGCAAGGAAAAGGAAGCCCTTCTCAAGCATGCCCTTCTCGATCTCTCGGAGACCAACCGCCTCAAAAGGCCCCTCATCGCCGACCTGCGGCGCGCGGAGGCCGAGCGGCAGGACATCGTCTTGCGGCTCGCCGTCGCGCTCGGCCTCCCGGCGGAGGCGGTCACGCTGTCCAAGGTGATCGCCTCCCTGGAGGAGCGGGAGTCGGCGGACCTTTCCAACTGCGGCGCCACCCTCGCCTCCGTCCTCTCCCTGTGCCAGGAGATCGGCCGGGAGAACGCCATCCTGCTCGAACACTCCTTCGACCTCGTGGGGAGCCTGCTTTCGAGCTTCGCGGAGCAGAGCGTCGGACATTTCACCTATTTGCCCACGGGGGCGTTTCAAGGAGGAGCGGCCTCCGGCCGCCTCGTTGAGCGGCGGGCCTGAGAGAAAAGGGGTTTTCGTCCATGGTTGACATCGCGACTTTCTTGGACATCGGGACCCGGTCCCTGCTGGCCGCCCGCACCGCGCTGAACGTTACCGCCAACAACATCGCCAACGCGAACACCCCGGAGTATTCCCGCCAGGAGGTGATCCTGGAATCGGCCCCTCCCGTCGCGACGTCCGAGGGAATGCTCCCGGGCGGCGTGCTGGTCCGCGAGGTCCGCCGCCATTTCGATGCGCTCCTCACGGCCCAGGTCATCGATTTCCAGTCGCGGAACAGCCGGGACTCGGTCCTCGCCGACGTCCTGAGCGAGGTGGAGGTCCTTTTCCAGGACTCGGACGCGGGCGGACTCGGCACGGACCTGTCGCGGTTCTTCGCGGCCGTCCAGGACCTGTCCAACCACCCCCAGGGGAGCGCCGAGCGGACCGTCCTGCAGACGGCCGCCTCGCGCCTGGCCGACACCTTCCAGAGCGCCTCGAAAGCCGTCTCGGCGGTCCGCCAGGGCATCGATCCCGAAATCAAGGCCATGATGAACCGGCTGAATGGTTTGGTCTCGCAGATCGGCAGCCTGAACCTGGAGATCGTCAAACTGAGCACCAACACGACCGCGAGCGACCTGCGGGACCGCAGAGACCAAGCGATTCGAGAGCTGGCGGAACTGGTCAACATCAAGACCATCGCCTACGACGACGGCGGGGTCGACGTGCTCCTGGGCGCGGGAAGAAGCCTGGTGGACCACATCGGGACGACCGTGGAGTTCCTCACGGCGGGAAATCCCAACAACCAGGGGATGGTGGATGTCCAGCTCAGGGTCCCCGGAGGGGCGATCCAGACGGTGACCGCGGAGATCACCGGAGGCCGCCTGGGGGGGCTGCTGAAAGCCCGGGACACCCATCTCCCCGCGTACCTGGGCCAGTTGGACACCCTGGCCAGCACCCTCGTCCAGCAGGTCAACCTCATCCACACCCAGGGCGTCGGCAGCCAGGCGGCCCCGGCGCTCACCTCGGACTACGCCGTGACCGACGTCAACGAAGAGCTGGGAACGGTGGACGCGGGACTTCCGTTCTCCTCCCTGGTTCAGGACGGGTCGTTCGACATCATCGTGTACGACGGCTCCGGCGCCGTGTCCGTCCAGCAGACCCTCACCATCGACAAGGACACGGGGGGCACGACGCTCGCTTCCCTGGCGGCGGTGCTGGACGCCGTCAGCGGGGTCTCCGCCTCCGTGGACGCCGCGACCGGGAAGCTGACGATCACGGCCGACGGCAGCAACCGCTTCGCCTTCCGCAACGACACGAGCCGGGTCCTGACGGCCCTCGGGCTGAACAACCTCTTCAAGGGCTCGACGGCGGACGACATCGCCCTCGGGACCGAGGTGGCCGCGAACGCGACGCTCATCGCCACGGGCAAGGTCGACGCCTCGGGCGTCTTTTCCTCCGGAGACAATTCCAACTTCCTGGACCTCGCCGATCTGGAACACTCCCGTCTCCTCTCCTCGAACTCGGAGACGTTCCACGAGGCCTACGCCGCCCTGGTGGGCGTCGTGGGAAACGACGTGGCGGACGCCAGCACCGGCGTGCAGCAGTCGGAAATCCTGCTCGCGCGCCTTGAGGAAAGGAGGAGCGCGGTGAGCGGGGTCTCCGTGGACGAGGAGCTGTCCAACCTGATCCGCTACCAGCAGACCTACTCGGCCGCCGCGCGGCTGATCGCCGTCGCCCAGGGGCTCACGGATACTTTGTTGGAGTTCCTGCAGTAGCGGAGAGAAGGGGGCTTACCATGCGGGTGTCCGACGCCACAACCTGGAAGAACTTCGTGCTTTATATGCAGCGCGCCCGGGAGCAGCTGCAGGATCTCCAGGCCGAGGCCGCCTCCGGGAAGCGGCTGAACCGCCCTTCGGACAGCCCCGCGGACAACCAGCGCGTCTTGCGCCTGCGCCAGTCCCTCGCCCAGTTCGACCAGTATGAAAGGAACATCCGCCGGGGCAAGGCCCTGCTGGGCGCGGCCGAGACGAGCCTGAGCCAGGCCGGCGAGGTCATCCAGAAGATGAAGGACATCGCCGTCGCGGGCGCCAACGGCACCGTCATCCCGTCCACGCGGGCGGCCATGGCCCAGGAGGCGGCGAGTCTGCGGGACCGGCTGGTCCAGCTGGCCAACACCCAGTTCGAGGGACAGTACATCTTCAGCGGCACGAAGACTGATACCCCGGCCTACTCGACGGCGGGGACCTACGGCGGAAACAGCGGGACGATGCAGGTCGCCATCGCCCGGGACGCCCGGGTGACCGTCAACAAGCCGGGCGATCAGGTCTTCGGCGCGGCCGGCGGGGGCGTGGACATCCTCGCCGCCGCCAACGCCCTGGAGACGGCGCTTCAGTCCGGCGACCTGTCGGGCATCCAGGCGCAGATCGACGCGCTGGAAGCGGGCCGGTCCCAGGTGATCAACGTCCGGGCGGAGTTGGGGGCGAGCGAAACCCGCCTCGACGGGACGCAAACCAGCCTGGACACCCTCCGTCTCGCCCTCCGGGAACAACTCTCCCTGGTGGAAGACGCGGACCTGGTGGAAACCATCACGGCCCTTCAGTCTCAGGAAAACGTTCTCAAGGCCACCCTGGCCTCGCACGCGAACGTCTCCAATCTCAGCTTGCTCGACTTTCTCCAGTAGCCGCCCGCCGGACGGGGAAATTTTTGCCGTCTTTTCCTCGATCCGCCCCGCGGGGGCCTCTCGCAGCCCGGGGGGCCTCCACCGGGATTCCCGCCGGCCCTTTTCAAAAGCCTCGCGCAAATCAAGGGATTACGCGGCCGTCAGCGGACTGCGCGCGGCCCTCCTGGACCGGCCGCCCCCGCTTTCCGGGCTTTGGCACAGAGATCGCAGAAGAGGTCGAGCGCCGGATGGCGCGGCCGTCCGCCCGGAGCGCCCTTGCGCTGCGGCAACCCTTCCGTCCACCTCGGAGAGCGGGGGTCATGCCGAAGGTCAGCGTTGTGATGTCGGTCCTCAACGGGGAGGCCTACCTGGCCGAGGCCGTGGGGAGCATCCTTTCCCAGACCTTTCGCGATTTCGAATGGGTGGTCCTGGACGATGGCTCCACCGACCGCACCCGGGACATCCTGGCGGGCTTTGAAGATCTCCGCCTGCGGGTGATCCGCCAGGAGAATCGGGGCCTGGCGGCCTCTCTCAACCGCGCCGTCGCCGAATCCTGCGGCGAGTACGTCGCCCGGATGGACGCCGACGACTTTTCCTATCCCAACCGGTTTCAAAACCAGGTGGCCTTCCTGGACGCACATCCCGAGTACGCCCTGATCGGGTGCTACTACCACATCGTCGACGCCGCCGGTCAGCTCCTCGGGCTTCAGTACCGCCCCGTCCAGAACGAAGACCTCCAGCGGGCCCTTTTGCACGCCAACCAGTTTGCCCACGGGGCCGTGATGTTCCGCCGGCGGGCCTTCGATCGGGCCGGGGGCTACGACCCCCAGTTCCGGTACGCCCAGGACTATGACCTCTGGCTCCGCATGGCCGACGACTTCAACCTGTTCAACATCCCCAAGGCCCTGTACGCCTGGCGCGCGACGCGGACCAACCTGTCCCCGGCGAAGGTCCAGGAGCAACTGGAGACAGCCCGGCGGATCGTGGAGCGGACGCGGGAGAGGCGGCGGCGGAGGGTGCGGCGGACCTATGCCTCCGCAGACGAGTACGTCCGGCACCAGGAGGAGGGGTCCAACCTCAAGGGGATGATGCTCCGGGCCGCGCCTCACATCCAGGCGGCGGTCGCGGACTTTTGCCGCTACGTGGGCCCCGCGCACCGGGTCCTCTGCGTGGGGATCCGCGACGGGCACGAGGTGGAGTGCTTGCGCGGCCGGGGCATCGAGGATGTGGTGGGGATCGAGCTGAGCCCGAGCACCCTGGCCCTTGCGCGGGAGCGCGGGGTGCTGGGCGTGCGGGCCGACATGCACCATCTTCCCTTTCCCGGCGCGGCCTTCGACGCGGTCTTCTCCCGCCACTCCCTCGAGCACTCGCCGAGCCCGGAGGCGGCGCTCAACGAGTTCCGGCGGGTCCTCAGGCCGGGGGGACACCTCTACGTCATCGTCCCCCGGGAAAGCGAGCTCGGGAAGTACCACGGGTGTCTCTTCCCCGACCGGGAGGCGCTCGGGATCCTACTCGAGTCTGTAGGCGGGATGAACCTCCTCCGGCTGGAGGAGAGGGGCCTCCCCCCCCGCGGCGAGCCCGAGTTCCTGGCCGTGGCCCGGCGGCCGATTCCCACCCGGGTGTTCTTCACCGACCCCGGCAACCCCATGTCCGACCGCCTGGGCGAGGCGTTCCACCGGGTCCGGGATGCCCGGGACGCCGCCGACATCTGGTACGTCCGCTCCGACAGCCTCCCGCCCGAGGCCATCGCCGCCAAGAAGCGGGAGGGCGCCCGGATCGTCCATAACCTGGCGGGCGTCCTCTTCCCCGCGGTGGATCCCCAGTACCGCCGGTCCAACGCCGTCCTCAAGCAGATCCAGGACGAGCTGGCGGATTTCGTCATCTACCAGTCGGAGTTCGCCCGGCGGGCCTGCGGGGAGTTCCTCGGCCCGGCCCCGTGCCCGTGGGAGGTCGTGCCCAACGCCGTGGACGAGACGTTTTTCTCGCCCCCCGCCCGGATGGAGAGGCGCAACGTCCTTTTGACCGTGGGCCTTCACCGGCACGCCCAGCGCTTTCGCGCCATCCTGAACGCCCTGCCGTTGGTGAGGCGGGAGGTTCCGGACGTCCGGCTGATCATCGCGGGGCCCGTCCGCGCCGAGGGGCCGGGGGCGGTCCTGGGGCTGATCCAGGAGCGCATCGCGGCCCTGGACCTCTCCGGCTGCGTGGAGCTGACGGGTCCGGTTCCCCAGGAGAGGCTCCCGGACCTCTACCGCTCGGCCGACGTCTTCCTGCACCCCTCCTCCATTGACGGCTGCCCCAAGGTTGTCATCGAGGCCATGGCCTGCGGCCTCCCGGTGGCCCACGCCCTCTACGGGGGGACCCCGGAGCTCGTGGGGGACGCGGGGGTCGGCGCGCCGGTGGACGCGCCGTCCTGGGAGCGGATCCCGGAGATCGACCCGGCGGAGTACGCCGAGGCCATCCTGAAAGTCCTGGAGAACGAGGAAGATCTCTCCCGCCGCGCCCGGGAGCGCGTCCTCGAGCGCTTCACCCTGAGCCGCAGCGTCGAGTCCCACCGCCGGATCTTCGAAAGGACGCTGGCGGGACCCCCGCGGGGCGACGGGGTCCTGCGCACGAGAAACCCGATTTTTCACCACCGCTTTGATCCCGTCCAGGTCCCCTGGGTGGAGTTCGAAGGCGGGCGGGTGATGTACCCCCGGGCCTTCCTCATGGATTACACCCGGAGGATGGCCGGCCGGTTCGCGGGCCGGGTGCTGGACGTGGGGGCGGGAAAGTGGACGTACCCACGCTCTCTGTTCTCGCACTGCTGGTACCGGACGCTGGACGTGGTCCCGGGGGAAAACGTGGACCTGGTGGCCGACCTGGCGAACCTCCCCTTCGCTGAGGGCTCTCTGGACGGGGTCCTCTGCCACCAGGTGCTGGAGCACGCGACGGACCCGTTTCGGGCGGTCCGTGAGATGCACCGCGTCCTGCGCCCCGGCGGATGGGCGATGATCTCCACCCCCTTCCTCTATCCCGTCCACGAGGACGGGCCGGTGAAGGATTACTGGCGCTTCACCGAGCGGGGGCTGAGAGAGCTGTCGAGAGATTTCCGGGAGGTCGTCATCGAAGGGGTGGGGCCTGAGAATTTCCCGTTTTGCTACTGCGTCCTTTGCCGGAAGTGAAGGAGAGCCACATGGGCAAGAAGGCCAAGGGGAAGGAGAAAGGCTCGAGGGCGGCGGGCGGCGGCCCCGGACGCGGACTTCGGATCACGTATCTCGTGGCGACGACCAACGTCACCGGAGGGGCCAAGGTCATCTTCGAGCACGTCAACCGCCTGGCGGAGCGGGGGCACCAGGTGCGGGTGGTTTCCCATCAGGGGCCGCCCAGCTGGACCCCTCTTCAGGTCCCCCTCATCCAGGCGGATCTCCGCACCCCGCTTTCCTCCATGGTCCCGCCCTCCGACGTGGTGGTGGCCACGTACTGGAACCACGCGCTCTTCGCGCACCATGCGGCGAAGCTCCTGGACGCCGTGCCCGTCTATTTCGTCCAGGGCGATGAATACTTCTACGGGGAGTTCAAGGACACCGAAGACCCCCGGCAAAAGTTCTCGGAGGAGTCCTACCGCCTGCCCATGAAGCTGGCGGCGGTCTCGCCGGTGATCCAGCGCCTCCTGCGGGAGCGCTACGGGAAGGAGTCCGTCTTCGTCCCGGCGGCCGTGGACGAAGGGGTCTTTCATCCCCGGCCGAAGCCCCCGCGGAAAAGGCCCCTCATCCTGGTGATGGGGACCGACCAGCTCGAGTTCAAGGGGGTCCGGGACGCCTTCGCGGCCCTGCGGAAGGTGCGGGACTCGGGCCGCGCCTTCGACGTCCTGCGGGTCTCGGCCTTCCCCCAGGCCAACTTCGATTTTCCCTGTACCTACATCGAGCGCCCGACGCAGGAGGACCTCGGCAGGCTGTACGCCCTGAGCGACATCACGGTCACGGCCTCCCATTACGAGTCCTTTCCCCTGCCCCCCCTGGAGTCGATGGCGTCGGGGACGGCCGTCGTGACCACCGACAACGAGGGCGCCCGGACGTACGCCGAGGCCGGGAAAAACTGCCTGATGGCGCCCGTCCGCGACGCGGACGCCCTGGCGGGCGCCATCTGTGAGCTTCTCGACGGCCCGCAAAGACGCCGGGCGCTCGTGGAGGAAGGGCTCGAGACCGCCTCCCGCTTCCGGTGGGACCGGATCATCGAAGGCTGGGAGCGCCAACTCATGGCCTGGGCGGAGGAGCCCCGGGCGCTTGAGCCGGCGCCGGCCGAGACCCGGCGGCCCCCGCTGGAGGAGCACCGGACCCTCATGGGGCCCGCGCTGGAGCGGATCGCCAAGGCGATGGTCGAGGAAGGAGAGCGGCTGCACGCCCAGGGGCAGACGGAAAGGGCCCGGGCCTTTTTCGAGGAGGCGCAGGCCTTCATGCCCCAGTGGGTGGAGCCCCGGATCAACCGGGCGGTCCTGGCGTGGGAGGCCGGAAAGGCCGCCGAGGCCCTCTCGCTGATGGAGGAGGCCCACCGCATGGCCCCCGATCACCCCGACGTCCTGGCGAACCTGGCCCTCATCCTCTCCCAATCGGGGCGGATTCGGGAGGCCCTCCAGTGCGCGAGGAAGTGCCTGGCGCGGCGGCCGGACGACGCGGAGATGAAGCGGCTCGCCGAGAGCCTGCAGGGACGGCCCGCGCGGGAGGCCGCCGGGGCCTTGGGCGCGTAGGAGAAGGGACCGTGGCCGGCGCGAAGCGCAAGAGGAAAACGAAGGGGGTTCGGCCGAAGCGGAGGCCGGCCGGCTCCGCCTTGAGCGTCTGTCTCATCGTCCGCGACGGCGCCGCGACGCTGGCCCGCGCGCTGGAGAGCGTCCGGCCCATCGCGGAGGAGATTGTCGTCGCCGACACCGGGTCCACCGATGCCGGCCCGGACATCTGCCGGGCCGCGGGCGCCGAGGTCTTTCAGGTCCCCTGGCGGGACGATTTCGCCGCCGCCCGCAACGCCGCCCTGGAGCGGGCCTCGGGGGACTGGGTCCTCGTCCTGGATGCGGACGAGGCCATCGCCCGGCCGGACCTGGAGGCCTTGCGGCGGGCCCTCGGCCGAAGGGACGTGGACGGCTACCGCCTCCTCTCGCGCAACTACACGGACCAGGTCCACGGAGGGGGGTTCACGCCGTGCGCGGGCGAGTATCCGGAGTTCGAGGCGGATCTTTCGGGGAGGCCGATCCCCGGCTGGTACCCCACCTACAAGGTGCGGCTCTTCCGGAGAAGGCCGGGGGTCCGGTTTCGCGGGCGCGTCCACGAGATGGTGGACGAGGCCATTTTGGAGAGCGGTGGAAAGATCGCCGACCTGGCGGTCCCCGTCCATCACTACGGCGTGCTGGACCCGGAGGTCCGGCGGGCGAAGGGCCGGCGGTATCTTCAACTGGGGGAGGCCAAGGTCGCGGAGACGCCCGATGACCCCCGGGCTTGGTTCGAGCTGGGGGTTCAGGCCTTCGAGACCGGCGACCTGGACCGCTCCCGGCGGGCCTTCGAGCGGACCCTGGCCCTCGTGGAGCAGGACCGGGCGGAGGCCGTCCGGCGGTTTCAAGCTTTGGATTACAGGCCCGACCTGGCCCACGTGATGCTGGGCGTGATCGCGGAGCGGCGGGGCGATCCGGCCGCTGCTGCGGAGCGCTACCGGGCCGCCCTGGAGATGAACCCGCGGGCGCACGAGGCCCACATGAACCTGGGGGTTCTCCTGGAAGACCGCGGGGACCTGGAAGCCGCCCGGGAGCACTTCCGCCGCGCCGCGGCTCTTCAGCCCCGAAACCCGCGTGCCCGCCAGTGTCTGGACCGCGTCCGCTCGAAGACCGGGGGGCGGGCTCAGGGGGGGGCGAGGCCATCGGACCCTTCGCGGAACCGTCTTCCGCAGATCTCCCTCTGCATGATCGTCCGGGATGAGGTGGAGGCGCTTCCCCGGTGCCTGGAGAGCGTCCGGGGCGTCGTCTCCGAGGTGATCCTCGTGGACACCGGCTCCTCCGACGGGACGCAGGAGGCGGCGAGAAGGCTCGGCGCCCGGGTGATCGAGGTCCCCTGGCCCGAGGATTTCTCCGCGGCGCGCAATCACGGGCTGGGGGCGGCGGCGGGCGAGTGGATCCTGGTGCTGGACGCCGATGAGGAGATCGCCCCGGAAGACCGCCGGGCCCTTCTTGCCCTGGCCGGGGGCGGGGCGGACGCCTACCGCTTCGTGACCCGCAATTACGTCTCCTCGTCGTCCTTTAGCCACTTCCGGGCGGTGCGTCCCGGCGACCCCATGGCGCGCGGAGCCGCCGGGTGGTTCCCCTCCCGCAAGGTGCGCCTCTTCCGCCGCCATCCGGAGGTCCGGTTCGAGGGGGCCGTTCACGAGGTCGTGGACCGCTGCCTCGAGCGCCTGGGCTGGGAGACGGCCGAGGCCGACGTCCCCGTTCACCATTACGGGCTTTTGCGCGCGGATGAGGAGCGGAGGCGGAAAAAGCGCGAGAGGTACCGTCTCCTGGCGGAGAAGAAGGCCGGGGGCGGAGAAGACCCCCAGGCCCTCTATGAGATCGGCATCCATGCGGGGGAGTCAGGCGATCACGAAGGGGCCGTCGGGGCCTTGAAGCGGGCGCTCGATCTGGCCCCCGACTTTCCCGCGCGCTACCCCTCCCTCACCAATCCGCACGCGCTCCTGGGGGCGAACCTCCTCCGCCTCGGCCGGGCCGAGGAGGCCCTGCGGGTGCTGGAGCGGGGGAGGGGCCTCGCCCCCGGCAACGCCGACGTGCTCCATTTCCTGGGTCTGGCGCGGCACGCGCGGGGGGAGACCGGGGGCGCCATCGAGGCCCTCCGGGAGGCGGTCGCCCGGAGCCCCCATCTGGCGGCCGCTCATCGCAACCTGGGCGTCGTCCTCCGGGACGCCGGACGGCCGGAGGAGGCGAGAGCGCACTTCGAGCGGGCCCTCGCCCTGGACCCCGGGCAATGGGAGCGGCGGCAGTCCCCCGGACGCCCCGCCCCCGGTGCCAGCCTCTCTCTTTGCATGATCGTCCGGGACGAGGCCGAGGGCGTGGGGCAGTGCCTGGACTGCGTGCGGGACATTGTGGAGGAGATGGTCGTCGTGGACACCGGCTCCACCGACGGGACGCCGGAGGTCGCGGCGCGCCGCGGCGCGCGGGTCTTCTCCTTCCCCTGGTGCGACGACTTCTCCGCAGCCCGCAACGAGTCCCTGCGGCGGGCCGCCGGGGACTACGTCCTCTGGCTGGACGCCGATGACCGCCTGGACGAGGAGAACCGCGCGGCCCTCAAGGCGTTGAAGGGCTCTCTTCCCCCGGGCCGGGACGCGGCCTTCACCTTCATCCTGTCCAACCGCCGGAGAGACCGGGAGATGGACCGGTGCCGGCAGATGCGGCTTTTCCCGCGCCTGGAGGGCGTCGCCTTCGAGGGGCGGGTCCACGAGCAGGTGACCTACTCCCTGCGCCGGCTGGGCGTCCGGACGGTGGAGGCCGACGTCCGGGTGGACCACCTGGGGTATCCGGACCCGGAAGGGCTCAGGAGAAAGGCGGAGCGCAACGTCCGCCTGATGCGGATGGAGGCTCAGGAGCGCCCCGAAAACTGGGCGAACCGCTTTCACCTCGCCTGCGCCCTGACCCTCCTGGGGGACCTGGAGGGGGCTTACCGGGAAAACCGGTGGGTCGTGCAGGAGAGCCGCTGCCCGGCGGAAAGCCCGGAGTGGCACTACAACGCCCTGCTCCATCTCGCCCGCCTTTGCCAGGCCCGGGGGGACCTGGGGGAGGCGCTCGCCACGCTGGACCGGGCCGCGGCCCTGCGTCCGGAAGACGGGTTTCTTTGGTTTTCCCGGGGAGAGTTTCTACTCGCGGCGGGCCGCCCGGCCGACGCTCTCCGCGCACTGGCCGAGGCCGAGGGCCGGCCCATCGAGCCGGGCGCGTTTCCGCTCCCGGTGCCGAGGGTCCGTCTTCTGCTCAAGACCTACCGGGCGCGGGCGGCGGAGCGGATGAGCCGCACGGCCGAGGCCGAGGCCATTTGCCGGGAGGCCCTGGCCGAGTTCCCCGGGGAGCGGGAGGCGGCGACGGCCCTGGCCGGCCTGCTTCTCCGGACGGGGCGGCTCGGCGAGGCCCGCGCCTTCTATGAGCGGGCCCTCGGCCTGGAGGAGGGGGACGCGGCCGCCTGGTGCAACCTGGGCCTTTGTCTGGCGCGGCAGGGGGAAGCGGAGCGGGCGGAGGCCGCCTTCCACAAGGCGCTGGAGTTGGACGTGGGCCTGGCGGCCGGCTGGCTGAACCTGGGACACTTCTACCGGGAGCGGGGCCTCGCCGAGCCGGCGGCGCTGGCGCTGGGGCGGGCGGCGGAGCTCGATCCCCGCTCGGTGAGCGCCCGGCTGGGGCTGGCCGTCCTGTTCGTTCAGGCGGGGGAGGCCCTGAAGGCGGCCGGATGGGGGGTGAGCGCGCTGGAGGCCCTGGGAGTCGGCGCGCCGCGCGCCCTTCAGGACTGGGGGGACCTGTTGGCCGTCTTCGAGCTTCTCGCTGCGCGCCTGGAGGAGGCCGGCCGCTGCGCCGAGGCTTCTTTGGCCGGGGCGGTGGGCGTGCGGCTGAACACCTTTCGCCCGGAGGAGGGGGAGACTTCCGACGGGATGTCCGGGACGCCCGGGGGGGCGTTCCACGCTGTGGCCGAGGCCGCCGTATCCGTCGCTCCCGAGGAGAACGGCGGCGCGCCGGGAGGAAACGCCCCGATCGAGTCCGATTCGACCTAATGCTTTTCGCGGGTTCCTCCGATAAGCAGGGTGTTGGTTGAAGGCCCTCTCGGAGGGAAAAGCCGGCGAATTGCAGGAAGGGTCGCGGATCGGACCTGAAATCGATTCGGGGTGAAAGGCCGACGCCCGAAGGTTCGGCCACCGGCAAAGCCACAGGGGTTCTGGCTTGAAGAACCCGAACTCGGGAGAAATGGATTCATGGCACTTCGAGTCGCAAACAACATCGCCGCATTGACCGTCAACCGCTTCCTGGACAAGGCCAGCACGGACTTGTCCAAGTCCCTGGAGAGGCTGTCTTCTGGATTCCGGGTCAACAGGGCTTCCGACGACGCCGCGGGTCTGTCCGTCAGCCAGACGTTGCGGGCGAGCATCGCCGCCTTCAAGGTCGCCGCCCGGAACACCAGTGAGGCGACCTCTCTGGTGCAGGTGGCGGAAGGCTCCGTCAACGAGATCACCAACATCCTCGTCCGGCTCAAGGAGCTGGCCACGCAGGCGGCTTCGTCCAACGCCGGGACCAACCGGGACAAGATCGACGCGGAAGCCACCAACCTCATGAACGAGATCGAGCGGATCGCCGACTCGACCGAGTACGCCGGCATCAACCTCCTGCAGGGGACGTTCGGCAACACGGCGACCACGGACGCCGCCAGCGGCATCCTGACCTCGACGTTCAACGTGGCGGGGGCCAACGCCGGCGTCTACACCTTCTCGGACGCGGCCGGCACCGCCCTGAGCCTCGGCGACGGCACCACGACGCAGACCGTGACGCTCAGCGGCACCGGTCCCCAGTCGGTGAACTTCAGCACGCTGGGCATCAAGTTCGACCTCGACACCGGCTACAGCACCGACGTCGGGTTGAACGGCAAGAAGATCACCGTCGTTCAGGGAACCGGCGGCTCCTTCCAGGTGGGCGACAAGAACAACACCAACCACCGGATCTCGTTCAACATCGCCGACTTCCAGACCGCCATGCTGAAGGACGGGGCGGCGCTCAGCATCGACCTCTCCACGCAGTCGGGGGCGCAGACGGCCTTGGCCGACATCGACACCGCCGTCGACTACGTGAACCTGAAGCGGGGCGACCTCGGCGCCGTGCTGAACCAGCTCGGATTCGCGGCCTCGAACATCGCCACGAACGTCGAAAACCTGACCTCGGCGGAATCGGTCATCCGGGACGCGGACATGGCAACGGAGATCTCCGCGTTCACGAAGAACCAGATCCTGCTGCAGGCCTCGACGGCGATTCTGGCGCAGGCCAACCAGATCCCGGGGCTGGCGCTCCAGCTCCTGGCGTAAACCTCCAGGCCCCCGGTCTCCCCGACCGGGGTGAGAGGACACATGGATTGGAGGAGGGATGGGGTCCTGGCCCCATCCCTCCCCCGCCGTTTTGGGGGCTCGGGGAGGACCGATGCGATTCGCGGGCGGCCACGGTCTTTCGGGATGGGGGCGCGCTTTCAAGCCTTCGGCGCTCGCCCGGTGGACCTCCGGAAAACGGGAAACCCTCTCGCCGGAAGGCGGGGAGGGTTGTTTTTTCTACGCGGCGGGGCGCGGGCCCCGGGGGCCGGCGGCCGCAGGCTCCCCGGCGCTATCCGAGCGGGAGTGAGGGGCCGTGGTTTCTCCGGTTGGCAGGAACTTCATCAGCGGACTCGCTTCGGGCATCGACTTCGCCACCATGGTGGACCAGATCATCGCGGCGGAGTCGGGGGTGGTCACGCAGCTCCAGACCAAGCAGAGCGGCCTGATCGAGAAGCGCGACCTCTATCAGAGCCTGAACAGCCTCGTGCTCAGCCTGGCGGGCAAGGCGGAGTCCCTCCGCAAGGAGGACGCCTTCAACCTGCTGAAGGCCTCCCTGTCATCCCCGACGGCCTCCAAACCGGAAGACTTCCTGAGCGTGACCGCCTCGAAGACGGCGCTTCCCGGGACGTTCGACGTGGTTGTGGAGCAGCTGGCCCAGGCCCGGAAGGTGCAGTCCAAGGAGTTCGCCTCCCTCAACACCGCCTTGAACCTGAGCGGGGAGTTCCTGGTGGGCGGCAAGGTCATCCGCGTCCAGACCACCGACACCCTGACCAACATCCAGGACAAGATCAACGGTGCCAACTCCGGGTCCTCCCCCTCGGGGGTGACGGCCAGCGTCCTGACCGTCGGGACCAGCGAGTTCCGCCTCGTCCTCACCGCCGACGCCACGGGCAAAGATGGGTTCGGCCTTCAGGCGGGGGACTCCAGCGACCTCCTTTTTTCCGGGCTGGGCTTCTTCGTTTCCGGGGCCTCGGCCAAGACCATCACAAACGCCACCTCCAACGGCGCCAAGTCCGGCGCCTTCACCAGCAGCACGGCGGCCGTGGGCGCCCTGCTCGACCTTTCCTCCGCCCCCAGCAGCGCCACCCTCACCGTCGGCGACAAGAGCAACGTCAACATCAACCTGGCCACGATGTCCCTCAACGACATCAAGGCCGCCATCGACGCCGCCGCCCCCACCGGCGTCACCACGCAGGTGGTCAGCGAGAGCCTGGACGGGGCGACCGTCTTCCGGCTGGAGATCAGCGGGACCACCACCTTCACCGATTCCAACAACGTCCTGGAAACCCTGGGGGTTCTCAAGCGGAGCGGCCTGACCGCCGCCCAGCAGTATACGGGGTCCGTGGCCAACACCTCGGGCGCCCTGCCGGTCACGACGGCGACCACCTTCGCCACCATCGACGGCACGGCCATCCAGACGGGCGAGACCATCACCGTCACGGGGACGGACGTGGACGGCACGGCCGTCTCCGGGACTTTCACCATCGATCACGGCAACGCCTCTTTCGACGACCTGGGCGATCTGAAGACCTTCGTCGAGGGGCTGTTCACCAGCGGAGAGGTGACCGTCTCCTTCGACGCGAGCGGCAAGCTCACCGCCACCCAGACCACGACGGGCGAGACCAAGTTCACCCTTTCGGTGGTGGCCAACAACCAGCAGGGCGGGCAGCTCGACTTCGGGGCCCTGAGCGTGACTGCCCGGGGCCGGACGGCCGTCGTCCAGGAGGGTCAAAACGCCGTTCTCACGGTGGACGGCACCCGGATGGAGCGGGGCTCCAACTCCATCAGCGACGCGGTCACCGGGGTCACCCTGGACCTGCGCAAGGCCTCGGCCGCCGACACCCTGACCGTTCAGCTGACGCGGGACCTGGACCAGCTCCGCGTGGACGTGGAAAACCTCTTCAACGACTACAACAGCATCATCGACTTCGTGAACACCCAGAGCCAGTTCGATCCGGAGACCGACGCCGAGGCGCCGCCCCTGCTGGGCGAGTTCACGCTGGTGAGCCTCAAGGAGATGATGCAGACCGTGGCCGTCAGCTCGGTCCTGGGCCTGCCGGCGGACCGGAACATCCTGGCCCACGTGGGGATCGAGTCGGACCGGGACGGCAAGTTCACGGTGGACGCCGATAAGTTCAAGGCGGCGTTCCAGACCGACTTCCTGGGCTCGCGGCGGGTCTTCATCGGCGAGGGAACCGTCACCGACGGGGACGTGAGCTTTATCAGCTTCACCAACAAGACCCAGGCCGGAACGTTCGACGTCAACATCACCCAGGCGGCGACGCAGGCCGCCGTGACCGGGACCACCGACCTCAGCGGGGGCCTGGCCGCCAACGACACCGTCACCCTCACCGACAAGGCGACGGGCCGCGAGGCCGTCGTGGCCCTCACCACGAGCCAGTCCCTCACCAGCATCGTCAACGCGCTGAACTCGGCCTTCGCCGCCGAGGTGGCCCAGGTGGTGACCGCAAGCGTGGCCAACACCACCGACGGGGCCACGCCCATCACGGCCTCGACGACGTTTTCCAGCATTTTCGGGGCCGGCGTTGTCGCGGGAGACACCATCGACATCTCCGGGACGACGAAGCTGGGGAGATCCGTCTCCGGCGTGTTCACCATCTCCGCTCCCGCGACCGACACGGTGGGCCAGCTCCTTTCGGCCATCGAGACGACCTTTGAGAACGCCGTCACCGCCACGGTGGACACCTCCGGGAAGATCGTCGTCACCGACGCCGAGGTGGGGGACAGCAGCCTGTCCGTGACACTCATCGAGCGCAACCAGGGCGGCGGCGCGCTGGACTTCGGCCTGACGGGCGTCCCTGCGGAGGTGACCACCCAGGGCCGCTACAAGATGGAGATGACGGCCAGCGCCAGCGGGAACTTCCTCAAGCTGGCGCACAACAACTACGGCAGCGCCCTGGGGTTCACGATCGCCCAGAGCTCCAACCAGCTGGGGATCACCGACCAGGAGTACGCGGGTCTGGACGTGGCGGGGACCATCAACGGCGAGACCGCCACGGGGACGGGGCGGACCCTCGAGGGGAATTCCGGCCAGGCCAACATCGACGGCCTGACGCTCCTGGTGACGATCACGGCGGCGGACCTGGCCAGCCAGGGAAACGCCCAGGGGAGCGTGAAGATCACCACGGGGGTCGCGGAGAAGCTGGTCCGGCTCCTGGACTCGGTCACCAGTTCCATCGACAAGGGGCTTCTGGCGAACCAGATCCAGAGCCTCGGGGACCAGGTGGATGACTCCCAGGACCAGATCGACCTGTTGAACCAGCGTCTGGAGGTGAAACGGGTGCGCCTGATGAATCAGTTCATCGGCATGGAGCAATCCCTGGCGAGGTTGCGGCAGGTGGGCGATTTCCTCACCCAACAGCTCGCCGCCTTGCGGTGACGCACGGCGGGGGGAAAGGAGAGAGAACGAGCGTGGTCAGTCCATACGAACAATACCGGAGGGTTTCGGCGACCATGGCGAGTCCCGGTCGCTTGATCGTCTTGCTTTACGACCGGGCCGTCCGCGACCTGGAAATCGCCGCGGCGGCGATCCGGGAAGGAAACCTGCTGCTCAAGGGTCAGCGCATCTCCCACGCGCAGGAGATCCTTTCGGAGCTTCTCGGCGCGCTGGATTTGCGGGCGGGGGGGGAGATCGCCGCCTCGCTGAGCCGCTTGTACCTGTATATGATCCAGCGTCTGTTGGAGGCCAACCGAAGCCTGAGCGTCCCGATTCTGGAAGAGGTGGCGACGCTGCTCCGGGAAATCCGGGCGGGCTGGGAAGGCGCCGCCAGGCAGGAGAGGCCCGCCGGTCCCTCGGGGCCGGCGTCCGAAGCGGCCGCGGCGCCCGGGGGGAGAAGGGCGTGAATCCGGGCGGCCGGAGAGCGGTTGTTCCCGCCCCCCCCTGGTGGGTCCCGGTGCGGGAGCAGCTCCTCGATTACGGCCGGCTGCTGGCGCTGGGCCAGGAGCTGTTGGAAACCCTGCGCGTCTATCCCAGCCCGGAGAAGCTGAAAGCCCTCTCGCGCCGGCGGGGGGAGGTCTTGCGCTCCCTGCAGGGCCGCGCCGGGCGCATGGAGGCGGAGGGCTTGTGGCCCCCCGGCCGCGCGGAGGGGGGCGTGCCGCCGGGCGCCCGGGCGGAGCTCCGCCGCGCCCTGGAGGCCGTTCAAGAGGTGGAGACCCAGTGCCGAAAGCTTCATGAGGAGCACCTGGAGCGGCTTCGTGGCGCCCTGCAGGACCTTCAGCGGTCCCGCCAGTTCGTCCGCGCTTACAAACCGGCCGCCTCGGTCTCCGCCCGCCCCGCCCGGGGCCGCGTGAACCTGAGCGGTTGACCGGGCCCCTCGGATGTCCCCTCGATTTTTGTCTCAAGCGGTTGACCTCTGATCCCGATAAGAAAATTGCCGTCAAGAAGTCATCGGCCCGTCGGCGATCTCGTCTCGGGCCCGACCAGGCGGAGGGTGGATGAGCATCGTTGCCTTACAAGTCCAGGCGATCCTTCGCAACTTCGACCGAAAACTCTCCTCGCCCCGCGACGCCAGAGAGGATGAGCGAAAGCCGTCCGCATCGGCGCCGCGGGACGAGGTCACGATCTCCTTGGAGGCCAAGAGGCGGCACCTGATGGACCAGATCGCGGGGCGGGTCGTCCGGGAGATCGCCGCCCAGGCGATCCGCGACCCTCGCGGGGAGGAAGAAGCCACCCGGGACGGGCGGGCGGGCGGATAGCGGCCGGCTTCGCGCTCCGGGTTTTTGGACGGGTCTTGCCGCCGGGCGGCCGTGGGGGTGCGGGGCGGCTTCGGCGTCTCGGACATCTTCAAGAGCGGGGACACGATGAGGTCGCTGGAAGAGAATGGCTCGTCCTCGATGCGCGGGGGACTCTGGTGTCGGCGGCTCGCCAGAAAGGAAGAACTTCTCCGGTCCCTGGAGACCCTGATGGCGAGGCTGGGCGACGGGGGGGAGATCGAGGAGTTCTTCCAGAAGCTGACCGCCTGGTCGGCGGATCTGGTGGATGCGCGTAAGGCGTCCCTCTTCTTGTTGGATCGGTCCTCCGGAAACCTGGTCTTGCGGACGGCCCACGGCGACATGCCGGACCTGCAGATCTTCTCTCCCGTGCTTCTCGGGAAGGAGTGGGAGAAGCTCTTGGGGGCGGAAGGCCTTTGTGTGCCGCCGGCGGCGGAGTTGGGGGGGCTGGAGAGCGGGCCCTCGGGGGGATGGCTGGTCGTCCCCCTGGTGATCCGCAACCAGCTTCTCGCGGTCCTCCTGGCGGAGCGCCCGCCTGGGATCCCCTTCCTGAGAGCCGATC
>JACPRG010000102.1 GCA_016190025.1 Candidatus Tectimicrobiota bacterium
CCCGAAGCTCTGGGCGCTCCTTCCGCAAGCGGCGCTGAGCGGGTTGCCCCGCGCGGGCGGCCCCAATAAAAAAGGAGCGGTGGAATGTCCACCGCCCCTTTTCGCATTTTTACGCCGGCAATTCGATTTGTCCGGCCAGCGGGCAAGAGCCCGACTCTACCGCCGCGTCAATCGATCACCCATCCGAGCATCTGCGGCCCGAGAACGGATGGGCGACATGAAGGCAGTTTCAGGACTCGCTTCATAGCATCCTTCCGGGTTCACTCGCTTTGTCAGGGACTCTGCTCCATGGTCCTGTCCCCGACGGCTCTCTAATAAAGAATTTATCCCAAAAGACCCGATAACGCAACCGCGAAATTGCGGCCGGTTTCTCCGCCCCAGGACGCCCACCCTCGCCGGGCGAAGGCGGGGCCTATCCCTCCTCCCGGGCGTCCCGGTATTCCTCCAGCCACGCCATCTGGATGGCCTCCAGGAGTCCCTCGTTGGATTCCTTCGAGTTGTCGTCGAAGTCCTCCAGCTCGGTCACCCACTGGTGAAGGTCGGTGAAGCGAACGGTCAGGGGGTCCAGGTCCGGAAAGCGTTCGAACAGCCGGATTCCGAGGTCTTCCGCGTCGTGCCATCTGAGTTTCATCAGTGGTGATGTCCTCCGACGATCCCCGGGGCGTTGCGGTTGTGTTTGGGGATCTCCACCACCAGCTCGCCGTCTCCGTTTCCGCCGTTCGCCCCGATGACGCACTGGCAGCTGAGGCGGCTGGTCAACGTGAGGCCCTCGGCCTCATCCAGCTGGTCTTCTTCCTCCTCGGTGGCTTCGGGGAGGTGCTCCATCCCCTTTTTGACGATGACGTGGCACGTGCTGCAGGCGCAGAACCCGCCGCAGTTGCTGTCGATGAAGATGTCGTTGTGCTGCGCAAGCTCCAGGATGGAGATCCCCCCCTCCGTTTCCACGGTCACGTTGTCGGGAAGGTAGGTCACCTTGTACATTTCTTCTCACCCCCTAAGGGCACAGGGCCGCCGGGCCGCAGGAGAGGAATCATCCCTTCAGGAATTCTTCCAGTGCGTGGCCCTTGACGGCCGCTTTGAGAGTGGTGTTCATGAGCTCCTCGGCCAAGTGCCGAGCGGCCTCGTTCAACCGGTCCAGACCGGAGTGAATCGCCCCCCGGTCTTCGCCCCCTACGGCCGCCCGCAGGGCGGCGAGGGCCTCCCGGATTTCCCGCGTTTCCTCCTCGCTGATCAGGCCGGCCCCCTGGGCGAGCCCCTTCTCCGCCGCCCGCATGACGGATTCGGCCTCGGTCCGCGCCTCGATGAGAAGGCGGGCCTCCAGGTCGGCCTCCGCGAACTCCAGGGATTCCTGGATCATCCGCTCCACCGCTTCGTCGGTCAGGCCGTAGGAGGGCTTGACCTCCACCGAATGGGCCTTTCCGGTCCGCTGGTCCCTGGCGGAGACGCTCAGGATGCCGTTCGCGTCGATGAGGAAGGTCACCTCGATGCGGGGGAGGCCGGCGGACATCGGCTCGATCCCCCTGAACTGGAAGCGGGCCAGGCTCCGGTTGTCCTTGGCCAGTTCCCGCTCGCCCTGGACCACGTGGATGTCCACGGAGGTCTGGCCGTCCGCGTACGTGGTGAACACCTCCCGGGCGCTGGTGGGGATGGTGGTGTTGCGGGGGATCAGGACGCTCGTCACGCCCCCCATCACCTCGATCCCCAAAGACAGCGGGGTGACGTCCAGGAGCAGCATGTCCTGGACGGCCCCGGCCAAGATCCCGGCCTGAATGGCCGCGCCCCGGGCGACCACCTCGCGGGGGTTGAGCCCCGTGTGGGGCGGCCTTCCGAACAGAGTCTCCACCTTGCGCCGGACCAGCGGGATCAGCGTCGAGCCCCCCACCAGGATCACCTCGTCCAGGTCCGCGGGGGAGAGGCCGGCGTCCTTCAGGGCCCGCTGGCAGGGAGGGAGGGTCCGGTCCACCACCGGCCCGATGAGGGACTCGAAGGTCCTCGCGTCCAGCGCCTCCCGGAAGGTCCCGCCGCCCGGAAGGGGGACAACCACCTCCGCGCGGTCCTCGGAGGAGAGTCGGAATTTGGCCTTCTCCACGGCGTCTTTCAGGGCCTGCAGGGTGGTCCGGCTCTCGCTCAGCGGGACGCCGGCCGCCTTTTCCACCCCGGGCCGGAAGTGCTCGATGAGCAGGTAGTCGATGTCGTCCCCGCCGAGGTGGGTGTCCCCGCAGGTGGAGAGCACCTCGAAGATCCCCTCGTGCAGCTTCAGGATCGAGATGTCAAACGTCCCCCCCCCGAAGTCGTACACGGCGATGAGGCCCTCCTTCTTCCGGTCCAGGCCGTAGGCCAGGGACGCGGCGGTGGGCTCGTTGAGGATGCGCAGCACCTCGAGGCCGGCGATCCGGCCGGCGTCCTTCGTGGACTGCCGCTGGCTGTCGTTGAAGTACGCGGGGACGGTGATGACCGCCCTGCGGACCTCCCGGCCCAGGTGCCGCTCCGCCCGCCCCTTCAGCTCCTGCAGGATGAGCGCCGAGAGCTCCGGGGGGGTGTACTCCGCGTTCCCCACCCGCAGGCGGATGACGGAGTCCTCTTGGGGCGCGGCCTCGAAGGGGAGGAAGTGGAGGTCTTCCCGCACGTCCTCCAGCGCCTTGCCCATGAAGCGCTTGATGGAGTAGACGGTCCGGTCCGCCCGGGCGACGGCCTCTCGGCGGGCGGCCTCCCCGACCACCGGGCCGGATTCCCGGAATCCGATCACCGAGGGGAGGATGACGCTGCCGTCCTCCCCGGGGATGACCTTGGGTTCTCCCCCGTCCATGTAGGCGACCACGCTTTTGGTCGTCCCCAGGTCGATCCCGATCACGGGTTCCGGCTTGCGCTGGATGCTTACGAAAGGCAACTGAGGACCTCCGTGATGTCCCTGACGGTGTTTTGGATGTACTTGCGCTGGGAGAGGAACGCCTTGAGCTCCCCCAGGATCTCCGCCGTGTCCTCGCCAGCCTCGGCGGCGGCGTCCCAGCGGCGAAAGAGGTCCTCCAGGCCCGAGCGCAGGGCCGCGTCCTTTGCCTCAAAACGCCGCCTGTCGTTCTCCAGCTGAGAGGCCAGGGTCCGCATGCGGTCCCCGTCCCTCTCCCCCCGGATTTCCTGAAGCCTCTCGTTGAACTCGAAGACCTCCTCCAGCAGCTCGCGCGGGGGCGAGGCGGCGATTTCCTGGTCCGAGCCCTGGATGAGCTTGACGAGGTATTCGGCCCTCGCGAAAGGCTCCCGCAGCGCCCGGTAGGAGCGATTCAGGACGGCCGAGTTCTCCAGGCTGAGCCGCTGTTCGTGTTCGCCCGCGTTCAGGTAAAAGTCCGGATGAAACTTTCGGCTCAGTTCGTAGAACCGGCGTTCGAGGTCTTTCGGGTCGATCTGCAGCCGCCGGGGGAGCCCCATGAATTTGAAATAATCCGTCCCCGCCCCGGCCGGCTGGATCTTGGCGCAATGGTCGCAGAAGGGGGCCGCGGCGGTCTCCTGCTTGCAGTGCCAGCAAAGGTTCTGGGCGGTCTCCGCGGAGGCCGCTCGGGCCGCATCCACTTTTCTCTCACCTCTCTGAAGGGGCCGTCTGCCGGCGGGTTCCCTTCGGCTGATGAATCCCGGCAACGCCGCTTCAAAAAGCGGGGGGCCTTTCCGGGGGCGACGGAGCGCCCCATCTTGGAAAGACCCCCGTTTCCTCTGAAGCGACCTGTTCGCCCCGGCCGAGCGAGGGCCTAGGCCGTGAAGGAGCTCCCGCAGCCGCAGGTCCGCTTGGCGTTGGGGTTCTCGAACCGGAAGCCGCCGCCCATCATGGAATGCTCGTACGTCAGGGTCGTCCCGGCGAGGTAGAGCAGGCTCTTGGGATCAACCACGACCTTGATCCCGTCGATGTCGAACACCTTGTCCTTCTCCTTGATCTCGGAGTCGAACCCCAGCGTGTAGGACATCCCCGAGCATCCTCCCCCCTGGATGCCGACCCGAAGGGCGTAGCCCTTGAGATTCTGCTCCTCTTGGAGCCGCTTGACTTCTGTGATGGCGGCTTCCGTCACGGTGATCATTTTCTTCTCCTCTGCGGATTCGCTCCTGAGCGGGTCTCTGAAGGACTCACTTCTCGGCCTGGACCGCCGCTTCAGGAGCCGCCGGGCTCTTGGCACATTTCGCTTTGTAGTCCTTGACGGCGGCGCGGATGGCGTCCTCCGCCAGGACGGAGCAGTGGATCTTGACGGGCGGCAAACTGAGCTCGTTCACGATCAGGGTGTTTTTGATCTCCAGGGCCTCGTCGGGGGTTCTCCCCTTCATCATCTCGGTGGCGAGGCTGGAGCTGGCAATGGCGCTCCCGCACCCGAAGGTCTTGAACTTGGCGTCCTCGATGACGCCCTGCTCGTTGACCTTGATCTGGAGCTTCATCACGTCGCCGCACTCCGGGGCGCCGGCGATTCCGGTCCCCACCTTCGGGTCGCTCTTGTCGAGACTCCCCAGGTTGCGGGGGTTGTTGAAGTGGTCGATTACCTTGTCGCTGTAAACCATGTGAGTGCTCCTTCTCTTGCTTTGAAAGACGGAGGGCGGGGACCCTCTCACCGTTCTCCCCATTCAATGGTGCTCAGGTCGATCCCCTCCTTGGCCATCTCGTAGAGCGGGCTCATCTCGCGGAGGCGGTTGACCACGTCCGCCACGCGCTCGATGGTGTAGTCCACTTCCTCCTCCGTGTTGAACCGCCCGAGGCCGAAGCGCAGGGAGGAATGCGCCAGTTCGTCCCCGCGGCCGATGCCCTTGAGGACGTAGGACGGCTCCAGCGTCGCCGAGGTGCAGGCGGAGCCCGATGAGATGGCGATGTCATTGAGGCCCATCAGCATGGACTCGCCCTCCACGTAGGCGAAGCTCAGGTTCAGCGAGTGGGGCAGCCGCTCGGTGGGGTGGCCGTTGAGGTGCACCTCCTCCAGCCGCTCGGTGATCCCGGTGTGGAGCTTGTCGCGCAGCGTCCGCAGCCGCCCGGCCTCCCGGTCCATCTCCTCCCGGCAGATCTCGCAGGCCTTGCCGAGGCCCACGATGCCCGGCACGTTGAGCGTGCCCGAGCGCATCCCGCGCTCGTGGCCGCCGCCGTCGATGATGGGGGCGAGCCGGACGCGGGGCTTCTTGCGCCGGACGTAGATGGCGCCCACCCCCTTCGGCCCGTAGATCTTGTGGGCGGAAAGGGAGAGCAAGTCGATGTTCATGGCCTGGACGTCCACGGGGATCTTCCCCACGCCCTGGACGGCGTCGGTGTGGAAGAGGATCCCCCGGTCCTTGGCCAGCTTGCCGATCGCGGCGATGGGATTGACGGTGCCGATCTCGTTGTTGGCCAGCATGATGGAGATGAGGATGGTTTTGTCGGTGATGTGCTCCTCCACCTCCTCCGGGAGGATCCGGCCGTATTCATCCGGCTCCAGGAAGGTCACCTCGAAGCCCTTCCGCTCCAGGGCCTTGGCGCTGTCCAGGATCGCCTTGTGCTCGATCTTGCTGGTGATGATGTGGTTGCCTTTTTCCTGGTAGATCTCCGCCACGCCCTTGAGGGCGAGGTTGTCCGACTCGGTTGCGCCGCTGGTGAAGACGATCTCCTTGGGGTCGGCGTTGATGAGGGTGGCCACCTGGGCGCGGGCCCGGTCCACGGCCTCCTCCGCCCGCCAGCCGAACGAGTGGTTTCGGCTGGCCGCGTTGCCGAAGTGGGTCATGAAGTAGGGCTGCATCTCCTCCATCACCCGCGGGTCCACCGGGGTCGTGGCGTGGTTGTCCATGTAAATGGGCAGCTTCATCATTCCGCTCCAACAGGGGTTTGGCTCATCTCCGCCAGGGTGATGCTGTCCAGCATCTCGAAGAGCCGTTTTTGAAGTCGCTTGATGGGGTCCCGCAAGGTGCATTTCTCGAATGCCGCGCAAGGGTTCGAGCCGTCCTCGTCAAAGCAGCTTGCGATCCTCAAAGGACCCTCCAGGGCCAACACCACGTCGGCCACACTGATCTCGCCCGAGTCGCGGGCCAGCGAGTAACCTCCCGACGGGCCGGCATGAGAGATGACCAGGCCCTCCCGTGCCATGCACTGCATGGCTTTGGCCAGAAGCTCGACCGGGAGGTCGTATTGCACGGCGATCTCGCGGACGTTGCTCACCTGCCCCTCGCCCAGGGAGGCCAGGTGGCAAAGCGCGATGATTGCGTAGTCGGTCTTCCTCGTCAAACTGAGCATGGATGTTGGACTCTCGAAGAAATAAACCCGACCAATCTCGTCGGATATAATGTAACGTCGGAACCCCCTTGTGTCAAGGCAATCAGACACTTTTGCGCGCTTTACGCGGCCATCCCTCTGGACAGGCGGACGGGCTCCAGGCCGGGACTGCACCTTCGCTTTTTTGCCGCGTTCCCTCCCACGCCTAGCCCCCGATGGCGCTCATCCCGCGCGCCGGCTGGACAAACTCCTTCTGACCGATGAGGTGGCCGGGCGTCTTGGTCAGGACCACCTCCGCCAGCCATTCCTTGATGGCGTCGTCCTCCGCCCCGCCCCGCAAGAGCGCCTTCAAGTTATGCTCCACGGTGGAGAACAAACACGTCCGGATCATCCCGTCCGCCGTCAGGCGGATCCGGTTGCACGTGGCGCAAAAGGGCTCGGTCACCGTCGGGATGACGCCCACCTCTCCCTTGCCGTCCTTATAGCGGTACTTGGTGGCCGGGTCGTGTGGGTTGTCCCGGGCCACCTCCAGCTCCCCGGCCCGGCTCAGGCCCTCCAGGATCTTCTTGGCCGGCAGGACCTTTTTCATCTCCCATGCGTGGTGGGCGTCGAGGGGCATATACTCGATGAACCGGACGACGTAGCCGGTCTCCCTGGCCCAGCGGCCGAAATCTTCGAGCTCGTCGTGGTTGAACCCGTTGATGGCGACGGCGTTGATCTTGATGGGATGAAACCCGGCCTCGACCGCGGCTTGGATGCCGTCCAGCGTCCTGTGGAACATGTCCCGCCGGGTGATTTCGAGGAACTTGTGGGGCTTCAGGGTGTCCAGGCTGATGTTGATCCGCCGCAGCCCCGCGTTGTAGAGCGGCTTGGCGAGTTGGGGCAGGAGGACGCCGTTGGTGGTCAGCGCCAGGTCCATGTCGGGCTGGATCTCGAGCATCATCCGGACCAGCCGGTCCAGGTCCTTCCGCAAAAGGGGCTCCCCGCCCGTCAGGTGGTAGCTGTCGAAGCCGAGCTCCGCGGTGATGCGCACCACCCGGGCGGTCTCCTCGAAAGTCAGGATCTCCTCCTTCGGCAGCCAGATCATCCCCTCCTCGGGCATGCAATACTGGCACCGGAAGTTGCACTGGTCGGTGACGGAGATCCGAAGGTCCGTGTGGGCGCGGCCGTATGTGTCGTAAAGCGCCATAGGTGCTCCACCTTCCCCTGGCGGGGGTCGCGGCCGGTGGCTCTCTCGGGCGACCCGCGCCCCCCTCCCGGAAATGGCCCGGACTGGAGGGAGGTCGTCCCGCCGGGTGCGGACTGTCCCCCCCCGGCGCCCGCTTCCGGAAATAGAAAGGGCCGGCCTCCGCGAGGGAACGCCGGCCCGCATGCATCTGGCCGCTGGGCCCGCGTCCTCCTTTCCAAGCGCGGGAGGCTGAAGGGTCACCCCTCCAACCCTGTCGGCCCCCGGGTCATGGCTTCCCTCTCCATGCGCCCTGGGGCTCGGAGGACGTCTTCCATCCGATTCTCGGCTTCGACTCTACGGATCCAGTATACCCCTCGCCGCGTTCCCGTCAAGCAAGGCCCGCCCGAGGCTGGGGCGGGCGGCGACCGCCTGTCGGCTCGCCCCCCGCTCGGGCGGGGATGTGGTAATGTGTTCCGTTGGAAGGGCTTGTACGGGCGTCTGGCGGGGCGCGGGTCGGAAAGGAGGCTTCCAATGCGGCGAGAGTGGGCGGGAAGGCTGAAACCGGGGGGCTGGCGCGCGGCCGGAGGATGGGCGTTGCTCAGCCTGTTTCTCACCTTCCTCGGGGCTGGGCCCGTCGAGGCCGACGCGGTCCGTCCCCGGGTGGAGCTGGACCGTCAGGCGGTCCTGGTGGGAGAGAAGCGCCCGGTGTTCGTCCTGGTGGACTTCGAAGTGGCCCAGGCCCCCCAACGGGCGGCGCAGGCCCGGCCTCGGGTGAACCTGGCCCTGGTCCTGGACCGGTCCGGCTCGATGGCGGCCCAGGGGAAGATGGAGTACGCCAAGAAGGCCGCCAAGTTCGTCGTGGACCGGCTGGAGCCGACCGACCGCCTGGCGGTGGTGGAGTACGACGACCGGATCACCCTCCTCTGGCCCTCCTCGCCCGTTGAGTCCCCCCGGATGATCAAGCGCCTGATCGACGGGCTCCAGCCCCGGGGCAGCACCAACCTGACCGGCGGTATGATGCAGGGAGTCGAGCAGGTGCGCGCCCACCTCGGCGCCGATCGCATCAACCGCGTCATCCTCCTCTCCGACGGCCTGGCCAACACCGGCGTCACGCATCCGCTGCAAATCGCCGGCCTGGTCCGCGCGGCGCGGGCGGGCGGCGTCACCCTCTCCACCATGGGGCTGGGCCTGCAGTACAACGAGGACCTGATGCAGGCCATCGCGCAGGACGGCGGCGGCCGCTACTACTACATCGAGTCCCCCACGCAGCTCGTGCGGATATTTGAGCGGGAGATGTCCACGCTGTTCGCCACGGTCGCCAAGGCGGTGAGGGTCGGCTTCAGCGGCGGCGAGGCGGTGGAGAAGGTCGAGGTCTTCGGGTACCCGGCGGAGATCGCGGGGCGCAACGCCGTCGTGCCGATGGAGAACTTCTACTCCGGAGAGAAGCGCGTCCTCCTGCTGCGCCTGACGGTCAAAGCCGGGAAGGAAGGTGAGATCCCGCTGGGGCGGATCGACCTCTCCTATCTGGACACGACGGACAACCGGCCCAAGACCGTCAGCGCCGAGCTGAAGGTCACCGCCTCCTCGAGCCCGCAGGTCGTGACGGCTTCCCTGAACAAGGGCGTGGTGGCCGAAGCCGCCCTGGTCGAGGCGGACCAGCGACACGAGGAGTACGTGAAGCTCTACCAGCAGGGGAAGAGGCAAGAGGCCAAGGCGGGCCTCGACGGCCTCGCCAAGGCGCTGGCAGCCCGTAACGCCGGCCTCTCCGACGTGAGGCTGGGCAAGAAGGTGGAGGCCCTCCGCCTGGAGGCCGAGGAGATGGACAAGGCGGCCGCGAGCGCGCAGGCCCGCTCCGCTTACGCCAAGGCCGCCAAGCAGCGGCTTTACCTCTCCCAGAAGGGCCAGCGGGGGATGTACATCCTGAAGGAGGGCGACACCGGCTACGAGGTCGAGCGGCTTCAGGCCGCCCTGAAAACGGAGGGGCTCTACAAGGGCCCGGTGGACGGGAAGTTCGGCCCGGAGGTCGCCGCGGCGGTCCGGGAGTTCCAGCAGCGCAGCCAGCTGGCCGTGGACGGCGTCGCCGGGCCCCGGACGATGCAGGCCCTCAAGCTGTACTGACGGCCTGTACTGGCGGCCGGGGGGGGGAAACGGAGGGAGACCCGGCGGCGGGGACCGGTTGACGCTGCGCGCGGGGCGAGAGGTCGTGAACCCCAGACCGCCCCGGCTGGGCGCGGCTTGAGGTCGATGACCTCTTGAGGTCTGTGACCTCCGAGCCTCGGACCTCCAGGCTTGGCTCGCCCCCGAAAGCTGTCAGTCGGGGGCAAGAAGGTCAAGGTCCATGACCTTGCCCGAAGCTTGACAAAAAGGCCCTGGCGTCCGTAGAATCAGAGCCTTGGCGTTCCGCTCAACCCCTCGGTTTCCGGTCCCTTGGCCAAGCGATGCCCGCCCAGATCCTCGACGGAAAAAAGATCGGCCAGGCCATCCGCGACGGAATCCGCCGCGAGATCGACGAGATCGCCCGAAGGGGCGAGGTGCGCCCGAAGCTGGCCGTGGTCCTCGTCGGGGAGGACCCGGCCTCCCAGATCTACGTGAGGAACAAGCAGCGCGCCTGCCGGGAGGCGGGCATCGAAACGGAAGATCACCTCCCCTCGGCGGACGTTTCCCAGAGCGCCCTCGCCAACCTGGTCAGCCGGCTGAACGAGGACCCCACCGTCCACGGCATCCTGGTCCAGCTCCCGCTGCCCAAGCACATCGAGGAAAACCTCATCATCGAAGGGATCCAGCCGCAAAAGGACGTGGACGGCTTCCACCCCTACAATCTGGGCAAGCTGATCCTCGGCGAGGACGCCCTCGCGCCGGCCACCCCTTGCGGCGTCATCGCCATGTTGGACTCCGCCGGGATTGAGATTCAGGGGAAAAACGTCACGGTGGTCGGAAGGAGCCGGATCGTCGGCAAGCCGCTGGCGGCCCTGTTCCTGAACCGCTCGGCCACGGTCACCGTCTGCCACAGCAAGACCCGCGACCTCAAGGAGGAATGCCGCCGCGCGGACATCGTCGTCGCGGCGGTGGGCAAGGCCCGCCTGATCGGCGCCGACCATGTCCGCGAGGGGGCCGTGGTCATCGACGTGGGGATCAACCGGGTGGGTGACAAGTGGGTGGGGGACGTGGACTTCGATGCGGTCGTCGAAAAGGCGGCGGTCATCACCCCGGTCCCCGGCGGCGTCGGGCCGATGACCATCACCATGCTCCTGGCCAACACCCTCAAGGCTTACCGGCTCCAGAGGCGGGACGCCGGTCGCGCCGCCTCCGCCCGGATGTACGACTGATGGCCCTGCCCGACCTGTGGGAAGCCGCCCATCGGCAGGTCTACACCGTCTCGGCCCTCAACCGGGAGATCCGGGAGCGCCTGGAGTCGGGCTACCCCGACGTGTGGGTGGAAGGGGAGGTCGGAAGCCTCCGCCGGCCCGCCTCGGGCCACCTCTACTTCACCCTCAAGGACGAGAAGGCCCAGCTCCGCGCGGTCCTGTTCAGGCTCGTGGGCCGGCGGCTTCGCTTCGAGCTGGAAGACGGCATGAAGGTCCTGGCCCGGGGCCGGATCACCGTGTACGAGCCGAGGGGGGAGTACCAGCTCAACGTGGATTACGTCGAGCCCCTGGGCCTGGGCCCCCTGGAGCTGGCCTTCCGGCAGGTCTTCGAGCGCCTGGAGAAAGAGGGGCTGTTCGGGGAGGCCCGCAAGCGCTCCCTCCCCTTCCTCCCGCGGCGGGTGGGCGTGGTGACGTCCCTCTCGGGGGCCGCCCTCCGGGACATCCTCCGGATGCTCCGCCAGCGGTTTCCCGGCGTCCAGGTCCTCATCGCGCCGGTCCGGGTCCAGGGGGAGGGCGCGGCGCAGGAGATCGCCGGGGCCATCGGCGACCTCAACCGGCAGGGCGACGTCGACGTGATGATCGTGGGCCGCGGCGGGGGGTCCGCCGAGGACCTCTGGGCGTTAAACGACGAGGGGCTGGCGCGCGCCATCGCCGCCTCCGGGGTCCCGGTGATCAGCGCGGTCGGACACGAGATCGATTTCACCATCGCCGACTTCGCCGCCGACGTCCGGGCACCGACGCCCACGGCGGCGGCCGAGCTCGCCGTCCCCAAGGCGGAAGACCTCTTGGCCCGGGTCGGCGAGCTGGAGGCCCGCATCGCGGCCAGGGCCGCCCTCCGGGTGCGGTCCCGGCGCCGGGAGTTGGAGGCCCTGCGGGCGAGGAGGCCCTTCCGCCGCCCGCTGGCGGGGATCCACGAGAGGGGGCAGCGGCTGGATTTTTCGGCCGAGCGCCTGGCCGGGGGAGTCCGGCGGGGGGTCGCGGTCAAGGCCGGGGCGGCCCTGGACCTCAGCCGGCGGCTCCTGACCGCCGCGCCGAGGGGGACCCTGGCCCGGCTTCGCGACCGGACCGGAGGGCTCGGGCGGGCCCTTGTCCGCTCCGCCCTTTACCGGGTGCGGCTGACGCGCGAGCGGCTGTCCTCCCTGGCGCTTCGCCTCGAGGCGGTGAGCCCCCTGGCGGTCCTGGGCCGGGGATACGGGATTTGCCGCCGGCTGCCGGACCTGCGGGTCCTGAGAGAGGCGTCGGCGGTCTCGGTGGGGGACGCTGTGCGGGTGGACCTGGCCCAGGGGCGCCTGGTGTGCGGCGTCCGGGAGGTTCACCCCGAGGAGGGGACTCTTGGCCGAGCCTAGTCCAGAGAAGCCCTTGAGCTTCGAGGAGGCATTGGCCCGGCTCGAGGCCATCGTCCAGGAACTGGAGGAGGGCGAGGCCGACCTGGACCGGACCCTCTCCTTGTACGAAGAGGGCGTCAGGCTCTCTAAGCTCTGCCACAAGCGCCTGGAAGCGGCCGAGAAGAAGATCGAGGTCCTCGTCAAGAGAGAAGGCGGCCGGTTTGAGCGGCGCGCCCTGGAGGAAGAGGAAAGCGAGCCGGAGCCGCCGGAGGAGACGGAGTGAGTCCGAAGGCCGGGGCGCATCTCGCGGCGGCGGGCGGGTTGAGGCGAAGGGGATGGGATGGGCCCGTTTGACCTGAACGCCTACATGGAAGAGAAGAGGTCCCAGGTGAACCGCCTCTTGGAGGAGGTCCTGGCCTCGCCCAGGGATGAGGACGGCCTGTACGCCGCCATGCGGTACAGCGTGTTCGCCGGGGGAAAGCGGCTTCGGCCTATCCTGGCCCTGGCGGGGGCGGAGGCCGTGGGCGGGGTCCCGGAGAAGGCCCTCCCCTTCGCGGCGGCCCTGGAGCTGATCCACACCTATTCTCTCGTCCACGACGACCTGCCGGCGATGGACGACAGCGACTTCCGCCGCGGCCGGCCCACGAGCCACAAGCAGTTCGGCGAGGCGACGGCCGTCCTGACGGGGGACGCCCTGCTGACCCTTGCCTTTGAGGTGATGACCGCGCCCGGGCCGGCGGACGGCCCCGATCCCCGCGTGCTTCAGCGGGTGGTGTGCGAGGTGGCGCGGGCCATCGGCGTGGCCGGCATGATCGGCGGGCAGGCCGCCGACCTGCGGTTCATGGGGAAGAGGGCCGCGCCGCGGGACGTAGAGTACATCCACAGCCACAAGACGGGGGCACTCATCCGGGTTTCCGCCTGGGGGGGCGCCGTCCTGGGAGACGGAAGTCCGGAGCAGGTGGAGGCGGTGGGGCGGTACGGGAAAAACGTCGGGTTGGCATTTCAGATCGTCGATGATATATTGGACGAGGTCGGCGACTCGGATAAAATGGGGAAATCCGCCGGAAGCGATCAGGAGGCGAAAAAGGCCACCTACCTGAAGGTCTTCGGGATCGAGGAGTCCCGAAGACGGGCGAAGGGTCTGGTGGATGCGGCCCTGGCGGAGGTTTCCGGGTTGGGTCCGGGCGCCGATCCGCTTCGGCAAATCGCTCAGTTCATCGTGGCCAGGGACTTTTGAAAGGGGGGGCAGGTCATCCTCCGCCGTGAAGCGGTGGACCTGCGCAGGGCAATGGAGGGGAGCCCTTCTCGCGCCCTCTCTGGTTTCCCAAGCCGCATCACCTGGGTCTGCATTCTGGATCCCGCTTGGGTCTCAGGAGCTTGATCGGACATGGGTGAAATACTGAACCGGATCGACGGACCCGAAGACCTTCGCCGTCTCACCCTTCCCGAGCTGGAGAAGCTGGCCGCCGAGGCGCGGGAGGAGATCGTCCGCGTCATCACCACCATCACCGGGGGCCACCTGGGGGCCAACCTGGGATCGGTGGAGCTGACCCTGGCGCTCCATTACGTCTTCAACACCCCGGAGGACCAGGTGGTCTGGGACGTGGGCCATCAGGTCTACACCCACAAGCTCATCACCGGCCGGCGCAACCGGTTCGAGACGATTCGCCAGTACAACGGGCTGTACGGATTCACCCGGCGGGGGGAAAGCCCCTACGACCTCTTCACGACGGCCCACGCGGGGACCGCCATCTCCACCTCCCTGGGGCTGGTCGAGGCGCGGGACAAGCTGGGGAAAACCCACAAGATCATCGCCGTGGTCGGAGACGGCGCGCTGACCGCCGGGATCGCCCTGGAAGGGCTGAACAACGGTGGCGCCCTGGGCAAGGACTTTCTCCTCATCCTGAACGACAACAAGATGTCCATCGCCCCCAACGTGGGCGCCTTCTCCACCTACCTGAGCCGGATCATGACCGGCCAACTGTTCGTCCGCCTTCGCAAGGAGTTCCTCAAGCTGCTCAAGCAGATTCCGGGCATCGGCTCCACGGCGGTCCGCCTGGCCCGCAAGCTGGAGGGGGTGGCCAAGTCCCTCATCTCCCCGGGGATCGTCTTCGAGGAGCTCGGCTACAAGTACGTGGGCCCCATCAACGGACACAACCTCGGGGCCTTGATCCAGACCTTTGAGAACATCAAGGCCTTCAGCGAGCCGGTCCTGCTGCACGTTCTGACGGAGAAGGGCAAAGGATACCCGCCGGCCGAGGAAAACCGCGTCAAGTACCACGGCGTCTCCCCGAAAAAGCCTGAGCCCGCGGCCAACAAGGTCAGCAAAAAGGACGCGGGCGCCGCCAAGGCCGCCAACGCCCCCAAAGCTGCCTCCCCGCCCAGCTACACCGGCGTCTTCGCCGACACCCTCATCCGCCTGGCCCGGGAGGACGACCGCAACATCGGCATCACCGCCGCCATGCCCGACGGGACGGGGCTCGACAAGTTCCAGCAGGCCTTCCCGGACCGGTTCTATGACGTGGGCATCGCCGAGCAGCACGGCGTGGCCTTCTCTGCGGGGCTCGCCTCGGCGGGGATGAGGCCCGTCGCCGCCATCTACTCCACGTTCCTCCAGAGGGCCTACGACCAGATCTTCCACGACGTCTGCCTCCAGAACCTGCCCGTGACGTTCGCCCTGGACCGGGGCGGGGTCGTCGGCGAGGACGGCCCGACGCATCACGGCGTCTTCGACCTGACGTACCTCCGGGCATTCCCCCACATGGTCATCATGGCCCCCATGGACGAGAACGAGCTTCAGCACATGCTGAAGACGGCCATCGAGCACCTCGGGCCGGCCGCCGTCCGCTATCCCCGGGGCTCCGGGGAGGGCGTCCCCATGGACGAAGAGCTCCGCCTCCTGGAGATCGGAAAGGGGCAGGTCCTCCGGGAGGGGGACGACCTCGCCTTCCTGGCCATCGGCAACACCGTCCATCCTGCGTTGAAGGCGGCGGAGGCCTTGTCCCTGGAGGGGATCGAGGCGGCGGTGGTGAACATGCGGTTCGCCAAGCCCGTGGACGCCGGGCTCATCGAGCGCATGGCGCGCGACGCGCACCGACTCGTCACGCTGGAGGACAACACCCTGTACGGCGGGTTCGGGAGCGCCGTCCTGGAGTGCCTGGCGGACCGCGGTCTCCTGCGAGACACCCGGGTGCTGCGGCTGGGGATCCCCGACGCCTTCGTGCCCCACGGCGCCCTCAAGATCCTCCGCAAGCTCGTCGGCCTGGACGCGGAGAGCATCGCCGAATCCGCCCGGAGCTTCCTCCACAACGCCCAGTTCACCCGAGACCAACCCGACCTCGCCCGGATGGCGCTGGATGGGGAGAAAGCAGCGGCTCGATAGCCTCCTCGTTGAAAGAGGCCTCGCGCCGAGCCGCGAGCGCGCCCGGGCGCTGATCCTGGCCGGCGCCGTCGAGGTGGAAGACCGCCGGGACCTGAAGCCCGGCTCCGCCGTGGGCGCCGACGCCGAAATCCGCGTCCTTCGCGATCCCAATCCTTACGTCAGCCGCGGAGGGCTCAAGCTGGCCCACGCCCTGGAGGCGTTCGGCCTGCGGGCGGAGGGGCTTGTCTGCCTGGACGCGGGCGCTTCAACCGGCGGCTTCACCCACTGCCTCCTGGAGGCCGGGGCGGCCCGTGTCATCGCCCTGGACGTGGGGCGGGGACAGCTCGACTGGCGCCTGAGGACCGACCCCCGCGTCGTCGTCCTGGAGGGGAAGAACGTGCGGGACCTGGTTCCCGAGGACCTCCCCGAGGCCCCCGACTTGGCGGCGGTGGACGTCTCGTTCATCTCCTTGCGGCTGGCCCTTCCGCCCGTCGCGGCTGTCCTGAAGCCCCCCGGGTGGATCCTCGCCCTGGTCAAGCCCCAGTTCGAGGTCGGCAAGGGGCGGGTGGAGAAGGGCGGATTGGTCCGGGACCCGGCGAAGCATCTGGAGGTCCTGTCGGGCCTCATCGGGTTTTGCCGGGACAGGGGCCTTCGCGTCGCCGGGTTGACCGCGTCGCCCATCACCGGGGCCAAGGGTAACATCGAGTATTTCCTCTGCCTGGGTCTCCCCCCTGCGGGGGGCGAGGGGGCATTCCCCGGTGCGGAAGAAGTCCGGCGCGTCGTCGAAGAGGCGGTCGGGAGACTCTCTCGTGGAAGAGCGGGGCGATCCAAGCCGCGGGCAAGGGCCTGATAGCGGGGGCGCGGGCCGCGCGGAAAAAGAGGCCCGGCGGGTCGTCCGCCGGGCGGCCGTCTCCGCCGCGGCCGCCGCGGCGTTCCCCGTTCCGCTGGGCGGATTCGTGGGCGTCCCCGCCCTTCAGGCCAGGATGCTCGTCGAGGTGTCGGAGGCCTTCGGCCGGCCCCTGGGGCTGCGCGAGGCCAGGGACCTGGCGGGCCTTTTGGGCGGCGCCGCGGCCCTGCGCTACCTCGGCCGTCTGGTCGCCCGGGCGGCCGCGAGGGTCGTTCCGGCCGTCGGGTGCGCCGCCGGGGCCGCCTCCGCTTTCGGCTCCACCTTCGCCCTGGGACTGGCGGCCATCCGGTATTTCCGCCCGGGGGAGGAGGGTTTAGCCGCCGGGGTCGCGGATTCGGAGGGATTCGAGCGGGAGGCCCGGACGCTCCAACTGGAGTGGGAATCCGGCGCCATCTCGGAGGAGACCTACCGGAAAGACCTGGAGGCCCTCCGGGAAAAGTTCCTCTCCGCCCGGGACGACCCGCCGGATGCCCGTTGAGACCCTCGGCGTCGGCCTCTGGCTTCCCCCCCTGGTGGGCGCGGCCGTCGGGTACGGGACCAACCGCCTGGCTATCTGGATGCTGTTTCATCCCCGCCGGGAGGTCCGGCTGCTGGGGCGCGTCCTCCCCTTCACGCCGGGCCTGATCCCCCGCGAGCGCGGGAAGATCGCCGGGGCCGTCGCGGAGTCCATCGAGCAGGAGCTGCTCTCGGGGCGCGACCTGGTGGACCTGCTGAAGGGGTCGTCCCTGCGGCGGCAGGTCGTGCGCGCCATCGACGCAAAGGTGGACGAGAGGCTGAAGCCTCTTCCCCTTCCCGAGTCTCTCACCTACCAGATCAAGCTGCTCCTGTCCCGGGAGGTGGTGAAGCAGATGGACGCCTTCTTCGAGGAGCGCGCTCACCTCGTGGCGGAGAGCCTGGACATCCAAGGGGCCGTGGCGCAGAGGCTGGACCGCCTGGACCTGGCCGAGCTGGAGGGCCTGGTGTACCGCGTCTCGGGCGGGCAGCTCCGGTTCATCACGGCGTCCGGGGGGGTCCTGGGATTCCTGATCGGGTGCGCCCAGTCCCTTCTCTTGTGGTGGCTCGGATGAGGCGATGGCCAATGACGCGATAGGCGGAACGGCCGAAAGACCCCCCATGACCGACCGAGCGACCCCCGCTCTCCACATCCTCACCGGCCCTTTCCATCCCGATCTCGAGGCGTCGCTGCGGGCTCACCTGGAACGCTGGGCCGCACCCCGGCGAGGGAGGGCCGCCCTTCCCTCCTTCGCCCTTGTCGCGCCTTCGTCCGAGCTTTCCCTCCGCCTCAAGCGCCTCATCACGCTCCGGTGGAGGATGAGGCTGGCCGGGGTTCACCTCCTCGTCGCCCAAAGTCTCGCCGAGAGGGTCGTCCGGGCCTCCGCCGGGCGGCCACCCGGACGGGCGGACGACCTGCTCCTGGCGGAGCTGGTCCGGCGGCTGGTCCTGGAAGGGGACTTTCCGGCGGAGTGGAAGCGGCTCGTCCGCACGGCGGGCGGGGCCGACGCCCTTTGCCGGACGCTGCGGGAGCTGGAGGAGTCCAGGGTCCCCGCGGACGCAAGGGCCGCCGATCCTGTCTTGCGGCTTCACGTCCTGTATCAGGAAAAGCGGGAGGCGCTCGGCCTGGAGACCACGAGCGACCCGGTGGAGGCGGCCGTCGGGCGCGCGGAGGAATCGGGGTTTCTCCGCTCCCTGGAGCGCGTGGCGTACTACGGCTTTTACGACATGACGCAGATTCAGATCGACCTCCTGGCGAGGGTCGCCTCCCTCTGTCCGACGACGGTGTTCCTCCCGTGCGCGCCGGGCCGCCGGGCGTACGCGTTCGCCGATGATTTTCTCCGGGCGCTGAGGGGCCGTTTCCCCGAGGCGGAGGTCCGCCCCGCGGTGGACGGGCCCTCAGTGCCGCCCCCGTCGCCCAAATCCTCCGGGCCGGCCGCCGGAGAGCCGGTCCCTTTTCTCCAGCCGGCGCTGGGCCGGCTCTTCGAGGAGGAGGCCGGGGCCGCCCGCGAGTCTCTCCCCTGGCCGGCCCCCGAAAGGAGCAGTCGGGGGCGGGCGCTGCGGTCCTTCACCGCCTCCGGGCCCGAGGCGGAGATCGAAATCGCCGCCAAGGAGGTCCTCCGCTGGACGGAGGAGGAAGGGTTCTCCTTTCACGAGATCGGCGTCGTCGCGAGACACCTCTCCCCCTATCTGCCTTTCCTTTCGCCCGTGTTCGACGCCCACGCGATCCCCTTCCGAACGCCCGAAGCCCGGCCGCTCTCCCGGCTTCCCTGGGCGAAGGCGGCCGCCGCGCTGAACCGGGTCCTGGCGGAGGACTTCCAAAGGCCCGATGTCCTGGAGATCCTGACGTCCCCCTTTTTCCGCGCCGGGGGCGAGGGGGGGGACGTGAAGGGGGGAGGCATGGGGGAGACGGCCCGGCGTTGGGTCCGGCGTCTCAGCCTCGGTCAAGGCATCGGGGACTGGGAGAAGATCGCCCGACTGCCAGCGGGGGAGCTGGCCCGGAAGGCCGGAGAGGAGAGTCCCTCCCCGCGGGTCGAGGGCGAGGTCCGGGCCTTCCAGGGTCACTTGCGCGTCCTGACCGGGGCCGCCCGGGGGTTCCCCAGGCGGGGCGCCTGGCGGGCGATGGTCGAGGCCTACCGCGCGTTGGCCCGGCGGGTTCTCGACCTTTCGGGCGCCCCCGGCGGGGATGCGGGAATCGCGTCGCCCTGGGAGATCCTGGAAGACATCCTGGACCGGCTTCGGGCGCGGGAGCGCCTGGAGGGGGAGACCGACCGGGCGGCCTTCCTCTCGGCCCTCGACGAGCACCTCCGGGCGCGCGGGGTTCCCGTGCGAGATCCCCATCACCCCGCGGTGGAGGTCCTGGGCGCCATGGACGCCCGGGGGAAGGGCTTTTCCTGCCTGGCGGTGATGGGACTCCAGGAGGGGGTCTGGCCCTGGCGGGCGGGCGAGGACCCGTTCCTCGGCGACGCGGCCCGCGGGCGGATCGCCGAGGCGCACGGCGTTCGTCTTTTGAAGAAGGCGGCCGGCCTCGAAGAGGAGCGGCTCCTGTTCACGCTGGCGCTGGCCTCGGCGCGGGAGCGCCTCACGCTGACCTGGCAGCGGTCCGGGGAGGACGGCAAGCCGCTGGTCCGCTCCTGGTTCCTTCACGAGCTCGCGCGCGCCCTCGGGCGGGAAGAGGGAGACCTGCCCGACACCTGCCACGTCCCGCGGACGCTGGAGGAGCGGTTCGAGAAGAGGACGTTTTCCGACCTCTTCTGGACGCCGGCCGAGTGGACGGCGCGGCTCTTCCTCCGGGGCCGGGACCCCGAGACCCTGTGCGCCGCGCGCGGGCTCGAGCCGGGGGTTCTCGGCCGCTGTTTCGAGGCCGGGGATCGCCTCAGGCGCATCGGTCCCTCCCTGACGGACCGGGACGGCGTGACGGGGAAGCTCCCGGCCCTGTGGGCCGAGCTGCGGGAAAAAGGCTGGTCGCCGACTGCGCTGGAGACCTACGCCCAGTGTCCGTTCCGTTTCTTCGCGAGCCGCGTCCTCGGCCTGGAGGAGTTCGAGGAGCCGGAGGAGGTTCCGGTCCCGGAGGCGGCCGACCTCGGCAACCTCCTGCACGAGATCTTCCAGCGCTTTTTCCCCAGGTGGAGTCCCCAGCGCCCAAAAGCCGCGGAGGACGCCTCCCGGCTCGTCGAGTCCGCGCTTTCCGAGTACGAGAAGACGAGCCCCGTCGGCTATCCGCTTCTTTGGCGGGAGACGCGCGAGACCCTGCGGGCGCTGGCGGAGGCGTACATCCACGAGGAAACCCGGCGCCTGGAGGAGAGCGGTTTCCGCCCCGCGGCCTTCGAGGAACGGGGGGAGGCGGAGCTGCCGGAGATCCCCGGCGCGCCTTCCATCCTGAGGGGCGCGAAGATCCGGGGGCGGTTGGACCGCATGGACCGGCGCGAGGGCCAAGCCGGAACCGAACTGCGCGTCGTGGACTACAAGTTCACCCTCGGGAGAACCCCCCCCAAGAAAAACCTGGAAGAGGCCGCCCTCCAGGGGAAAAGGTTGCAGCCGGCCTTCTATGTGCTTTTGGCGAGACACCGGGAGCGGGGGGCGAGGACGAGCGCGGAGCTTCACTTTCTGGCCCGGAACTGGCCGGAGGATGCCGAGCGCCGGCACGTCTTCTCGCTCGGTGCGTGGGAAACCCCCTGGGCGGGGGAGATGGGCGACACGCTCGCCCGGCTCCTCAAGGGCGTCCGGGACGGGGAGTTCTACATCGTCCCCGACGAGGGCGAGTTCGGCTATTGCCGCCGGTGTCCCTATCAAGTCCTCTGCCGGAAGAACCACCGGCCGACCCGGTACCGCCGGAAGGCGGACCCGCGGACGCATGGCGTGGAAACCCTCCGAGAGAAACGATGGCCTCCGAAGCCCGAGAGCCGCTAGCCGCCGGCGCCCCCCTCGCTGACGCCGGGGACCGGCTGCGGGCCGCC
This sequence comes from Candidatus Tectimicrobiota bacterium, assembly GCA_016190025.1. Next base: position 20,768 of record JACPRG010000102.1, read on the forward strand.
ACCACCTTCGACCGAAACGTCGTCGTCACGGCGGGGGCCGGCACCGGCAAGACGACCCTTCTCACCGAGCGCCTCCTGAACCTCTTCTTCCGGCGGGAGGACCCGGCCCATCCGGCCCAGTGCGTCGCCCTCACCTTCACGAACCGCGCGGCCGGGGAGATGGCCGAGCGCCTGCGGGCCTGTCTGGAAAAGTTCCTGGCTTGGGCGGGCCGGGGGGGGCCTCCTCCGGGAAGTGACGGAGTCCCGGCCCGGATGTACTGGGACCTCGCCGGCCGCTACGGGTGGACGCACGGAGAAATGGGCGCCCTCGCGCGCCGCACCCTTCGGGACCTCGAGCTGGCTCCCATCTCCACGTACCACGGCTTCGCCGCCCGGCTCCTGCGGCTCTATCCCCTCCAGGCGGGCGTGGACCCGTATTTCCGGGAGGACGACGGGACTGTCTTCGAGGAGAGCCTCGCCCGGCGCTGGGAGGAGTGGCTGGCCGGAGAGCTGGCGGAGGGCGCGCCCCGCGAGGCCCTTTGGCGGAGAGCGCTCCGCCGGTTCGATCTCCCCGCGCTGCAGGATCTGGCGAAGCGGATGTGCTCGGAGCTGATCCCCCTGGAGGACTTGATGGAGGACCTGGAGCGCGCCCCGGCGGAGGGGACGATCTTCGAGGCGCCGCCCGGCTGGCTGGAGGGGGAGGTCGCCGCCGCGAGGGAGTTGGCGAGGGGGTTCGAGAAGAATCGGAAGATCGAGGACTGGACCCGGAAAGCGGTTGAGGTCCTCGAGGCGTTCCACCGGCGAGAGCCGGAGGAGGCGATCCGGAAGCTGGCGGCCAGGATTCAAAGCGGCATGCCGAACAATGTCAAGGGCATCCCGGAGAAGGTCTACGCGGCCTGCAAGCGGGTCATCACCCTGGCCCGGGGGCTCGCCTCCCTGGACCGCGGGGCCCTCCGCGACGCCCTGGAGGCGGTTTTCCCCTTCGCCCGGGCGTTCCGGGAGGAGTTCGTCCGGTCCGGCTACCTGCACTTCGACGCCTTGCTGGTCCGCGCCCGGGATCTCCTCCGGGACCGCCCGGAGATCCGCCGCCGGCTGAAAGAGCGCTTCCGGCACCTGCTGGTGGACGAGTTCCAGGACACCGACCCCATCCAGTACGAGATCGTCCTGTATCTGGCGGAGGCGCGGGGGACGGAGGCCCGGGAGTGGCGCGACGTCCGGCTGGAAGGAGGAAAACTCTTCGTCGTGGGCGACCCCAAGCAGTCCATCTATTCCTTCCGGGGGGCCGACATCGAGGCCTATCACGTCCTTCTCCGCGACGTCCTCCAGGAAAAACCCCTCCAGTTGCGCGTCAACTTCCGAAGCCACGACCGCGTCGTGAGCGCGGTGAACGGGATCTTCGGGCGTCTGATTCGGGGGGAGGAGAGGATTCAGCCCGACTACGTCCCCGCGGAGCCCCGCCCCGGCGGGCCGGCGAGCCTGGAATCGCAGAAGGTGGAGGTCCGCGTCGTGCGCCCGGAGGGGGACGGGACCTGGAACTCCGGCGAGGCCGCCGAAGGGGAGGCGCGAGAGATCGCCCGGTGGATCCGCGAGGACTTGGTGGGGCAGGCGGAGGTTCCCGACCGGGAGCGCGGGAAAAAGTTCGCGGAATTCGGCGACGTGGCCCTTTTGTTCCGGAAGATGACGGGCGTGGGCGCGTACGTGGACGCCCTGCGCGCGCAGGGCGTCCCCCACGTCGTCGAGGCGGGGCGCGGCTTTTTCGAGACGCAGGAGGTCACCGACTTCCTCAACCTCCTCGCCGCCCTCGCCTACCCGGAGGACCGGCTCGCCTGGGCGGGCGTGCTGCGCTCCCCCATCGGCGGACTCAACGACAAGGAGCTCTACGCGTGGGCGCAGGGGCTTCCTCTCCCCAAGGCTCCCTCTCTCGGGGAGAGGCTGGAGCGGGTTCGCGCGGAGATCCGCCGCCTTCCCGTCTCGGAGGCCCTGGACCGGGTCCTTTCCGCTTTCCCCGTTCTGGAGTCCGCTGCCCTCCTGGCCGGGGAGCAGGGGCGGAACAACGTCCTGAAAGTCCGGTCCCTGGCGCTCGGCCGGGAGCAAAGCCTCGGCGTCGGGTTCGCCGGCCTCGTGGACTGGCTGCGCAGCCAGGGGCGGGAGATCCGGGACGAGGGCGAGAGTCCCCTCGCGGAGGAGGACCTCAACGCCGTCAAGCTCCTCACCGTTCACAAGGCGAAGGGGCTGGAGTTCCCCGTGGTCGTCCTCGCGGGCCTGCACGCGGGGTCGCGCAGGCCGGGGGAGGCCGTCCGGCTCCGCCGGGACTGGTCCACGGGGACGTGGGACCTGCGGGCGGGCTCGATCCGGACGCCGGGCGCGGTGTGGGCGGAGGACCGGGCGGACGCCCTGGCGGACGCGGAAGAGCGGCGGCTCCTCTACGTGGCGGCGACGCGCGCCCGCGAGCGCTTGCTTTTTTCTGCCGCGGTGCGGCACGAGAACGGGAGGATGGCGGGCGCCGAGGGCTTTCTGGGTTACCTGAACGAGGCCCTCGGGGCGGACGCGCGGGAGGAGGGCGCCCGGTGGCCGCCGATGGGGGGGGAGATGGGGGGGGCAAGGATCGAGCGGGTCTTCGTGACGTCTCCGCCCCAGGGGGCCGCGCCGGAGGGGTCCGGCCCAGGGGCGGCCGTCCCCGAGGACCTGGAGGCGGCCTGGCGGGCGCGAAAGGAGAGGGCGGAGCGGATTCGGGGCGAGCGTCTGGACGCCCGTCCCTCGGATCTCGGCGATGAGGAGGGCGGAGCTGGCGAAGCCGATGCCGCCGAGGCCCCGCCGCGCGAGTGGCCGCGCCAGGTCGGGAGCGCCGTGCACGACGTCATGGAGAGGATCGACCTGAAGGCGCCCGCCAAGGGCCTCGAGGAGGTCGTCCGGGTTTCGGTGGAGGGGCTTTTCCCGGACCTCCCGGGGGAGGAAGAGCGAATCCGGCGGGAGGTGAGAGGGATCGTCGAGGGGTTCATCCAATCGGCCGACTTCAAGGAGAAGATCCAGCCGTTCCGCGTCCTGGGCCGCGAGGTGCCCTGTTTGCTGCCCATGAAGGGGGAGGATGAGTACGCCGGGTCGGCCGAGGGCTACGCGGACCTGGTCATCGAGGACGCCGAGGGGGTTCTGGTCGTCGATTACAAGACCGACCGGGTGGAGCGATCCGAGGCGTATGGGCGCGTTGAGCGGTACAGGCGCCAGGGGGAGCTTTACGCCCGCGCCGTGTCGGAGGCCCTGGGGCTGCCGGTCCGGCGGTTCGGCGTGGCCTTCCTCAGGCCCGGGGTCCTCCAGGTCTTGCCGCTGGAAGAGGGGTGAGGGGGCGCGTCCCGTCCCTGTCCCGACCGATCCGGCGCCGCGAACGGCGTGATCTGTGAGAGAATACCCCGAATCAAAAACCTCGGGCGCAATCGAGAGGAGGGAATTGGCATGAAGACGAGGGGCGCTCTTCAGTTCTTTTCCGCCGGCCTGCTCTTTTTGTTTTTCTCGGCGGCGTGGGGGGCCGAACGGGTGAGCTTCAACCTGAACTGGGTCCCCCACGGCAGGGACATCCCTTATTTTGTCGCCTTGGAGAAGGGCTATTTCCGGGAGGAAGGGCTTCAGGTCAAGCTGGAGCGGGGGTACGGGAGCGCCGACGCGTTCAAGAAAGTCGCCGCCGGGACCAACGACCTGGGCGTGACGGACCCCGCCTCCCTGATCCTGGGCCGGGCCCAAGGGGTGGGGCTGAAGATGGTCGGGGTGTGGCATGACCGGGCCCCTTACCTCATCCGGACGCTGGAGGGCTCCGGGATCAACCGGCCCCAGGACCTGGTCGGGCGGACGCTCGGCACGCCTCCGGGGGACGCGACCCTTCAGCATTTGCCCGCGCTGGCGGAGATGCTGGGCTTCGACCTTTCCAAGGTCAAGGTGGTGAACGTGGATGGGGCCGTCCGCGAGGCCGCCCTGGTAGGCGGAAAGTTCGACGCCGTCACCGGCTTCGTCCAGCAATATCCCGCCGTCAAGGCCATGGCGGAAAAACAGGGCAAAAAGGTCAAGGACATCCTGCTGGCCAAGTACGGCCTGGATGTGTACGCCCTGGGCATCTCGGCCAAGGACGAGGTCCTGAGCGGGAGGGCCCCCATGGTGCGGGGGTTCCTCAAGGCGGTCGTCCGAGGGGTGGCCTTTTCCATCCAAAGCCCGGATCAGGCGACCGACATGTTCATCAAGCACAACCCGACGGCCGACCGGACCCTGAACCGGCAGGTGTGGGACCTCGCCCTGGACACCATCCTGACCGCGGCCCAGGAGAAGCTCGGGCTTCTGCACATGACGCGGGATAAGTGGGTCAAGACCCGGGATGTCCTGACGAAGGCCCTCAAGGTGAAGCGGGGGGCGCCGGTCGAAGACCTGTACACCAACGACTTTCTCCCCAAGGTCCTGCCGCCCAAGCGGGGCCCCAGGGCGTTCCCGCCCGTCTACTGACGCGGGGAGAAGAGGGTGGGGTTGACGTTGAGGCGGCAACGGGGTGGAACCCCTGATCGTCGAAAGAAAGGGGAAGATGGAGGGGAAATATGAGATAACATGGCGGGGTCTTGGGGCGCCGGAATGTCGAACGCGTCGGAGAGGCGTTGGCGTTGTGGCGAGAGCCGAGGAGGAGAGGGGGTGGGTCCGCCGGGCCCGAGAGGGCGATCCCGGGGCGTACCGCCTCTTGGTGGAGCGATACCAGTCCCGGATCTACCGGCTGGTGGCCAGAATTCTCGGTCAGGGGCACGAGGGGATCGAGGACGTGGCGCAGGAGGTGTTCGTGAAGGCCTACTTTTCCCTGAAGAAGTTCAGGGAGGACGCGTCCTTCGGCACGTGGGTCTACCGGATCGCCGTGAACCAGTCCCGAGACACCCTGCGGAGGGAGCCGGGCACGATTCCCCTTGATGAGGTCGCGTCCCAAGAGTCCGTGGAGGCCCTTCGCGGCCTTCTCCGCCCGTCGGATTCGCAGGAGGGGGACCCCCCCGGACGTTCGGAAGGGCTCCGGGCGCTGGTCGGCCGGGCGGTCGCAGGCCTGCCCGAGCGGATGAGGGTCGTCGTGACCCTCAAGGACATGGAGGGGTTTTCTTATCAGGACGTGAGCCGGATCCTGAGGTGTTCGGTCGGAACGGTGAAATCCAGGCACGCCCGGGCCCGGGAGAGGCTTCGCAAGGCCCTCTCGCCCTACGTTCCTGATCTGCTGGGACGGAAAAGCCATGAAGTGTGAGACCTTCGAAGCGTGGCTGGAGCGGGAAGGCCCCGCTCCCCCGGAGCGGATGCCGGAGGAAGTGGCGACGCATCACCGCGCTTGCCCCCGCTGCCGGGCGCTTCTGGAAGAGGAGCTCTTCTGGGGGCGGTTCTTCGCGGCGGCGCCGGCGGTCGCCCCGCCGGGGCCGATGTGGCCGGGGGTGGCAGCCGGGATCGAAAAGTGGATGGAACGCGCCGAGTCTTTCAGTTCGGCCTTGGTCCGGGTGGGTCTGCGGCTCGTTCCGGTGTTCGCGGTTGTCCTGCTGCTTCTCGGCGCGGCGGCGATCTGGAGCGGGAGCGCTCTCGGCCTCCGGGAACCCGCCCTTTCCATCGCGTCCCTGGCGGACGACCCGTCCGCGAGGCCCGGCCCCCCGAATGAGGAGCCGGACACCATTCTGGATCGGTGGGTGGGAGCGGCCGGGGAATGAGGTGGAAAGCCCTCCTGGCCCTCGTCGTCGTCTTTCTCCTCGGCCTGGGGGGCGGGGTCTTCCTGGACCGGCTTTACCTCCGCCCCTCCGGGTGGCAAGGAAAGTACACACGCGTCGTCGAGCATCTGTCGGAACGGCTCGGCCTTTCGGACAAGCAGAGGTCCGAAATGCGGGCGATCCTCAGGGAGACCCGGAGCGAGCTTCTCAATCTCCGGATAGGATGGTACGAGAACGTCGACCGGGTCTTGGCGAAATCGGGAGACCGCATCCGATTGACCCTGAACTCGGATCAGGTCAAGAAGTTCGATGAGATTGTGAAGGAGAATCAGGAGCAACGGCAGCGCCATCGAAGGCAATTGTTGCGCAGGCTGTCTTCTTCCCCTTGAGCGGCCGCCTTGGCCTGTCTTGGATTGTGACCCGCGTTCTCTTCGCGCCGCACGCCCCTTTCCCTCGGTCCTGACAAGGCGCCGGCCGTCCCGTCCCTGAGACTTCTGGAACCTCTCCCGTCTAAAAGATGAAACATCCGAACGGCGACGGCCCGGCGGTTCTATGTCCGCGCAGATGGAGGAACGAAGCATGAGGGCATTCGGGAAATGGATGTGGATGGCGCTCATCCCCGTCTTTCTCGGCGGGCTCATGGCCCCCGCCCCCGCCCGCCTTGAGGAGCGGCGAGGGGACGGAGACCCGAGGCTCGCCCACCGGGGCTGGAAATCGGGAGACCCCTTTGCCCGCATGAAGAGCGAGCTTCAGCTCACCGATGACCAGGTGGAAAAGATCCGGGGCATCTTCCTGGAGTCCCGGAAGGCGTCGGTGCGGATCTGGGCGGACCTCCGGGTGGCCGGGATCGAGCTGAGACAGCTTTTGACGCAGGCCGAGGTGGACAAAGGGAAGGTGGAGGAGAAGGTCGGCCAGATCGGCCAGGCGCGCCAGCGGCTTCTCAGCCACCGGACCGACACTTTCTTCAAGATCCGCGAGGTCCTGACGCCCGAGCAGAGGAAAAAGGCCGCGCCCTTTCTGATGCGGGGCTTCCTGGGGGGCCACCCGGGCCGCCAGGGGATGGGCCCCGGCCCGCAGGGCGGGTAGACATCAGGGTCGGCCGCTCTTCAATTATCTTAAGGTGTGAACCGGGGGGCGAAGTCTCTCGCCTTGCGGTTCACGCCTTGCGCCTGCGCTTCCCCGCGCCGGCCTTGTAAGGGGCCGGCGTCTCGCGGAGGATCAATTGGTCATCGAACCGGAAACGCGATCCCCTCAGGTATTCCTCTACGAGATCGACGGCGATCCACTCGCGTTCCAGTTTTTCGCACACCTGGCCGGTGACGTTCGACCCCGCGAACGGATCGAGCACAGTGTCTCCGGGCCGGGTTAAAAACTTCACAAAAAACTCCGGCAACGTGGCGGGGAACCTGGCCGGGTGCGGTTTGATCCCACTAGCCCGGCAACGTCGAAGGTATTGGCTGTTGGATTCGGTATTAGCAATAATTAGAAGGTTCGGGGGAATGGCCCCTGGGTGAGGCCGCGAGAACTTCCCGGTGATGTCCCAGCCCGACGGGCGGAGCTTCGGCTTATAGCCGTTCGCGAGAAGCTGCTTCATTGAATCACTGTAAGGTGTAAGCACACGCCGATTGTCAGCATTCGGGTTCGGTGTCTTAGAGAACCACCACACAGTGTTGACAGCGTCCTTTACTCGCACGCGGCGCACCGTAACCCACTCGGCAGGACTCGGGAGCTTTGATGGGTTATACCAATAAAACTCCTGCGCAAGATGAAAGAGTTCCTGGGTGAGGCGAATTGCCACTTCATACTGATACAGAGAGCGTGTAGGGTAACCCCGGTTCCACGTGCCGCCCAAATCAAGGACAAAACTGCCGTCGCTTTTCAGAATCCGGTGAATCTGTCCTGCGAATGGATAGAGCCACTCTACATATTCCTTGTGATCAACATTGCCATATTGCTTCTTACGTTTTAGCGCGAATGGAGGTGACGTAAGAACGAGATTGATCGAATCTGGAGGGAGATCGCGCATGAAATCAAGTGAGTCGGCGAGATAGGCTGCGCCAAAGTTCGTTCTATAATATGGTTCCATCTTGATATTCATATCAACTATTCCCATTTTCGAGTTCCAGACGTTTTATTTCCATGGCGCGCTTCGCCTCGCGGAGAAGAATCGAAGTAATCTCTGTCGGCGACACTCCGATCACTTGCAAGTCAGTTCCATCAATCAGGATAATATTGTAGTTGGTATCCCGCATGATGGTTTGTGCGAAGCGGCGGGCTGACTCGCTGATGCGGCCGGTGGAAACAACCATAATTACATTTGACTTGAGACTGATGGCTATCCCTACCTCCTTTGCAACATCCTCCAAAGTAACCCGTATAACATTCTTGCACTGCATCTGCCACCGGCTGAAAATCAGGCGCGTCCCCTCGACGATCACGTCCACCTCCGCCCCGGCCGTCTGAGCGCTCCGGAGCCGCCAGCCGACGAAGGTAAGGTCGATCAACCGCGCGAGATGAAAGGCGAGGGCCTCCAGGGCGAGCCCCTTCTCGTGTGTGTTTTTCGAGGTTAGACCTCTTGTGATCTCCGAAAGCGGCATTCGGACGAGCTTCCGATACTTCACCCCAACAGCGGACTCCAGGGCGGCGAAGATCGGTTCGAGCACGTCTGAGCGCAGTCGCTCCGTGGGCCGAACGATATAGGGCTTTGCTCCGCGCCCGGCCGTCGTCTTCTCGCACGTCAAGAGTCCCGCGTCGCGGAGGGGGAACAGCACCTCTTGCGGCAGGCCCTTTGCGGAGAAGCGGACGCCGTAGAGCTGGCGGGCGTACTCCGCCACCTTGTTGGACGGCATTTCCGATGCGCCGAGGCGCGCAAACGCACGGGCGAACGCTTTTTGTTGCTCCGTCAATCCCGAAAGGCTTTCCAATTCTTTTGAGGAAGCGCCTACCAGCTCTTCATACCGTTTTGGATCGATTCGCCAGCCGTCCGAGAACAAGCGGGCTTTGTCGAGCCACTGCTTCATCGAGTTGATATGCGTCCCGCCCTCTGGAACGTACACACCGCGTTCCCGGAGGTTGAGGGCGATGTCCGGCACGGTCACTTTTCGGCCCCCTTGCAGCATATCCGCGGCGGTCTCCACGAGGTCGATTCCCTTGAGACGCAGCAAGACATGGCGGGCCAGCGCCTCGTAAAGCCTCCGGGTTGTCCCGCAATGCGCAAAGCTCTCGCCCGAAGTCCGTCAACCGTGTCACGTCTTTGTCGTCCGGGTCTCGTTCCAGGATGCCGTATTGAACCAGCGAAAGGACAGTGTTGTCCGCCAAGTCCAGTCCCCCGCCTCCCTTGCCTGTCCCCGTCTTCGCGGGCCGGGAGGGGAAGAACGCTCGATAGATCGCTTCTGTGAGGGCGGGCCGGTTGCCCTCGTGTCGCTCGACGAGATCCAGAAGCCTGTGGAGATCGATCTGGGCCGGCGAGAATTGGGATCCGAATGGCAGGTCGCTCTTTTTCATTTCAGGGATACAGTAACACGCAATCGGACCCGCGGACCAGCTATTTCGCATAATCGGGGATGAGGTCCTCCTTGCCGGCGCGGCGGATGTAGGCCCGGGCGGCCGCGTCGATGCGCGAAAGCGCCTCGGCCTCGTCCAGGGTCCGGATCGCCCGCTCCTCCATGACGACCTTCCCGTCCACCAGGACCGTCCTCACGTCGGATGCCTCCGTCCGCCAGAGGAGGTGGTGCTC
>JACPRG010000110.1 GCA_016190025.1 Candidatus Tectimicrobiota bacterium
CTCCGGTCCCTGGAGACCCTGATGGCGAGGCTGGGCGACGGGGGGGAGATCGAGGAGTTCTTCCAGAAGCTGACCGCCTGGTCGGCGGATCTGGTGGATGCGCGTAAGGCGTCCCTCTTCCTGTTGGATCGGTCCTCCGGAAACCTGGTCTTGCGGACGGCCCACGGCGACATGCCGGACCTGCAGATCTTCTCTCCTGTGCTTCTCGGGAAGGAGTGGGAGAAGCTCTTGGGGGCGGAGGGCCTTTGTGTGCCGCCGGCGGCGGAGTTGGGGGGACTGGAGAGCGGGCCCTCGGGGGGATGGCTGGTCGTCCCCCTGGTGATCCGCAACCAGCTTCTCGCGGTCCTCCTGGCGGAGCGCCCGCCGGGGATCCCCTTCCTGAGAGCCGATCTGGAGGCCTTGCTTTCCTATGCCCGGACGGCCGCTTTGGCGCTGGAGAACAACTTCCTCTACCGCCAGATCTTCCAGGGCATGACCGAGACGCTCCAGCTTCTGGTCTCCATCCTGGAGGCGCGGGACCCCGACACGAAAGACCACTCTCTGCGCGTCACGCGCTACGCCCTCATGATGGCCGACCGCCTGGGGTGCAGCCCCGAGGAGCGGGAGATGCTCGACTTCGCCGGGCGCCTGCACGACATCGGAAAGGTCGGCATCCAGGACACGGTCCTGCTCAAGCCGGGCCGCCTGAACGCCGACGAGATCGAGAACATGAGACAGCATCCCGCCCTTGGCGAACAGATCGTCCGGCCGGTGTGCCTGCTGGCCGGCGAGCGCGCCGTTGTCCGCCATCACCATGAATGGTGGAACGGCGAGGGGTACCCGGACCATCTGTCGGGGCGTGAAATCCCCTTCCTTCCCCGAATCCTCAGCGTGGCCGACGCCTTTGACGCCATGACATCCCACCGGCCCTACCGTCGGGCCCTGAGTCCCCGCCGGGCGATGTCGATCCTGGAGGAGTACGCAGGAGTGCAGTTCGATGGGGATATCGTCCGGGCTTTTCGGGTGACCGAGGTGGGCGCGATGGCTGCGGCGAACGCGAAACATGGCGGTCAAAGTCTTGACGCTTTCTCGCCGGCCCGTCCGATGTCGGGGCCCGTCCACTGAAAAGACCCGCCGTTCCGGGCGGAAATGAGAGGCCTGTGAGCCCGGTTCCCCCGGGGCCCGTTTGGGGGCGAGGCGCCGCGGCGTCGCAGCCGGGGAGGGAAGAGTCGTCCCGCGAAAAGCGCCTCCCGCGCGGATTCACGGGTGGCATCCGTTTTGCTTGCTTTTGACGGCAGAAGGTTGAGCCCCGTTTCGGACCAAAAGGGAAGCGAAAATGGCAGGAAGGTTCCAGGAAGGGCAAACCGTCGACCTCAGAATTTCAGACGGAGAAGGCGCCCGGGAGTACACCGCGAAGGTCCTTCGCGTCTCGGGGCCCTCTCTCACCCTGCGCCGGCCGGCGAAGTGGAGCCAGCTGAATGGAGGGGAGTCCCGGATTGGCGTTCGCCCCGAGGGCGGCGGTCTTTTCACGGAGGCCGAGATTCAGGAAGAATCCGCCCAGGGCTTGGTGAGGGTCCGCTGCGTCAACCCGCCGCAAAACGTTTCCCAGCGCAGAGAGATGGTCCGCCAGGCCGACGAGCTCCCCATTTGGTTCCGGGCGATCTCCCCCTCGGAGCACAGCCGCAGGAAGGTGCATTTCGAGTTCGATGCGTTCTCTCCTCCCGTCTCGGGTGGGGGCGCGGGGAAGCGGGCGGCGCAGGAGGGGGGCGGTCCTGATTCGCTGGCTCTCGAGTGTCTTCGGGATATCAGCCACAAGCTGGACCGGCTCATCGAGCTCATGATCCAGAGCCGGCAGGAAATTTCCCTGGAGCGCTCGGGAACTGTCCGGGACATCAGCGGCTCCGGCCTGCGGTTTCAGACGGATCAGTCTGTCGATGCGGGCGCGTTCCTGGAATTCCGGATCCACCTGGTGGGGCGCGGGGTGGGCCCCATACCGGGCCTCGCCGAGGTCAAGCGCGTGGAGGAATACGTGAGCCTCGAGGGGGAGCGGTACTGGGAGGTCGCCATCCATTTCACCGCCATCTCGGAGCCCAACCGGGACCAGATCGTGGCGCGCATCTTCCAAAAAGAGCGGGAGCTTCTCAAGCGCCAGTAGGCGTCTCTCCGACAGTCTCCACCCCTTCCTCTTTCAAGGGCCCTCCCTTTCCGGGGCGGCCCCCCTCTCGCTGCACCCGGCCGTGACCCTCGAATCCTTTTCCCCGGATCCTCGGTCTAAATCCATGAAGTGGAAGAAGGAGATGGGCCCATCGGGGCCCGCGGAAGAAGGAAGGCGAGATCCGGGCAATGCAGGGGGGGAGTTGATCCCCCCCGGCCCGCCCCCCGGGCCGGGCCTCCGGCGTCCGCCGATGTGAGAGACCGCCGGCCGCCCATGGGGCGATCCCCGCTTTCTCCTCATCCTTTCCGCCGTGCGGCCGATAAGGGGAGAAAGGGAGGAAATCTCCCTCTGGAGGAGAGCTCCGATGAAACGGTTGGCGATCTGGACGGCCATTGCGTGGTTTGTGGTCGGGTGCGCAGGCGTCCAGAGCGCATCCCCGCCGGTCCCATCCCCGCCGTTGCCCTCCATGCGCGACGGGCATTATGACAACAACACCTTCCTAGTCAATCCGCAGCGCATGAACCTGGCCCGGATCATCGAGTCCCTGTACCCGCTCCACACAGAGGTGAAGTTCCGGTTCGGGGAGGAGGGGAAAGTCCTGAACCTGAGCCTGAAGGGAACGGGCGTCGCGCTGTTCGGAAAGTATCTGTTGACGGTGGAGCACGTCATTTCCGTCGAGAACGCGACCCTCACCACGCCCTTCGGCGAGGTGGCGCTGCGGGCCACGAAGGTGGACGAGCGGACCTACCTGGAGCCCGCGGGCCGGAGTTACCCGCTGGAGCGGCTGGTGGTCGATAAGAACGTGGACGTGGCCCTTTTCCGCATTCCCGCGGAGATCCACCTGAGGTCTTTCCCGTATCGCATCGGCAACAGCGACGACCTCCAGGTGGGGAATTTCGTCTATCTCATCGGGAACCCCATGAATTTCGGGATCAACGTCCGCGAGGGGATCGTGAGTTCGCTGAGGGCGCCCCAGGCCGTCTCCCAGGTGAACTCCGTCGCGGAGAACGCCTTCATGGTCTCCAACGGCCTCAACCCCGGCGACAGCGGGGCGCCGGTCATCGCCATCCGGGATGGCGACTACGAGCTGGTGGGACTCTCCCAGGGTTCGTTCACGAGCTCGCAAAGGCTCGGCTGGGTCATCCGGGTGAACACCATCCTGCGCCGCATCCAGGCTTCGCTGGGGATTCAGCTTGCCGCCCTTCCTTGACCCTTCTTTCCCTCTGGGGGGCTTTCCTCCTGGGTCGCCCCGAGCTTGGCGAAGGGCTCCCGGGGGAAGCCCCCCGCCAAGGAAATCCCCACCCGGATCGATCTCCCGTCACCGGACGTCGGGATAGAGCCGCCGGAGCCTGGAGGGAGGAACGCCGAGCAGATAGCCCAGGGCGATGGCCCACATCCAAAAGATGGCCCTCCACGCGCCCATCGCCTCCCACCGGCGCGCCGATGTGACAATAGGCGCGTGGAGGAGTTTCACTCTTCCCGCCTTCCGCATACGGTGCGCAAGGTCTCCGTCTTCGAGGATCTCCATCTCCCGGAAGCCGCCCAGCGCCTCGAAGACGCTCCGGCGCACGAAGAGCCCCTGGTCTCCGTAGATGACGCCCAGCCAGCGGGCCCTCAGGTTGGACATGAAGGAGATCAGGCGGTAGAGGCCCTTTTGGCGATCGAGGCGGTGGCGGAAAGCCCCGCCGACGCACCCCGGGTCCGCCAGGGTTTCCCGGATAAGGGGAAACGCCCGCGGGGGGAGCCGCGTGTCCGCGTGGAGGAAGAGGAGGATCTCTCCCCGGGCGGCCTTCGCCCCGGCGTTCATCTGGCGGGCCCGGCCGCGCGGCGCCGCGAGCACCCGGTGTGGGCGCGCCCGCTCGGGGGTGCCGTCCCGGCTTCCTCCGTCCACGACGATCACCTCGACGCCGCCGTTCGGGTCGGAGGGGAGAGCCCGGAGGGATTCCTGGAGGATGGACGCCTCGTTCAGGACGGGGATGATGACGGAGATCGCGGCGGGCGGGGATTCGGGGGGAGCTGGCATCTTCCCGGCGTCCAGGGAGGGGCCGGCTTCCTTTCCGGCCGGCCGGCGGTGGCCCTCCCGGTCTAGGCGTGCTGCTTCAGGATCTCCTGGAAGACCTTGCAGACGGGCGGCTGGTATCTTGACTTGTGCCGGACGATGTAAAGGTCGCGGCCCAGGTTCACGCCTTCCAGGGGAATTTCTTTCAACAGGCCGGCCCCCAGGTCGCTGGAGACGGCCAGCCGCGAGAGGATGCTAATGCCCATGCCCGCTTTGACGGCTTCCCGGATGCCCTCGTTGCTGCCCAGCTCCGCGACGGTCGTCAGGTCCTCCGGGCTCAGGCCCAGGGGGGAGAGTCTCTCCATCATGATCCGGCGGGTCCCCGACCCCCGCTCTCTTTGCAGAAAGGGTTTCCCTCTCAGCTCTTGCACCGCGACGGCGGACCGGCCGGCCCAGGGATGATCGGGCGGGACGATGAGAACCAGCTCGTCTCGCGCGAACGCCTCGTAGGCCAGGTGATTGTCCTCCATCTTCGCCCCGACGACCCCCAGGTCCACGAAGCCGTCCAGCACCATTTGCGAGATGACCTCCGAGTCTTCGATCTTTAAAGAGATCTCCACGTTCGGATGCGCCTGCTTGAACCTTCCCAGGACGTGGGGGAGCAGGTAGTCGCCCGGGATGCTGCTGGCCCCCAGGCGCAACGGCCCCCGATGGGCCCCCGCGAACTCCTTCATGGCCTCCACGGCCTCCTGGCGCAGCGCGAGGATCCGCTGGGCGTAGTCGTACAGGATCTTTCCCGCCTCCGTCAGGACCACCGCCCGACCGAGACGGTCGAACAGGCGGACCCCCAGCTCCTCCTCCATGTTCTTGATGTGTCCGCTTGCCGTCGGCTGGGTCAGCGAGACGGATTCGGCCGCGCGGGAGAAGCTTTTGAGTTCGGCGATCCTGCAAAAGAGCCTCATCTGATGGATGTCCATCGATGCTCCCTCCGCGGGTCCTATCGGGAATTTCGATGTAGATTATATCACCATCCTGATTATTATATGGGGAGAGCCTGAACGACATGGAAGCGGGCGGCTGCTTCTCTCTCGGCGCCGCCTTTCCCAAGCGATCCCGCGCACCGGAACCGGGGCCCTTCCCACGGAAGGGCCTGGAGGAATCACGATGGCCCTGATCGATCTGACGCATCCCCTCCACAGCAGGCTTCCCGTCTATTGGCCCTGGCATCCCAAGACGGACCTCTCTCCCTGCGCCTCCTACGAGGAGAACAAGTGCCAGGTCCACAAGCTGACGGTGGGGACGCATTCCGGGACGCACATCGACGCCCCCTCTCACTTCTACGCGGGCGCGAAGAACATCGACGAGCTTCCCCTGGAGCTCTGGGTCGCCGAGGCGCAGGTCGTCGATTTCGCCGGCAAGAAGGCGCGGGAGGAGATCACCCGCGAGGAGATGGAGGCGAAGGACGTGGAGAGGGGGAAGGTGGTGATCATCCGAACGGGCTGGGGGAAGCATCACGGGCGGGAGGACTACTATCAAACCTATCCCCCCGTCTCCCGGGAAGCGGCGGCCTATCTGTTGGAGTGCGATGTCCCCTACCTGGCGGCGGACACCCCCTTCAACTGGGCGGTGCACGAGCTGTTCTTGTCGGCGGGAAGGCCGCTCATCACGAACCTGAACCGCCTGGATCGGATCACCCGCCCCCGGGTCCGGCTCTACGCCTTTCCCCTTCTGCTGGAGGGAGCGGACGGAGCGCCGGCCCGCGTCATCGCCGAACAGGCGGACTGACGGGCGGCCGCGCGGAGGGCTTCTCCCGCCGGACCGCCCTATCCCACCACCTGGACCACCACCCTCCGTTTTCTCGGCCGGTTGTCGAAGTCGAAAAGGACGATCTGCTGCCAAGTCCCCAGCAGGAGCCTTTTGCCTGTGAAGGGGACGGAGAGAGAGGGTCCCAGCAGGGCGGCCCGGACGTGCGAGAAGCCGTTGCCGTCCCCCCACCGGGAATCATGGGCGTAGCGAGCCCCCTCCGGGGCCATC
The DNA here is from genome assembly GCA_016190025.1 of Candidatus Tectimicrobiota bacterium. The sequence goes on from JACPRG010000110.1 coordinate 6,168, forward strand.
CGCTCCAGAGCGGCGCGCAGGTCGGAGAGGACGCCGGGCTCGAACTCGATGGTCGTCACGCCGGCGGTCGATCCCGGGACGAACACCGTGGCGGTCCCCGTCTCGACGCCCGAGTCCGCGACGCACTGGGCGACGCCCTCCGTGATGTCGTGGGGGTCGCCGAAGCCCTTCGTGGAAAAGGTGAATTCGTACGTGCGGGCCGTCATGACGCGGTTTCGCGCGTTTCTCCCGCCGCGCGGGTCCCCTGCGTGTCGATGCCCAGCACCAGGGCCTTGCACCCGATCCCCCTCTCCCGGTAGACCGCCGCCATGGCCTCCGCGATCGCCGCCGGGTCCGCCTGCCCGGCGATGGAGAGGGCGAGGACCGTGGGGCCCGCTCCGCTCAGCGCGGCCCCCGCCGCTCCCGCCTTGCGGGCGGCGGCGAGAGCCGCGCGAAAGGGGCCCATCAGGTGGGCGCGGTGGGGCTGGTGAAGCCGGTCCTGCATGGCCGCTGAAAGCAGGCGGCCCTCGCCCGCCGCCAGGGCGGCCATCAGAAGCGCCGTGCGCTGGACGTTGAAGACGGCGTCCGCGTAGGGGATCTCCTTGGGAAGGGCCTTGCGGGCGTCGGAGGTGGCCACCTCGAATTCCGGGACCGCGAGCGACACCTGCGTCTTTTCCGAAATGGCGGCGCGGGCCCAGCGGAGGGCGTCCCCCCTTCCCGCCACCACGGTCAACCCCCCCAGGAGAGAGGGGGCGGCGTTGTCGGCGTGGCCTTCGAGGGCTTCCGCCTGTTTCAGCACGGCGCGCGGGTCGTCGGAGAGGCCGCACCACTTTCGGGCCGCAACCAGTCCGCCGACCCGCGCGGCCGCGCTGCTTCCCAGCCCGCGGGCCAGGGGGATGGCGTTTTCCAGCGTCAGCCGAAGCGGCGGGCGCGGGACGCCGGCGGAGTGGAAAGCGGTTTCGACGGCCTGGAGGACGATGTTCGATCCGTCCCGCGGGAGCGCGTGAGCGCCCTCCCCCGAGATGTGGACCTCATCCGCTTCGGCCTCCTCCAGCGTCACCCGGTTGTACAGGGTCAGGGCGAGGCCGAGGGTGTCGAACCCCGGGCCCAGGTTGGCGGAGGACGCCGGGACGAGGATGTCCACCCGCCTCCGGCCGCCCGGGGGCCGCAGGCGGCTCGCCGGCTGATCCTGCCGGGCCGGGGACTTGGCCACCCTCCGGTCGTAGAAGGCCTGCACGACCTCGGCGATGAGGGCGTAGGCGCTGCGGTAGTGAAAAGCCGATCCCCCGAGGGGGTCGGGGATGGCGTCGTCGTTCGGGATGAGGGCGTAGCGCGAAAGCAGCTCCACCTTTCGGGCGGCTTCGGGGAAGTGGGCGGCGAGGTGCTCGGCGTGTTCGGGGGCCATGACGAGGATGACGTCCGCCTGTTCGACCATTTCGCTGGTGAGGGGTCTCGCCCGGTGATGCTCCAGGTCGAGGCTGATTTGGGCCGCCGTGGCGACGGCCTCCGGCGGGGGGGGAGCCCCCGGCAGCGCGTGCGTGCCGGCGGAGGTGACCTCCACGTCGGACCGGCCCCCCTTTTGCAGGAGTATCTTCAGATAAGCCTCCGCCATGGGGCTTCGGCACATGTTGCCCGTACAGACGAAAAGGACGTTCATGAGCCTCGGTGCCGCTTCCTCGGGTGCGCGAAAAAAGACAGTTCCGACGGGTGATTCTCCGGCCGCCGTCCCGGAGCGCCCGGTCTACTTCTTTTGCGAGAGGGTCAGATTCACGCGCCCGTCGCCGCGGTGGACGACGACCCGGACCGCCCTTTTCCGGGCGTCCGCTTCCCGCAGGAAGCCCAGGAAGCTCTCCAGCCCTCGAACCTGGACGTCGTCCACGTGGAGGATCACGTCCCCGCGCTTCAATCCGTCGCGCTCGGCCTGGCTGCCCTGCCTGACGTCGGTGATCAGGATGGAGCGGGGCGCGGCGCCTCGGAAGTGCGGCACGAGCTCCGGCGTGATCTCCTGGACGCTCAGGCCGTACGCCTCCAGCTCGGACGTGAGGGGCTTGCCCTCCGGCTGCATCTGCCCCGCCCGGGCCAACACCCCGGCGCTCACGAAGATGGGGGCGTCCGTGCGAAGGGCCAGGGCCACCGCGTCGCTCGGCCGGCTGTCCACCCGGATGTCCTTTTCCCCGGAGCGCAGGTAGATGGTGGCGATGAAGGTGCTCTCCCGCAAGTCGGTGATGAGGACCCGCAAGACCCGCGCCTGCAGGTCATGAAGGAGGTTTTTCAGCAGGTCGTGCGTCATGGGCCGGGGGACGGCGACCTCCCGGAGCGCCATCAGGATGGCGTTGGCCTCCGAGACGCCGATCCAGAGGGGGAGCACCTTCCGCCCGCTCTGGGCGTCCTCCAGGACCAGCACGGGCATCTGGCTGCGCGGGTCGAGGACCACGTCCCGGACCTTCATGCGCTCCTCCTGCGGGTCGGCTCGGCCGGGGAGGGCGGGAAGGAAAAGGAGGATCGCACAGACGACGGCGGTCGCCAGGCGGCGTCCCAGGCGCGGCCGGCCCGGCGTTTTTCCCGTTGCCCGCAGCTTGCTCTCGCGCATTTCGGAGTCACTCCACGTCGGGGGGCGGGCCGGGATCGCTTTCCAGCCTCTCCCCCATGAGGTGAGTCTGATACCCGCCCAAGGAAAGGATCCTCTGGCGGAAAGCCGGCGTTTTGAGGATCTCGAAGAGAGGGGCCAGCAGGGGCGACCCGAGGGACGCCGTGGGCACGGCCAGGTCGAAGCGCTCCCAGCCGATAGGCACGAAGTCCAGGCCCAGGGCGCCGGCGGCGGACATCACCCCCAGCCCCACATCGGCCGCCCCGCTGGCCACGGCCGCCGCCACCGCCATGTGGGTGGACACCACGCGGTCATAGCCCTGGATAGAGTCCGGGTCGATCCCCAAAACCGCCAGCCGGTGGTCCAGCAGGACCCGGGTGCCCGCGCCGCGCTGCCGGTTGACGAACCGCAGGCCCTTGCGGGTCAGGTCGGCGACCCCCCGGATGCCGCGCGGGTTCCCGCAGGGCACCAGCAGCCCCTGCCGCCGGTAGACGAAGTTGACGAGGGAGACCTCCCCGGCGGGGAAATGCTTGGCGAGGGTGGGGAAGTTGTACGCTCCGGTCCCGGGGTCCAGGAGGTGGCATCCCGCCAGGTGCGCCTCGCATCCCTTCAGGGCCAGCAGGCCGTCCAGGCTGCCCATGGGAGCCTTGGAGAGGGAGGTTCCGGGGGCGCGCTCGGCCAGGGCCGCCGAGAGGAGGTCGAGAGCCGGGTCGTGGCTTCCGGCCAGCAGGATGTTCCGTTCGATCTGGGCGGCCTCGCGGAACAGCTCCACCTCCACCTCCCGGCCCTTTTCCAGGCCCTCGGAGTTCCGGGGGATGCGCACCACCCCGTCGGCTTCGGCCATGGAGGTCGTCAGGGAGGAGGCGCGCGGAAGGGGGAGGGCGACGACCCGCCCGTCCACCCTTCCGACCTTGACGCGCACGTGCTCCAGCAGGCCCAGCCGGGAGGGGAGCTTGCGGCCCACCACCGCCCGGAGCCGCGGCCCCGCGGGCGGCGCGGTCCCCAGCAGCTTGCCCAGAAGCGGCCGGACGAACTCGTGGAAGATGACGACGCCGGAGACCGGGAACCCGGGGCAGCCGAGCAGGGGTTTCCCCTCCGCGTGGGCGAAGATGGCGGGCTGGCCCGGGGCCAGGGCGACGCCGTGCTGGATCACCTCCCCCACTGTCTCGAAGACGTGGACCGTGTAGTCTTCCTCCCCTGCGGAGGACCCCGCGTTCACCACCACGACGTCGTTTTCGGCCAGGGCCTTGCGGACCGCTCCCAGCAGGGCCTCGGGGTCGTCGGGGACGATGGGGTGGGGGACCCACTCGCCGCCCCATTCGCGGATGAAGGCCCCCAGCATGCGGGAGTTGAACTCGATGATGTCGCCGGGCTTGAGGGGCGTTCCGGGCTGGACGAGCTCGGTCCCGGTCGGGAGGATCACGACCCGCGGCCTGCGCCGCACGGGGACCTCGGTCAGCCCGCCCGCGAGCAGGGCGCCGATGTCGTAGGGGCGGATCCGGTGGCCCGGGGGCAGGATGAGCTGGGAGGCGACCAGGTCCTCCCCCAGAGCCCGGACGTTCTGCCACGGACGCACGCCGGAGAGGATATCGAGGGTCTCCTCCTCCAGGGGCTGGACGTTTTCGATGATGACGACCGCGTCGGTCCCCTCCGGCAGGGGGTCGCCCGTGTCCACGTAGGCGACCTTCGGGCCAAGGCGGAGCCGAAGCGGGTGGCTCTCGCTCGCCCCCGCCGTCTCCTCCGCCGCGACGGCCACGCCGTCCATGGCCGCCGCGTGGTAGTGGGGCGAGGAGACCTCGGCCGCGATGGGCTCCCCGGTGATCCGCCCCAGGGAGTCGGGGACGGGGACTCTCTCCGTGGGGATGGGATCGGGCGCGCGGACGGCGTTCAGAAAGGCGGGGAGGACCTCCTCCAGGGGCCGTCGCTCCAGGTACATCTTGCGCTTGGTTTTCATCCACGAAACTCCTCGTAAGCGAACCGCCCGGGGCGGCTTCCGGCGGGAGGCCGGGATCTCCCCTCCCTCACCGGCCGGCGAGGGGGTTGCCCGGGGGCGCGGGCGGGTTCGACAGAACGGGGCTGCAAACGCGTTTCTCCCTTTAAAAAGAGTGGACGCGGACGCGCTCTCCCTGTGCGATCCCCTCGCTGTCCACCCCGATGATGATGAATCCGTCGGCTTTCACCAGGGTGGAGATCATGCTCGAGCTGCCCAGCACGGGGTGGGCGACGAAGCCGTCCTCCGTCCGCTCCAGCCTCACGCGGACGTAGTCCTCCCGGCCCGAGGCCGAGGGGATGTTCCTGGCGAGCCGCGCCTCCGTCCGGAAGCCGTCCTCGTGGGGCTTTGGGCGCCTTCCCTCCAGACGGTGCAGGAGGGGCTTGAGGAACACCTGAAAGACCATCATGTTGGACACGGGGTGGCCCGGAACGCCGATGACGGCCTTTTCGCCGGCGCGTCCCACGATGAGCGGCTTGCCGGGCTTGATGGACACGCCGTGGATGAGCACGCCGGGCTCCCCCAGGGAGTCGATGATCTCCACACTGTGGTCCCGCTGCCCCATCGAGCTTCCGCCCGACATCAAGACGACGTCGTTTTCCTGGAGGGCCTTGCGGACGACGCTCCCGAGGGCCGCCGGATCGTCCTGGACGATCCCCAGAGGGACCGGGACGCCGCCCGCCTGGGCGGTCAGGGCGCTGAGGGTGAAGCGGTTGATGTCCCGGATCTGTCCCGGCTTCGGCGTCTCGGCGGGATCGACCACCTCGTCGCCGGTCGCGAGGATCGCGACCCGCGGTCTCCTCCGGACGGACACGCGCGTGACCCCGACGCCGCACAGGGCCCCCAGCTCCTGGGGCCGGAGCGCGTCCTCCGCCCGCAGGAGGACTTCGCCCCGCCGGATGTCCTGTCCGACGCGGACCACGCTCTCCCAGGGGGATGCGCCCCGCGCGATCTGCACGGTTTGGGGGTCCGCGAGCGAGGCGTACTCGTCCATCACCACGGCGTCGGCCCCCTCGGGGAGCATTCCCCCCGTAGGGATCTTGGCCGCCTGGCCGCGGCCGATCCGGAAGGCGGGCGCCTCCCCCATCCGGACCTCGCCGACCCACTCGAACTGGATCGCCGACGACTCGCTGGCGCCGGTGGTGTCGGAGGCGCGCACGGCGAAGCCGTCCATGGTGGCCCGGTCGAAGTCCGGCAAGTCCACGGGCGAGCGGATGTCTTCCGCCAGAACGCGGCCCAGGGCATCAGCGGTGGGGAGGGTTTCCGGGGACAGGGGTTCGAACTGCGCGATGATGGCCAGCACCTCTGCGGGCGAGGCCACTTTGAAGAAGCCCTTCATGGGACCTCCAGAAACGGCTTCGAGGAGAGGAGGCCCGTGTTCAGTTCCCTGCGCGGAGGCTTGGACCTCCAGGCCCACAACGGGCTAGGCTTTTTTCTGTTCCCCGCCTTCCTCCGAGGATTTCTGGATCAGCGGGGGCTCCTCTTTCTCTTCCTCTTTGCCGGATATGCCCGATTTGAAGCTCTTGATTCCTTTTCCCAGGCCGGCTCCGATCTCCGGCAGCCTGCGGGCGCCGAAGATCACCAGGACGATGATCAGGATGACGAGCAATTCGGTCATGCCGATGCCGAACATGGGTCCCTCACTTTCCGTCCGGATTCAGGTAGAACACCTGGGCGGCCGTCACGCCCGCCCCAGGGCGCGAGGGGCGGCGCCCCGCCTCGGCGCACACCGCCTCCAGGGCGGAGAGCAGGTACAGGACGTTCCGCCGGTTGGAGGCGTAGCCCATCAGGCCGATCCGCCACATCTTCCCCTTGAGGTGTCCGAGCCCGCCGCCGATCTCGATGTTGAATTCGTTGAGCAGCCGGCTGCGCGTTTTGGCGTCGTCCATTCCCTGGGGGATCCGGACCGTGGTCAGGGTCGGCAGGCGGTGCACCGGGTCCGCGTGGAGCTCGAAGCCCAGGGCCTCCAGCCCCGCGCACAGCGCGGCGCTGTTGAGGCGGTGCCGCACCCAGCGCGCCTGCAACCCCTCCTCGGTCACGATCCGCAGGGCCTCGCGCATGGCGTACACCATGGCCATCGGACCCGTGTGGTGGTAGGTGTGCGACTCGCCCCAGTATTCTTTGATCAGGGAGAGGTCCAGGTAGTAAGAGGCGGGACGGGTCTTGCGCTCCGCGATCACGCCCAGCGCCCGGTCGCTCAGCGTCACCGGGGCCATGCCGGGCGGCGCCCCGAGGCACTTCTGGGATCCGCTGTAGCAGATGTCGATCCCCCAGTCGTCCACGGCCAGCTCGACCCCCCCCAGGGAAGTCACCGCGTCCACAAGGAGGAGGACCCCGTTTTCGCGGCACAGATGGCTGATCTCCTCCAGGGGCTGGAGGACGCCCGCGGAGGTCTCGGCGTGGACGATGGCCAGGAACTTGGCGTCCCGGTTTTTCCGGAGGGCCTCGCCGATGACTTCGGGTTGGAAGGCCTTTCCCCACTCCTGGTCCAGCCGGACGACCTTGGCCCCGTAACGTCCGGCCATCTCGCACATCTGGCTCCCGAAAAACCCGTTGACCGCGATGATGACCTTGTCCCCGGGCTCGAGGAGGGTCCCGAAGCAGGAGTCCATGCCCGAAAAGCCGGTCCCCTGGACGGGGAACGTGGCCCGGTTGCGCGTCTGGAAGACGGTCCGGAGATGCTCGGCCACCTCGTCCATGATGGCCAGATAGGCCGGGTCCAGATACCCCACCATGGGGTTGTTCATGGCGCGAAGCACGCGCGGGTCGGCCAGGCTGGGACCCGGTCCCAGCAGGATTCTTTCGGGAATGGCCGCGTTGCGGTGGGGCATGTCAGTCCGTCTCCTCGCAGTCTGAAGGATCAAAGAGTCCGGGAGAAAGGTCTCGGTCTATTCCACTTCTCATCTATCATAGCCCACGGGCCCATCCGGGGCAAAGCGCATCCCGGCCGGCGCTTCAGAGGAATTGTTCGGCGACGGCGTCCGACACCAGCCTTCCAGCGTCGGTGAGCCGGATGCGGCTCCCTTCCCGGATCAGGTAGCCGGCCTCCACCAGACCGGGGAAGACTTCGGCGAACGCCTCCAGGGGCGCGCACCCGGTCCGCTCCCCCACCTCGGCCAGGTCCACGCCCTCCCGAAGCCTGAGCCCCATCATCAGCGCCTCTCCGGCCGCCCGGAGGGGCGCAAGCCGCTCGGTTTCCTCGACGGCGTGGCCCCGCTCGCGGACGGACGCCTGGTATGCCTCGGGCGGGCGGATGTTTCTCGACCGGAGCCCCCCCAGGTAGGAGTGGGCGCCCGCCCCGAGGCCCAGGTAATCCCCGCCTCTCCAGTAGACGAGGTTGTGGCGGCACCGGAAGCCGGGTCGGGCGTAGTTGGAGGTTTCGTAATGCTCGTAGCCGGCGGCGGAGAGCCGCTCCTGGGTCCACAAGTGCATCTCGGCGAGCCGCTCTTCGCTCAAGGTGAAGGAAAGACGCCGGGCGAGGGGGGTGCCGGGCTCAAGGGTCAACTCGTACGCCGACAGGTGAGGGGGGCGCATCTCCAAGGCCCCGTCGAGGGTTTCCCCCCACTCCGGGAGGGTTTGATTCGGGAGGCCGTGGATGAGGTCCAGAGAAAAATTCTCGAAGCCCGCGCGGCGGGCGCACTGCACCGCCTTTCGGGCCGTCTCGGCGTCGTGGAGCCGGCCGAGGAACCGGAGCTCTGTATCCTGGAGCGACTGGACCCCCAGGCTGAGGCGGTTGACGCCGGCCCGGCCAAAACCCTCCAGCCGCTCGGTGGACACCGTCCCGGGATTGGCTTCCAGCGTGACCTCGGCGTCCTCGGCGACGGGCAGGAGCGACCGGAGAAGGTCCATCCACTGCGCGACGGATTCCGGGGGGATGAGCGAAGGGGTTCCGCCCCCGAAGAAGATGGTCTGCACCCGGGGGAATGCGCCCCCCGGGCCGGTCGGGATCTCCCCCAGGCGGCCTCTCAGCTCCGCTTTGAGGGCCGCGAGGTAGTCTTCGAACAGGCGGGGAGCTCCGCGTCCCACCGCATAGGTGTTGAAGTCGCAGTAATGACAACGGCTCGGGCAGTAGGGCCAGTGGACGTAAATGGAGAGATCGGCCAACGGGCGTGCTCGATGTCAGGGGCGCTCGCCCTCCGGGAAGATCGCCGAGGGAGACGGCAAAGCGCCATTTCTCAGCTAGATAGAGTCCGGCCCGCAGGGTGTCAACCTGGCCGGTCGCGGTTGTTTTCGAGGGGCAGGCCCGGATGGGGAACTCCAGGGTTGAATCAGGGTCAGGGGGAATTCCGCCTCGCCCGAGGCTCGGCTGCGTTCCTCCGCGCCTTTCGGGCGACCCCATGCAGGTTATCCTTCCTAATGCCAGGCCGCATGCAGGGAAAGAACCCGACTTAACGCCTACCGCCTCTGCGCCAGGGCCTTGACCGTGAATTCCGCGTCGCAGACGGGATAGACGATGGCGGCGGTCGCGCCCGATTTTAGATAGGCCATGCAGGCGTCAAAACACTCGTCCGGCGTCCCCGCCGCGGTCAGCTTCTGAACCACGTCATCCGGGACAAGACGTTTCGCCCGGTCCACCTTGGACTTGTCAATCGGCCAGCCGACGATGGAGTGGATTTCATCCAAGAGCCCCGGGTCGATTCCGCTGGCCCTGGCGAGGTGGGCTTGATGTCCCAGGTATTTTGTGACCAGCCCCCGCGCGACGTCGAACGCCCGGTCGCGGTTCTCATGGCAGGCGCAGACGATCAGCTGGGGGCGGTCGACGGATTCGACGCTTCGTCCCGCCTTGGCGCAACCCTTTCGGATTTGCGCCAGGGCGTTTCGGTTATAGTCCGTCGAGACGAAATAATTCAAAAGGACGCCGTCCGCCACCTCGCCGGCCATCTCCAGCATCTTGTCTCCCGTCGCGCCCACCAGGACGGGAATTTTCTTTGCCGGGGGGATCCCCTCCAGGGTGTCGATTTGAAGGTTCCTCACCCGGACGTGGATCCCCTCGTAGGAGACCTTCTCCATGCGGAAAAGCCGCTGAAGGCTGGTGACGATCTCCCTCATCGCGGCCACGGGACGCTCCCGCCGGACGCCTACGTTCGAGGCCATGGGCTCCCACCACGCGCCGAGCCCGAGCCGGACCCGCCCGGGGGCGATGTCGTCCAGGGTCGCGAACGTCTGCGCCATCGTGGCGACGTTGCGCGTCCACATGTTCATGACGGCGGTTCCAACCCCGATGCGCCGCGTGGTCGAGGCGTAGGCCGCGATGCAGACGGTGGGATCCCGGGAAAGGCGGGACTCGGCTTGCCAGACGGCCTCGAATCCGCACTCCTCGGCCAGGCGGACGATCCCCAGGGCCTTGGGCATCGGCAGTTCATCCTGCAGATAGAGCGCGAGACGCGGCGAAGGCATGACGGGTCTCCCTCCTCGATTCAGGTCAGAAGATGGCGGATGAGCGCCCGGTACACCTCCAGGGCGGCCGACAGTTCGGAGACGAGGATGTATTCGTCCCGCCCGTGCGCCCGGGTCTCCTGCGAAGGCCCGAGGCCGACGGTCGGAATTCCCGCGACGCCGGCGCTGTACGAGCCGTCGGTGCAAAAGTCGTAATGGCCGATGCGGACCGCTTGTCCGCAGGCTTCCAGTGCGCGGCACGCGGCCTGGACCAGCGGGTGGTCTTCCCGGATCTCCCAGGCGGGCGCGAACTTGCGGTGCGTGAAGTCCCGGCCTGTGTAGGTCTTGACCGTCTCCTCCACCAGACCGGTCCGCGCCTGGAGGTCCGGCCGGATTTGGCGCACGCGCTCGATGGCCTCCCGGATGGGGAAGAGGACGCTTTGTTCGCTCTCGCCCACGAGAAGCCGCCGGTCGAAGGTGACCCTGCACCGGCTGGGGAGGACGGACAAGCCGGGGTAAGGCTCCGAAATGATGTCGGTCGGCTCCAGGATGGCGGGTCCGAGGAAATCCGAGCGGGGAAGCGGGATGGACTCGACCTCTGCCAGGAGGAGGACCATCGTTTTGAGCGCGTTTCGCCCCGCCTGCGGGTGAGCCGAATGGGCCGAGACCCCCGTCGTTTCCAGGAAGACCTCGGCCCTTCCCCGCTGGCCGCGGTTGACGGCCAGATCAGAGGACTCCCCGATCACCACCCAGTCGGGCCGGATCGCCTCCACCACCTTTCCCAGACCGGCCCCCTCGAAGATCTCCTCGCAGACGGTCCCCGTGACCCAGACGCTTCCTCGGAGAGGTTCGCCCCGGACCGAGCCCGCGGCGTAGACCATGGCCGCCAGCGCCCCCTTCATGTCGCTGGCGCCTCGGCCGTAGATCCGCCCCGCCTTCTCCTGCCCGCCGTAGGGGGGGACGCTCCACGTCCGGGCGTCCGCCGGCACCGTGTCCATGTGACCGGCGAAAAGAAGCCGGGGTCCGGCGTCAGGCCCGACCCGGCCCGCGACGTTGCCCCATTCATCCCGCCGGACCTCCTGGAAGCCGAGGCGGCGGAGCTCCTGCAGCAGCGCGTCGGCGGTCGGCCCCTCTTTCCCGGAAGTCCCCTCGGCTCGAAGGAGCCTTTGACAGAACGAGACGACCTCTACCATCGCCGTTCCTTTCATCCCGCGGACGTTTTCCTCTTCTCACGGCCCGAGTAGCGCGAGAGCGATTTTACAGAATTTTTGTACATATTGCATTAACATTTAAAATTTTTGTTGACAATCTCTTCCGGGGCGGGTTAGATTTTGGGCGTCGAGGGGATCGCGGCTTCTGAGCTTTGTGTGTCGCGGTTGTCGGGTCGCCGAGGCCGAGGCGGGCTGTGGGTTCGGTCCGACGGGAGGCCGCGGCGGTGGACCGGCGCAAAGGAGGCCCCCCGGATGGCGAACTGCGTCTTGGCCGGCGGCGTGGTCTTGACCCTGGACGACGCCGGCACGCTTCTGGAAGACGGGGCCGTGGCCGTCGAGAGGGACAGGATCGTGGATTTGGGCCCTGCCCAGGCGGTTCGGGCGCGGCACCCCGACAAGGATTTCATAGACGCCAAAGGGCGGGTCATCCTTCCCGGTCTCATCAACGTGCACAATCACCTCTTCGGGCTCACCATCCGCTACATGAATTTGTCCATGGAAGGGATAGACCCCCTGGATTACGGGGCGGCCCTGACCCGCTGGTGGTGGCGCAAGGTAGAGGAAACGGCCACCCAGGAAGACGCCTACTACGGGACCCTTCTGGGCTGCGCCGAGATGCTGGAGCGCGGGATCACGACCTCGGCCGACACCCTGGAAACGCCCAACGCCCTGCCCAACTGTCTCGAC
>JACPRG010000106.1 GCA_016190025.1 Candidatus Tectimicrobiota bacterium
CGATGCTCTCGGTGATTTCCTGGGCCAGCTTGGCCTTGGTTTCTTTGGATCGGCCTTCGATGAGCGTGATGTGCGCAACGGGCATGGTGAACCCCTCCCTGAGTTGAGGAAATCCCCCCGCCGGGGGCCGGAATTCGAGCGGGGTGAAGGGGATGAGAGCACCCCGCGAGTAGAGGGCGCGCCCCCGGCTTCCGCCTCCCGGATGCCCAGGGAAGGCCGGACCTCCCTCTCCTCGGCGGGCCGCCGGGAAAGGCCGGCGGGGACGTGAACCCTGCGGGGATCAGTTGCCGGACCCGCCGATCTCCACTTCAGTGGCCGCGTGCACCACGAGGGTCGCGGGATCGACGCGTCCGAGCAGGCCCTCGGGGGAAATCTGTTGAACCAGCCGCATGGCCTCCGCTTCATCCTCCGCCTGGACCCCGACCGCGCCTGAAAAAGAGAAGTGCACCTCGAAGTCTTTCATCGCTCCGCTTTCTCGCTCTTGAGGGCGCCGGCGGGCGGGAGGAGCGCCCCTCTGGCCCAGCGGTGTCCCGGGGGGATTCAGCCGAGGGTGGTGACTTCCGCCCGGGGCTTCCCGCAGTCGCCCCCGTTCCGGATGGCGGCGTTGAGCTCGGCGAGGGTGACCTCCCCCTCCAGATACCGGTCCAGGCAGTCCCGGGCCACGCCGTCGGGCATCTGGACGGGCGGGTGCTTCATGAGGTAGGCCGAGACGGGGAGCAGGGCCCCGGCGTCGCCCTTGATCCGGGCCAGCTTGCAGAAGCGGATGGCGTCGATGACCACGCCCCCGCTGTTGGGCGAGTCCTCCACCGAGAGGCGCAGTTCCAAATGGAGGGGGACGCCCGCGAAGCCCAATCCCTCCATCCGGATGAAGCAGACCTTGTTGTCGTTCTGCCAGGGGACGTAGTCGCTCGGCCCGATGTGGATGTTTTCCTCCGGCAGGGGAACCTTCAGTTGGGACTGAACCGCCTCGGTCTTAGAGATCTTCTTGGACTTGAGGCGGCCGTGCTCCTTCATGTTGAGAAAGTCGGTGTTGCCGCCGGTGTTGAGCTGGTAGGTGCGCAGCAGCTTGACGCCCCGCTTCTCAAAGAGGCGGGTGAGCGTCCGGTGGACGATGGTGGCGCCCACCTGGGACTTGACATCGTCGCCCACCACGGGGATGCCCCGCTGCCGGAAGCGCTTCTCCCACTCCGGGTCGGAGACGATGAACACCGGCACACAGTTGACGAGGCTGACGCCGGCGTTGAGGCAGCACTGGGCGTATAACCGCACGGCCTTCTCCGAGCCCACCGGCAGGTAGCTAAGCAGGATCTCGGCCCCGCTCTCCCGCAGCGCCGCCTCCACGTCGCAAGGAGGGCGATCGCTGGGCACGAAGGTCCGCTCCGGCGGGTACTCCTTCATGTGGGACGCGATGCCGTCCAGGACCGGGCCCATCTGGACGGTGACCCCGTAGTCGGGCATCTCGTCCACGATCCGCATCGTGCAATTGGGAGGGGCAAAGGCCGCCTCGTGCAGGGGCTTGTCCACCTTGCGGGCGTCCACGTCAAAAGCGGCCACGGGCTGGATGTCGAAGGGGCCGTAACCGGCGATCTTGTGGTGCATCAACCCGAGCAGGTCTTCCTTGGGATTTTGGCGGTAGTACTCGATTCCCTGCAAGAGCGAGCTCGCGCAATTTCCCACCCCCGCGATCGCTATCTTGATGGGTTCCATCACATCCTCCTGCACCAGAAACCATCAGAACTTAACTGTACGCCGCGTCCAAAAAAAGCCATCCCCTCGTCAGAGGGCGGCCTCCACGCCGCCGCTTTGACATCGGGTCCAACGCGGGAAATTCGGGGGGGGATTCCCGTCTTGGGGAGGCTGTCCCGCCCGAAATCGCCGAACCGTTCGCACAGGCCGGCTCTCGCCCGTTCGCCGTGCCGAGCGACGCCAAGCCCTTTTCCGGCCGAAACGCGTCTCAGCGATCTTGGCGCCCGTACGGCGCCCCGGCCGTGCCGGGAAATGACTTGGCGCACGACGAGCGTCGGGAGAACAGGCGAAGTATTTTCCCAAAAATAGCCGCCCGATGTCAAGCGTCAAAAAAAAAGGCCCTTTGGGGGGGACGGAGAGAGGCCCGCGGGGGCCTTTATCTTAGAGGCGGTCTTATGAGAAGCCCTCCCCCCTCAGCTCCCTCGCCAGGGCGGCGGCGGCTTCCAAGTCCTCGGGTGTGTTGCAGTTCATGAAGGAGAGGAACTTGGGGTCCAGCGCGGCCACCTCCTCGGCGGCCACCCTGCGGGTCCGGACCTCGGAGGCGATCCCGACGATGGCGAGGTTGTCCTCGGCGATGAGCCTCTCCATCGGCCCCAGACAGCCTTTCCCGTAGACGGCGTGAAGGGGCTCGCGCCCGTGGCCGGAGAAGGGCAGGACCCAGTCGAAGCCCGCTCTCAGGTCCACCAGGAAACGGATGAGCCGCTCGTTCAGAAAGGGCATGTCGCAGGAGGCGCAGAAGATGTAAGGGGTTTCGGCGTTCAGGAGCCCGGTGTAGATCCCGACCAGGGAGCCCCGGTTGGGATAAACGTCGGTGTGGACCGGGAGGCCGAGCCCGAGGTAGAGGCCCGGGTCGTTGGCGATGACCAGATTGGCGGAGAAGGTCCTGCGAAAGACGCGCGCCACACGGTCCAGCAGCGGCACCCCGTCCACCTTGAGGCGGGCCTTGTCCGTCCCCATCCGGCGGCTTTGTCCCCCGGCGAGGATGACGCCCGTGACGTCCTGGTACGGCCCATCCGGCTCAATCGGACCGGACGGAGCGGCTGGATTCTCCATCGGATGGCCTTCGGCTTCCGGCTTTGTGCCCTCGCCGGTCAGAAGATTTTACTCAGCTCAGGGGCCGGTTCGATGCGGCGGCGGTCGAGGGAATCGCCCCTCGGCCGGCCCGTCAGAAGATGAACCGCCTGGGCCGCACTTCGACCTTCGTTTGCCGGAGCTCCTGGATGACCTGGACGATGTTGGCGACGATGGCCTTGTGGAACTTTTCTCCTTTTTCGGCGGTGCAGTGGCTCGGGTCGCCGAAGGCGCCGCTCGGCTCCGTCGCCGCCCGGAAGGCCTCGGGGGTCCTGGCGAAGTGCGCCCGGTTCCCCACGACGTAGTGATCGGAGTAATGGAACTCGCGCTGGGTCCAGACGTTGGCCCGGGCCTTGCTCATGTCGCAGAGGCGGGGGTGGAGGTAGAGCATCTGGGAGCATTCGTGCTGGGCCGCGTGGCCCATGCTGCCGGGCGGTCCCGCCATGAGCTCCCGGGAGACCGCGTCCCCGATGTCCCAGGGGTCCACCACCGCGACGGCCGCATTCGTCTCGTTGGCCAGCTTGTTGGCGGCGATGTGCAGGGGAGGCAGGTTCGCCTGGGCGTTTCCGTTGACGATCACGATTTTCCTGAACCCGTGGTAGATGAGGCTGATCCCCACCTCGTAGACCAGGCGGATGAACGTCTCGGGCTGAAGGGTGACCGTGCCCGGATAGCCCATGTGATGAGTCGCCCAGCCGTACCACAGGGGGGCGGCGCACAGAACGTCCCCCTCGCGGGCGGCGTCCTCGGCGAAGGCGATGGCCGTGTAGGAATCCGTCCCCAAGGGCATGTGGTGGGCGTGCTGCTCCACGCTCCCCACGGGCAGAAGGATGATGTCGTCCCGCTTCAGGTATTCGGCCACCTCCGGCCAGGTGATCTCTTGCAGAATCCAGGGTCTCTTTTCGGGCATCGGCGTTTCCTTGTTCTTAAATCGATCTCGAGAATGTCGTTGCTGCGCTGTTCATGGAGGTTTGCGCCCTTTAATTCCCATCCTTCCCGGCCTGAAGGCCCGCCACGATCTTCTCCGGCGTGATGGGGAGCCGGCGGACCCGCACGCCGGTGGCGTTGTGCACGGCGTTGGCCACGGCGGCGGGGGTGGGGTTGATGGCCGTCTCGGCCAGACCCTTGGCCCCGAACGGACCCACCGGGTCGATGGTCTCCACCCAGAGAGACTGGACGTCGAAGGCGTCCAGGGAGGTCGGCAGCAGATAGCCTTCGAAGTTGTTGTTGAGGATCTTGCCGCTTGCGTCCTTCACCAGCTCTTCCAGGAGGGCGTAGGCGGCCCCCTGGGCCGCGCCCCCCTCCACCTGTCCCTCGGCCCCGAGGACGTTGATGACCTTGCCGGGGTCGTGGGCGGCGACCACGCGGTTGACCCGGACCTCCCCCGTTTCCAGGTCCACCGTCACGTCCGCGGCGTGGACCGAGAAAGAATAGGTGGTGGAGGCATTTCCGTACTTGCTCTTGGGGTCGAGGAGGTCCCCGCCCGCCTGGAACCTCCCCTGGGCCGCGATGGAAGGGTTCCCGGTGGAGCGGACGACCTCCTTCGCGGTCATGGAGCGGGCCGGCGCCCCCCGCACGGAGAGGGAACGCCCGTGGATCTCGATCTCCTCGGGCCGGGCCTCGAGGGCCTCGGCGGCGGCTTCCACCAGCTTTTGGCGGGCCTTGCGGGCGGCCTCCCGCGTGGCCGAGCCGGCCATGAGGGTGATCCGGCTGGCGAAGGCCCCCAGGCCGAAGGGGACCTGCGCCGTGTCGTGGGCCGCGACGACCATGTCCTCGTAGGGAAGGCCCAGCTCCTCCGCCGCCACGAGGGCCATGACAGTGGCGGCGCCCTCGCCCAGGTCGCACTCCCCCGAGCGGATCTCGACGAGGCCGTCCTGGCGGATCGCGACCTCCGTCTCGGAGGGGTCGTCGTCTTTATCCACCAGGGCGGCGCTGAAGCCCCGGTTTCCCGTGACGTGGATGCAGCAGGCCAGCCCCACCCCGCGGCCGGGCTCCCGCCGGCTGCGGACCTCTTTCCAGCCGATGGCCTCGGCCGCCGCCCGCAGGCATTCGGACACCCCGCAGCTGATGATCTTCCAGCCGTGGATGGAGGTGTCCCCGGTCCGGGTGAAGTTCTTCAGCCGGAGGTCCACCGGGTCGATCCCGAGACCCTCGGCGACCTCGTCCAGGTGGCTTTCCCAGGCGAAGGTGGCCTGCAGGTTGCCGAACCCCCGCATCTGGCCGGTGGGCTCGGTGTTGGTGTAGGCGAGGGTGGCGTCGATCCGCACGGCCGGCGTGCGGTAGAGGGAATCGGTCCGCAGGGCCAGGGAGCTCATGATCTGGGGGGAGAGGCTGCAATACGCGCCGTTGTCGGCGGCGACCTGGACGATCTTGCCGAGGAACCGGCCGTCCTTGGCGAAGGCCGACCGGATGTCCAGGAGGGCCGGCATCCGCGGCCGCATGCTGATCAGGTCTTCCTCGAGGGTCAGGACGCACTTGACCGGCGCGCCCGCCGCCCGGCTCAGCAGCGACACCAAAAGGGCCAGCTTCACGTCGAGCTTGCCGCCGAAGGCGCCGCCCGGGCGCGTCTGGATGACCTGGATGTCCTCCACGGGGATGTCCATGGGCCTGGACAGAAGGTAGGGACGGATGGCGTAAATGGACTGCAGGCAGCCCCAGACCTTGAGCCTGCCGTTCTCGTAGGAGGCTGCGGCGCCCGTCGGCTCCAGGTAGGCCTGGTGGGTCAGGTGGGTGCGGTAGCTCCCCTCGAAGACGCGGTCCGCCCGCCGGAAGGCCCCGTCCGCGTCCCCCCGGTCGATGTGGAAGGCGTAGGCGACGTTGCCGGGCTTGTCTTCGTGGACGAGCGGGGCGCTCGGCTCGAGCGCCTTCAGGGGATCGGTGACCGGGGAGAGCTCTTCGTACTCCACGATGAGCTTGGAGAGGGCCTCCTCGGCCGCCTCCTCCGAGTCCGCCGCCACGCCCGCCACCTCGTCCCCCACGTAGCGGACCTTGTCGGCGCAGAAGGGCAGCTCGTCCAGGATGGAGATGCCGAACTTCTTCTGCGGCGTGCTGCGTCCGGTCAGCAGGGCCCGCACGCCCTTCACCCGTTCCGCCGCCGCCGTGTCGATGTGGAGGATGCGCGCGTGCGGATGGGGGCTGCGGAGGACCTTTCCGTGAAGCATTCCGGGGAGGGTCATGTCGGCGATATATTCGACCCCCCCGGAGACCTTCTCTTTTCCGTCCACCATGGGGAGCCTTTTGCCGACGACGGCGTGCTCGATGACCATGATCCCCTTTCCTTCGCTGGGTTTGCGGAAGGCCGGTCGCGGGTCCCCTCTGCGCGGCGAAAAAGATGCAGACCGGCGAGGGTTCTCACTGGTTATGATAGCGCGGACGCGCCGACTTTTCGAACGCCGGTCGGGCGGCGGGCCCAGGAAGAGAACCCGCCGGCCCGAGGGCCTCTGTGGGCTTGGGCGCGTCTGAGTCGAGAGGGCGCGAGCCGCAGCCCTTATTCCATTCGGATCGGTCTGGCTGCTTTCCGGGCGCGTTCGCACAAGGCGATCAATCGGCCCAGGAGCGGTTTGCCCTCGGCATCCGCGTACACGTCATAGAGTGTCGCGTACCGGCCTTGGTGAATCTCGTCCCAGCGCTGAAGCGACGCGACGTCCGGTTGCGGCGGGAGCTTCTGGAAGGCCTCGGCGATCGTCTCCAGCTCGCGTTGTAGCTTTGGGATCTCCTGTACGCTCCATTCGGCCGGTTCGAATCGGTTCATTAACGTGGGGAACCTGGAACCGAACTCTCCCGTTTCCAGAGCCGAGTGAATCTTGTCGCGCAGGTTGTAGAAGTCATCGACACTGGCCGTCTCCACGCGGCACAGTTCTTCGCCATTCTTGCTCGTGATGGTGAAGCGGATCATCCTCCCTCTCCCTGCTTAAGCCGATTTCTTTCAAATCTTAGGTGTGGGTTTTCCGGCAAGTCAATTTTTGCGTTTCGGCTTGGTTCGTTTCGAGGAGAGCGGAGGGCCAGCGCCTGTTGAGGGGTTGCCCCTGGGGTCAAACCAGGAATAGGGGGCATCCTTGTAAAATTTCTGTAAATCGGGCTAATTTGCTATGGTAAAAAATGTCTGATGGCTCCGCCGGTGCGGGAAGCGGATCTCCCAGGCACCGCGAGTCTTATTGTGGGCGCGTCATGGAAGCCGCTCGAAAAATGTCCACGGCCAAGAAATTTGCCTTTTCCCTGGTGGTCCTGTTCCTGTTTCTCGCCCTGGTGGAGGGGTACGCCCGGGTCAGGACGTATCATGACACCGGCAACGGCAAGTTCCTCTGGTCGACGCCGTACGCGGCCCACCGGTTCGGCCTGAGTCCCCTGCCCTACCGGGGGAGTGCCCTGTCGCAGACCAAGCCTCCGGGGGGGTTCCGCTTCGCCGCCCTCGGCGGGTCCACGACCTTCGGCTGGGGGATCGAAGAGGATTCCAAGACGTGGCCGGCCCAGCTGGAGAGGATACTGAACCGCCGCTCCGGCAAGGCCCGGTTCGAGGTCATGAACCTCGGCGAGCCTCACGCCACCTCCGGCAAGGTTCTTCGGGACCGCCTCCCCGTGGCGAAGAAGTACCACCCGGATTTCTACCTCATCTTCAGCGGCTACAACGACTACGACAAGGCGCTGCGGGAGAAGGTTTCCGAAGGGCGGCGGGCCTCCGTTCAGGGTGGGGAACAGGGCCCCCGAGAGCCGGCCGCCCCGAAGCGCGAGCCGGGATTCATCCAACGGGAAGACCTGATTGAGCGCCTCACGCTGCTCGTCCTGAGCTACAGCGTCTTCGCCCACCGCCTCCGGGAGTTCATCGCAAAGGTCTGGTACGGGGACATCGACTATTTTTACAAGCGCGAGAAGGGGGCGGGGCGGGAGGCCGCCGCCGAGGGAGAAGCCCCGGCGGGGCCCGAACGGGTCCCCCAGGCGCGGCGGCCGCCGCGCCTGCTGGAGCCCTGGAGGAGGATCACCATCGACCTGCCGGCCGTCGTGGCGGAATTTCAGTTGAACCTCACGGAGATCTTCCGGCAGATCAAAGCGGAGAGGGCCGGGGCGATGATCCTCACCCTCCCGGTCCAGTGGAATCATCCGGGCGCCCGGCACATCCTGGAGAGCGGCTCGTTGGACGCCCTGAACCGGACCGTCCGGGAGGTCGCGGCCCGCCAGGGCGTTTTTCTCTGCGACGTCGAGGGGGCCTTCCGGCGCCACCCGGACCCGAGCCGGCTCTTCATCTGGGATTATTTTCACCCGGACGAGAACGGCGCGAGGCTGATCGCCGAGACCGTGGCGGATTGCCTCAGGCGGGCGGGGGGTCTCCCACCTTGAGGCGGGCCGCCTTGAGGCAGAGAGGATGCGGCTTGTAGGCAAGGACGGCGCGATCGCGTCCAGATGGAGGCGATGGCCCGCGTTCGGTGGAACACCCAACCGGCGGCGGACCTCACCAACGCGGCGGCCGGCGGTTGATGGGAGTTCGCAAGGGCCGAAGGAGGGGCGGGATGGATGGCGGCTCCGCCCACCCGGCGGCGGAGACCTTGCGGTCCCGTCTTCCCGGAGAGGGTCAGGAGCGATTTTTTATTTGTCTTCGCCTTGACAGATACGCCCTCTCAGACATTATATAACAGGTCGGTCGGGGTGATATATTCCGCAAAAAGGGTCCTTGCGGTCAAACGACGGCGAAAAAAAGGGGGGGGAAAACGTTTGTGTGTCTCCCGCGCGATGGGTGAACGAGGGGGACACGTGAACCTTTTTCCTGAGGAGAGAAAGAGGGAATCAATCATGCGAAAGACGGCTGCTGCTTTGATTGTAGTGGGTCTGAGCCTCGCGCTGGCGGTCCCGGCTTCAGCCTACAAGGAGAAGAAAGGGTTCGAGGGGGGGACCATCGCGGGGGTGGTGAAGTTCGAGGGGACGCCGCCCGCGGCGAAGAACGTGACTGTCAACAAGAACCAGGATGTGTGCGGCAAGAAGCCCATCCCCGAGCAGAGCTTGGTGGTGGGCCAGGGCGGAGGGGTCCGGTGGGCGGTCGCCCGCTTGGTGGACGTGGATTCGGGGAAGGCGTGGGACCTCCCCAAGGCGGAGATCGACCAGAACGGCTGCTTCTTCCACCCGCACGTGGCGATCGTCCAGGCGAAAAAGGCCGTCCAGATCCTGAACAACGACGGCATTCTCCACAACTTCCACACCTTCCCGAAGCAGAACAAGGCCGCGAACCGGGCCCAGCCCAAATTCCTGAAGAAGATGACGCTGGCGGCCTCTTTCTTCGACAAGCCCGAGATCGTGAACGTGAAGTGTGACGTTCACGCCTGGATGGACGGCTACATCGTCGTGGCCGCTCACCCCTATTATGCGGTGACCGGGGCGGACGGGGCGTTCAAGCTGGCCAACGTGCCGCCGGGCAACTATAAGCTCGAGGTCTGGCACGAGACTCTGGGGACGGTGACGCAGGCGATCACCGTCAAGGCCAAGGAAACGGCGAGCGTTTCGGTGAGCATGAAGAAGTAAGAACCTGGAAAGGTCGCTGGGCGTTTTCGGGCGAGCCCACGCGGAGCGGTTGAAGTGGCCGCGGCGGCCTTGGGACGGAAGACCCGTGTCATCGAAGGGGGGGATTGAAACTCCATGATGAGCTGGCTCCCCGAGAATGTGTCCACCTACGGCGGGGAAATCGACTCCCTGTTCTATCTCATCTACTACATCACCCTCGTCACCTTCCTCCTGGTGGCGGTGACGATGGTTTGGTTCCTCATCCGGTACCGCCATCGGGAGGGCCGCCGGGCCAAGTACACCCACGGGAGCAACACCCTGGAGGTGATCTGGACCATCGTCCCGGCCGTCATCCTGGTCGTCCTCGCCTTCATGGGCCAGTCCGTGTGGGGGAGGGTCAAGATCTCCATTCCGCCCGGCGACCTCCAGGTCCGGGTCGTCGCCAAGCAGTTCAACTGGGAAATGGTGTATCCCGGCCCGGACGGCAAGTTCGGCACCCAGGACGACCGCCGGCTGGAGAACGAGATGCACGTCCCGGTCCACAAGGTGGTGCGCGTCGGCCTGCTGTCCGAGGACGTGATCCACAGCTTTTTCCTGCCGAATCTGAGGCTGAAGCAGGACGCGGTGCCGGGCCGGGAGATCCCCAGCTGGTTCGAGGCGACCAAGCCCGGCACGTACGAGATCCCGTGCGCCGAGCTCTGCGGCTTCGGCCACTCCGGGATGAAGGGGAAGCTGATCGTTCACTCGGCCGACGACTACGCCAAGTGGGTCAAGAAGCAGTGGCCGTCCTCGTAGGCCCCCGTCGGGGGGAGGCCCCGGAGGCGGCGGTGTCCCGAAACATTCATTCGACCATTCGGCCCCGGACAGAGGGTGAGAGATGAGTCATCCGGCAGTCAGCCATGCCGCGCACGGGCACGGCGCGGGTTTCATCCGGACCTACATTTTTTCCACGGACCACAAGACGATCGCCAAGCAGTTCCTGTGGCTCGGCCTGGTCATGATGATGCTCTCCGGGCTGATGGCGCTGCTGATGCGGTGGCAGCTGGCGTGGCCGGAGACGGCGGTGCCGGGGTTCGGCTGGGTCCCCGAGCCCTACATGTACGGGGGGATCATCCCGCCGGAGTTTTACAACGCGCTTTTCACCATGCACGCCACCCTCATGATCTTCTTTGTGATCATGCCGATCCTGGTGGGGTGCTTCGGGAACTTTCTGATCCCGCTCCACATCGGCGCCGGCGACATGGCGTTCCCCAGGCTCAACCTGCTCTCCTTCTGGACGGCCTTCCTGTCGGCCCTGGTGATGCTGGCGGGGTTCTTCGTCCCCGGCGGGCACGCAGCGGGCGGCTGGACGAGCTACGCTCCCCTCATGGACAAGCCACAGTACTCTGGCGTGGAATGGGGGGCCAACCTGTGGATCATCAGCCTTATCCTCCTGGGCTTTTCCTCCCTGATGGGCTCCATCAACTACATCACCACCATCATCAACATGCGGGCCCCGGGGATGACCTTCTTCCGCCTCCCGCTCGTCATCTGGGCCCTGTTCATCGTCGCCGTCCTCCTTTTGCTGGCGCTGCCCGTCCTGACGGCCGCGCTGGCCATGCTGCTCTTTGACCGGACCCTGGGGTCCAGCTTCTTTTTGCCCGAGGGCGGGGGCGACCCCCTGCTCTGGCAGCACCTCTTCTGGTTTTTCGGCCATCCGGAGGTGTACGTCCTGATCCTGCCGGCCATGGGCGTGGCCTCCGACGTCATCGCGACCTTCTCCCGCAAGCCCGTCTTCGGCTACCGCTCCATGGCCTACGCGATGATCGCCATCGGCTTCCTTGGGTTCATCGTGTGGGGGCATCACATGTTCCAGAGCGGGATGAACCCCGCCC
>JACPRG010000107.1 GCA_016190025.1 Candidatus Tectimicrobiota bacterium
CAGGAACAAGCGGCTGACAACTCGATCAAGAACCAGCCGCCGGTCGAAGACTTATGGAACCCCTGTTCGTCAAAATGAGTCGGAATGGAAGTAGGCGGTCAACAACTTCATAAAGGGGATGCCTAAGCTCTTTGGGAATTCGAGAGGCAATTTGATGCATGAGACGAGGGGGGAGCCCGGCCCAAAGAGCTATTTCTTTCGTTTTTATTTCCCGTTCTGGCTTGCGCCAATTGCTCTGTGGGTCGTCGGAGTTTACCTCTTTGGCGTGAGCGAGCACGCCGTCCTGTCCCTGATCCGCCCCCTGGCCCTGGGACAGTATCTCCCAATCCACCTGAACGTCGCGGCGACGGTTCTCAGCAGCTATCTGTTGGCGGCCCTCGTCACCGGGATAGTTCTCCAGGCCGTTTTGGCCGCCGCAGGAGGTCTTTTTTGCCTCATCCGGCGGGAACGGCGCACCCTCTCGGTCCGCGCCATCGGCGGCGCCCATCTGGTCTTGCTGACGGCCGGCCTTCTCTTCGCCTATCTGCGGGACTGGTTCAGCTCTGAAATCATCGGCCTGGCCGTGGACTGGGGATTCCTGTCCCAGGCGTGGCCGGGGAGAGCGGATTATCTGTGGGGCCCGATCTGTCTTCTGCTCTCCTGGGCGGTCGTCGCCCCTCTGGTCCACAGGAAGGGCCTCTTCGGGACGGCCCTGCTCCTTTTGCCCGCGCTGACCGCCTTTCTGGTCGCCGGCTTTATTCTCAACACGAAGGTCCTGCCCGGTTTCTTTGAATGGAAGAGCGTCAGGGCCAATCTCGGCCTCCTGGCCGGCGCTTTGGCTCTTTCCTGGGCGATCGGAAAGACGTGGCGATTCGCCAAAGACGGCGTCCGGCTGGGGAGCGTGGGGGGCGGGATCGCGGCGGTCGCCCTCGTCACGCTGGTCTCCGTCCTGACGGGGCCGGTGACCGCCTTTCTCCCGCGGCCCAGGGCGGAGGGAAGCGTCCGCGGGGGGAGACCCCACATCGTCTTCATCAACATGGACGAGGCCCGGGCCGACCGGGTCTCCGCCTACGGCGGCTCTCCTCTCCTCACCCCCTGGCTGGAGCGGCTCCGCCGGGAGGCGATGACGTTCGATCGGGCCTACGCGCCCTCCGGCTGGACCATCCCCACTCACGCCTCTTTCTTCACCGGGAAGTTCTCTTACGCCCACGGCGTCCACGCCCGGAGCAACTGGTATCTGTCCCCTTCGCTCAAGACCCTGGCGGAGTTCCTCCGGGCGGCCGGCTACCGCACGGTGGGGATGAGCGCGAACCCGATCCTCGGACAATGGACGGGGTTCGACCGGGGATTCGACACGTTTCTCGAGACCTGGCGCAAGGTCTCCAACCACGCCATCTATCCCATCTACCAGTCGCTGCGAGAGCTCACCGCTCTGGTCCTGTTCGGCGGGGAGGCGGACCTGAGGCGCCAGGTCCTCGTTCAGCGCGCCCAGGACCAGCCGGCGAAAGCGCCTCCTCAACGCCAGGCCCCGCCCGCGGGCGCGGGGACTTCTCCCACCCCCCGTCCCGCCTATCCCTCCGACCCCTCCGTCGAGTCCCTGGAGGCCGAGGACGCCGAAAGGGACAACCTGGCCATCGTCAAAAACGCCGCCCGTGTGATCGAGGACTCCGCCTCGAACCGGGCGCCCCTTTTCCTGTTCATCAACTTTTACGCGCCGCATGAGCCTTACGTGGCCCCGAAGGTCTTCTACGAGCGGGTCCTGCGTCTGCGCGGCAATCCGGCCGCGCCGGCCCAGTGGGAAAAGGAGGTGGAGGGCCTTCTTCAAAGCTCGGACGCGAGCGAGCGCGGACCATTCGAAGTGAACGCCAGGGTGCGTCTTCGGTTCGACCTCCTCAACTACCTGTACGACGTCAAGCAGGCTTACGGAGACTGGCTGGTCGGCCAAATCTACCAGGCCCTTCAGAAAGCCAATCTCCTGGACCGGACCCTCTTCGTCGTCACGTCGGACCACGGCCAGATGCTGGGAGAACGCGGCCTCTTCGGCCACGGTGAGGTTCTCTATGAGCCGGTCATCTGGGTGCCCCTCTTTCTGCGGGACCCGGAACGGCTCCCGAAAGGGGCGCGCTTCACGGGCCTCGTGTCGCTGGTGGACATCTTTCCCACCATCCTGGAGCGGGCGGGGCTCCGGCCCGACAGCGCGCGCGACATCCAGGGACGAAGCCTGTTTGAAATGCTGAAGGAGGGCAAAGGGAGGGCGTTCACGCTCTCGGAGGCCTACTTCGGGAAGACGCCCCTGCGCGCCCTCATCGCATCGAATTCAAAGCTCCTGGCGGAAGAGGGGAAGGCGCCGCTCCTCTACGACCTTCGCCTGGACCCGGAGGAGAAGGCCGACCTCGCCGGCGTCCGGCCGCAAGAAGCCCTGGACCTCCAGAAAATTCTCACGGGCCTCGGCGGCGGCGCCGAAGCGGCCGGGACGGACCGGGAGAAGGGCCGACCCGGCCTCAGCCTCGACCCGGAAACCCGGAAAAGGCTTCGCGCCCTGGGATACCTGGAGTAACATGGAGTAAATCCCGGCAAGGTGCGCCCCGGCGGGTCGGGGGCGTGTTCGGCAAGGGCGCGTCATTCCCGCGGATGCGGAAATCCAATGGGGAAAGCGGGCGGAGCAAGCTCCGTCCCTACGGCTGCGCCCGACTTCGACGCGCTCCCATCCTCTTCCTCCGCCCAGAGGCGGTGACCTGACTGCGCAAAGCCGGCCCTTTCACGTCGGTCCCGCCGGTGGCGCCTTTCAAAACCCGTCCTGAGGGGATCGCCTCCGCAACCTCCAGAGGAAAATCCAGCTCCAAGGGGGATTTCTCATGAAAAACGTCGCCCCGGCTCCGGTGCGGGGGAAATTTCCCCTCTGGCTTCAACGCGCCTCGGCGGCCGCATTCGCACTCTTTGTCTCCCTGTTCGCATCTTTCCCGGGGACCGGCGCGGCCGACCAGGTGAGGTTGAAAAACGGGGATCGCCTCACGGGCGAGGTCATCCGCCTCAACGAAGATGAGATCGTCCTCAAGTCTCCCATCCTCGGGGAACTCACCATCCCCTGGAGCCAGATCGCCGGCTGGGAGGGCAGGAAGTCGGCCCGCATCACGCTCCAGGACGGAAAGGAGCTGGAAGGATCCCTCGAGCGGTTCGAAGCGGACGCCTGGGTCGTCCGCCCGGACGACGGGGAGACGGTGCGGATCGCCCGCTCCGCGGCCCGGGAACTGGAGGTGTCCAAGACCGAGCGAGAGCGCTGGAGCGGGAAACTCAGCGCGGGCGCGGCCCTTCAGTCCGGCAACACGGATTCCTTCGGCGTCAATTTCCGCGCGGAGGTCTCCCGGCGGACCCGTCCCGACCGCCTCACCTTCCTCGGGGAGTATCAACGGACGGAGGATCAGGATGATCTGACGACCGACAAGGGGCGCCTCTTGGGCCGGTACGATCACCTTTTCACCGACCGCTTCTTCACCTTCGGCCTGCTGAACCTGGAGACCGATCGCAAGGAGGAGCTCGCCCTGCGGCACACAGAGAGCGCTGGCCCCGGCTACTTCTTCATCAAGAACAGACGCACAGAGCTCAGCGGCGAGGTGGGCCTCTCTCACATCCAGGAGATCTTCCGGGACGGGCGCTCCCGAAGCGACCTGGCTGGACGCGCGGCCGTCGCCTGGGAACAGAAGATCTGGAAGTCCACCCTTTCCGTCAAGGGGGCGTACCAGCCGAAACTGCATGACCCGGAGACGGACTTCCTCGTCAACGGAGAGATCGTCTTCTCGACCCCCCTCACCGGTTCCCTGGTCTTCGACCTCATCGCGACGGACGAGTACGACAACGACCCGGAGCCGGGGGTGGAGAAAAACGACGCGAGCTTCAAGCTCAATCTCGGGGTCCGGTTCTGACCGTCCCGCTCCTTCCCCAGGCGACCGGAAGGGGACCTTGCCCTTTCGAGCGCCCGACGGTAAAAAATGTTGTCATCAAGCTGCGCCGCTACGGTTCGCCCCGCCGGGGAAAAGTCTACAAGCGGAGGATGAAACCCTTGGGGCCGGCGGCGGGGCCGCCGGCAATGAACGGAGGCCGCCCATGAGCGCCCACGTCCGGACGGGGATGCAGCCGATACCGGCGGCCGTGATCCTTTTCCTCCTCGCCTGCGCCCCCTGGGCCGAAGCCGCGAAAGCCCGGCCTGATCCCGCACCCCCCTCGGGCCGGACCCGCCTCGCCCAAGACGGCAAGGCGCGGGGCGGCAAAGAGTCCCCGGGGGAAAAGCCCGCGCCGCCGGAGGAGAAGAGGGCTCTCACCCTGGCGGGAAAGCGCGTGGTGGGCCTGGAGGAGTGGGTCCTCTTCCCCGGAACCGGCCACCGGACCCTGGCCAGGGTGGACACGGGCGCCGACACCTCCTCTCTGGACGCGGTGGACATCGAGCGGGCCGGCGAGGGAGAGGGGGGACTGAAACGGGGCGACGTCATCCGGTTTTCCACCCGGGCGGAGGGCGGAGGGAGACGCGAGATGCGCGCCCGCATCCTCCGGTTCGCCCCCATCAAGCGCAAGGGCGCGCCCCCCCAGCGGAGGCCGGTGATCGAGCTCGAAATCTGTTTCGGCGGCAAGAGGCTGCGGACCCAGGCGACCCTGGCGGACCGCCGCAACTTCAAATACCCGATGCTGATCGGACGGAACGTTTTGGAGAAGGGCTACTTGGTAGACGTGCGCCTGAAGCGGAACTGGGAGGCGCGCTGCCTCCCCGAGCAGTGATGCGCACCTCTCGGCCCGACCCGCGGGCCAAGAACCATCTGTGAGAAAAGGGGCCCGGACATCAACCGGAAGGTCTATGCAGCCAGCGCTGTCCTCATCCTCCTTTCTCTGGGGCTGACCGGCTACAAGGTCGTCAGGTTGGAGTATTCCTTCTTCCCCGAGAAAAGGATGGGTTTTTGGACCGTGTCGCTCACCGTCACCCTGCGGGGGACCGGCCAGACGGCCAAGGTGGAGGCGTACCTGCCGAACTTCACCCAGGATCAGGCGATCCTGGACGAGAAGAGCGCCTCCGGCGGCCTGCGCCTCTTCATCCGGGAGAGCGGCCCGGAGAAAGAGAACCGCCTGGCGGTGTGGTCCGGCCGCGTCCAAGACACGGTCAGGCTGTCGCACACCGCGACGGTGGCGCTGGACGACGAAACCTACATCCTTCCCAAGATCATCACCCGGGAAAGGTCCGCCGAGTCGCTGGAGCCCTGGTTGAGGCCGTCCGGCACCGTCCCTGCGGACGCGCGCCGCATCCGGGACGCGGCCCGGGAGCTGACCGGCCCCGCCGACGACCCGGTCACACAGGTCAAAAAGCTCTTCCGCTTCGTGTCCGTCGAGGTGGAGACCAGCGGCAGCCTCCAGGACTCCGACGCGCTCCTCACCCTCCAACGCAAGCGGGGCAACGCCCATGGAAAGGCCCACCTCTTCGCGTCGCTCCTGCGGGCGGCGGGCATCCCGGCGCGGGTCGCCGGGGGCATTCTGCTCAAAGAGGGAACCACCGACAAGTTTCATTTCTGGAACGAGGTCTATCTCAACGGATGGATCCCGGCGGACGCCACCCGGGACCTGCTGGGCAGAGCCACGCCCGACATGCTGGTCCTGCGCAGAGGGGGCGTCCCCCGGGTGACCGCCGGCGGGGTGAGGGCGTTCTCCTACGAGTACCGGGTCGTCCGGGAGCTTCAGACCGTGGTGGAGCAAACCCGCGCCTTGAGCGCGGCGGGAGAGAGCTGGGTCAACCGATACTCTCCTTTCGCGCTCCCCCTCGACCTGCAGCTCGTGTTCCGGGTGCTCCTTCTGATCCCGATGGGGTGCCTGATCGTGGCCGTCCTTCGCAACATGGTCGGCATCAACACCTTCGGCACGTTCATGCCGGTCCTGGTGGCCCTGGCCTTTTTGCAGACCACCCTTGTCTGGGGCCTCCTCTTTTTGGCCGTCATCATCGGCCTGGGGGTCGGGGCGCGCAAGGTGCTGGACAAGATGTACCTTCTGCGGGTCCCGCGCCTGGGGGTGATCGTGACGTTCGTCATCCTCGTCCTCTTGGCGCTGACGATCGTGGGGGGGACACGGGGGATCCAGCGGGCCGTCGCGGTGGGGTTTTTCCCCATCATCGTCATGACGATGATGATCGAGCGGCTCGTAGTCACCCTCGCGGAGGAAGGGACCCGCAACGCCCTGGTGATCTCGGGCTACACCGCCGTGGCGGCCTCCGTCTGCTACCTGGCGCTCTCCTCCGAGTTCCTGCAAGACCTCTTTTTCCTCTTCCCCGAGTTCCTCCTGGCGGTCATGGCCCTTCTTCTCCTCATCGGGCGGTACACCGGGTACCGCCTCACCGAATACTTCCGCTTCAAGGCGTTCCTTTCCTCGCCGTAGAGGACAGCGCCGTGTGGTTCCACAGGCTCAGGGCCCAGGGGATTCTGGGGATGAACCGGAGAAACGCCCTCTACACCCTGGCGATGAACCCCCGAGAGCGCTATCCCCTGGTGGACGACAAGCTCAAGACCAAAGAACTGGCCGCGCGGTTCGCCATCCCGACCCCGAAGCTCCTGGGGTCCGCGACCTACCACCACGAGCTGAAACACCTGGGGGAGCTCCTGGCGCCCCATCCCGAGTTCGTCATCAAACCCGTCCACGGGGCCATGGGGAACGGCGTGCTGGTCGTCGACTCCCACGACGACCGGCGCTTCCGGAAACCGAGCGGCGCGGTCATGTCTCTGCAGGACGTCCGCCACTACGTCTCCGGCATCATCTCCGGGCTCTACTCTCTCGGGGGGCAGGTGGACGCGGCCATGGTGGAGACCCGCCTTCACGTCCACCCGTTTTTCAGCCCGATCTGCGCCCTGGGCGTGCCCGACATCCGGGTCATCGTGTACAAGGGCGTCCCCGTCATGTCCATGACCCGCCTGCCCACGAAGGAGTCCGACGGCCGGGCGAACCTGCACCAGGGGGCCATCGCGGCGGGGATCCACATCCTCACCGGCGTCACGCGCCGCGCCGTCCACCGCAACAAGGTGGTCCAGGTCCACCCGGACACGGGCCACACCGTGGAAGGCTTGCAGATCCCCCACTGGGACGCCATCTTGCGGATGGCCGCCAAGGCCCACGACATGACCGCCCTGGGATACATCGGGGTGGACATCGTGCTCGACCGGGACCTGGGGCCCCAGCTCCTCGAGCTCAACGCCCGACCCGGCCTGAGCATCCAGGTGGCCAACGGCGCGGGGCTCTGGTGGCGGCTGGACGCGGTGGACCGCCTCGGCCTCTCGGGCGCGACCCCCGGGGAGCGCATCGAAATGGGACAGCGGGCGTTGGCGCCGTTGCTCGCGAAAGCGGTAAAATCTTGAGGCGGGACGCGCGGTCCTTGCCTCGGGCGATCGCGCCGAGCCGCCCGGACACGCGCATTCGAAACGGAGTCGATCCCATGCCGCGGATTTTCTCGGGCTCACTTCTCCATCGCCCTGAACGGCCGGCCGAGGCCGCAAGGCGCCTGAGACGGGGGCTGGCTTCGGTCCTGCTCCTCATCTCCGCGGGCGTCGCGGCGACACCGGACGCCCGGGCGAAGACCGGCTGCTCCGCGCCGCTTCCCGACCTCTACGAGAAGGTCTCGCCGGCGGTGGTCTTCATCTCGGCCGTCTCCATCGACCCCTTCCGGGTCAAAGACCGGATCCACACGTCCATCGGCTCCGGCTTCATCATCAGCAAAGAGGGCCTCGTCCTGACGAACTCCCACGTGGTCTTCGGCCGCCAGGCGATCACGGTGACCCTGGACGACGGGACCCGGGTGAGCGCGAACCTCCTGGGAGCGGACCCCATTTTGGACCTGGCCGTCCTCCGCATCGCCGCGCCCGGCAAAAAGCTCCCCGTCCTCACCCTGGGCGACTCGAAGGGGGTCCGCACCGGGGAGGAGGTCATCGCCATCGGCAACCCCTTCGGCCTGGAGCAGACGTTGACGCGGGGGATCGTCTCGGGCGTCAACCGGATCCTGCCGGAGTCCGTCCACAGCATGATGCTTCCGCTCATCCAGACCGACGCGTCCATCAACCCCGGCAACTCGGGCGGGCCCCTGCTGAACCGGTGCGGCGAGGTGATCGGCATCAACACGGCGGTCCTGACGGAGGCGCAGAACATCGGCTTCGCCGTGCCCGTCAACGTCGCTAAACAGGTCCTGCCCCAACTGTTGAAAAAGGGGCGCGTCGTCCGGCCCTGGTTCGGCGCCAGCGGCAAGTGGATCGAGAAGGACGTGCGAAAGCTCCTGAACTGGCCGCTGGTGGACGGCTTTCTGGTCGAGACCATCGAGCCGGGGAGCCCCGCGGAGGCGGCTGGGGTGCGGGGAGGGCGAGTCCCCATCACGATCGAGGGGGAGGAGTTCCTCCTGGGCGGGGACATCATCACCGCCGCCGACGGGCAGCCCCTGAACAGCCCGGAGAAGGTGGAGAAGTTCGTCCAGTCGCTGAAGGTGGGCGCCACGGTCCGGCTGACCCTCTTTCGGGAGGGAAAGACGCGCAAGGTGGAAATCCGCCTTCCGGAGCGGCCCCTCCTGCCGGGCGACGCGCCTTCCGACCGGCGCAGCACACTGTCGCCGATGCGGTCGGTCCGGCCGAATCCGTGACGGCGGCGTCCCGGGTCGTCCCGCGGGACCCCGTGCCCCGCCCTCCGCGCTGAGGGAAGCGCCGGACGGTTCGATGAGAAGGTGTACGGCATGACACAAAAGACGGGCCGGACGGCTTTGTGCGGCGGGGCCTTCCTCCTCTTGTGCCTGCTCACCCTCGCCGCCGCACAGGATCCCCCCTCCCCATCCGCAGCCCCGCCACGCAAGCCCGACTCCGTGTTTCAGCGCGAAAGCTCCCCGGTCACCTGGAAGACCCTCACGCAGCCCTTCCGCGACCTTTCTCCCCATCTGGCGAAAAGCATGGGCTGGGAGCGGGGTCTGAGGACGGGCTTCAAGGAGCGGGCGAAGGCCTATTTCACGCCCGACGGCCTGCTGGGGCTCCTCGGGTCCGGGCTGAGAGCGGGCGTCACGGTCGTTCTGGCGTTTCTCCTGTGGCGGTTTCTGTCGCCCTTCCTGCTGCGCGCGCGCCGCTCCGCGGAGGAAAAGCCCCGCGCGGCGGCGGCCCTGTGGGCCCGGGCGGGCGTCCGGCTCGGCCGGGACATCCTGTTCTGGGGGCTCGTCGGCTCCACCGGGTCCCTCGTGATCTGGTTCTTCGACGCCAGCGAGCCCCTTCAGGCCGCGGCGATCTCGATCCTGGCGAGCCTCGTCCTGTTCCGGATCGGCCGCTCCTTGTGGACCCTTCTCCTGAACCCCGCATCCCGGCCGGATCGCCTCATCCCGTACAACGACGCCGGCGCCGCTCACGTCTTCGGTTACCTCAACCGGATGCTGTTTTTCGCGGCGGTGTGGTGGCCGGTGACCCAATTCTTCGCGGCCATCGGCTATCACGACGACTTCCAGGAACTTCTGTGGGTCATCTTCCGGCTGGTCATCTTCGTCCTGCTCATCCTCCTGGTCTCCAACAAAAACCTCGTGCTGGCCTCCATCCTTGCCAGAACCCGGATAGGCCGCCGGGCTTTGGAGTGGACACAAAACCTGTATCCCGCGGTCATCGGCCTGATTGCCGGGGTGTTCGGCCTCTACAGTCTGGGATACGTCCGCCTGGCCCAATTCATCGTGGCGTCGATAGGGTACTCGCTGGGGATCCTGGCCGTGACCGCCCCCGTGGCGGGCTGGTTCCGCCGCCTCCAGCGAACCCCCGCCAGGACGGTCGAGCCGGAAATCCGGCTCCTGCCCGTTTCCCAGGAACGGTGGACGAGGCTCCGCGACCGGTGCCTGGACCTGTGCGCGATTCTAGTCTGGGCGGGGGCCGTCCTGGCCGTTCTCTCCATCTGGGGGCTGGACCTGAAGAGTCTGCGACGCGCGGCCGGCCCCCTGACGGCTACGCTCTTCACCATCGGAGAGACCAAGGTCTCCGCGTGGGTCCTGGTCCAGGTCGCCCTCCTCCTCGGGGCCACGGTCCTGGTCTCCCGCTCGGTCCGCATGGTCCTGAGGCGGCGGGTCCTCCCCCGGACCCACGTGGACCTCGCGACGCAGCACACCCTCCTGTCCGCGCTGAACTACGTGTTCCTCGCCATCGGCTCGGTCATCGCCCTCCAGACCATCGGGGTGGACCTGACGGCCTTCGCGGTGATCGCCGGAGCGCTCGGTGTCGGGATCGGCTTCGGTCTTCAAAACATCGCCAACAACTTCATCAGCGGGCTCATTCTCCTGATGGAGCGGCCCGTCAAGGTGGGAGACTTCATCGATGTGGCGGGGACCCTCGGAATCGTCGAGCGGATCGGCGCCCGGTGCACCGTCGTCCAGACGCTGGACAACATCGCCGTCCTCGTGCCCAACTCCAGCTTCATCAGCGAGCGGGTGGTGAACTGGAGCTACGGCAGCCCCGTGACGCGGCTCCACGTGAAGGTGGGCGTGGCCTACGGCTCTGACACCGCGCTCGTGGAGAAGACGCTCCTCGACGTGGGGAAGGCGCATCCCCTGGTCCTGGCGGACCCGCCCCCGCGGGTGAGTTTCACCGGGTTCCAGGACAGCGCGCTGGGCTTCGACCTCCTCGTGTGGACGAACCAGCCCGCCAAGAACATGCCGATCATCAGCGACCTGAACTTCGCCGTGGACCGGGCGTTCCGGGAAAAGGGGATCACGATCCCGTTTCCCCAGCAGGACCTTCACGTCCGGTCCATCATCCCGCTTCCCTCCGGCGACTCGCTCAAGGAGGGCCAAGGTCAGCCTTTTCCATCGGCGAACCCGGAGAGCCGCGCGTGAGCGCCCCGCCGAGACCGCCCGCGGCCCTGGGCGCGCCCCGCGAAGGAGCCTAGCCATGTCGAAAGCCCGGAAGCGAATCTCGAGGACTGCGAAGGTCGGTCTTCCCCCGGGAACCCTCGTCCACATCGGCGAGAGAAAGCTCGAGACGGCCCGGATCACCGCCATTCATTACGACGAATCGAGTCTGGAAGAGATCGAAATCGACAACGTTCAGGACTGCCTGGCCCTGAAGGAGAGGCCCCCGGTCAACTGGATCAACATCGACGGCGTCCACGACGTGGAAGTCCTGGAAACGCTCGGCGGCCATTTCGGCCTGCACCCTCTCGTGCTGGAGGACATCGTCAATACCGCCCAGCGGCCCAAGATCGAGGACCACGGCGACTACGTCTACGTCGTATTGAAGATGCTGTCTCACGATGAGAAGAACCACGGGATATCCTCCGAGCAGGTCAGCCTGATCCTCGGGCGGTCCTTTGTCCTCTCTTTCCAGGAGAGGGCGGGGGACGTTTTCGATCCCGTCCGGAAGCGGATCCGCGCCGGCCGGCCCGCCCTGCGGAAAAGCGGGCCCGATTATCTGGCCTACTCCCTCCTGGACGCCATCGTGGACAACTACTTCATCATCCTCGAAAAGATGGACGAAAGGATCGAAGAGCTGGAAGACAAATCCATCACGGACCTGACCCCAAAAACCCTCCAGGGAATCCACAACCTGAGGAGAGACCTGATCTTTCTGGGCCGATCGGCCTGGCCCCTGAGGGAAATCCTGGCCCACTTGACGCGAGAAGACTCGCCGCTGATTCAGGAAGGCACGCAGATCTACCTGCGCGACGTTTACGACCACACCGTCCAGGTGATCGACAACATCGAAACGTTCCGGGAGAGGGTCTCCGGCGTGCAGGAAATTTACCTGTCGAGCCTCAGCAACAACATGAACAGCATCATGAAGTTCCTGACGATCATCGGGACCATCTTCATCCCCCTGACGTTCATCGTGGGCGTGTACGGAATGAACTTCAAGCACATGCCGGAACTCGGGTGGAAGTTGGCCTACCCGGTCTTATGGGTCGTCATGGTGAGCCTCGGCGTCGCCATGGTGGCCATTTTTTGGAAGAAGAAATGGCTCTAGCGAAAACGCCCGCGGGCCGGAAGACGCCCCGGGCCGACGCCAGCCCCCGCCCCTTGCAACGCCGCTTCCCCGGCGATCCTCCCCGCAGCGCCTCACCCCGACCATCGCCCCATGATCCGGCGGGCGCCCTTTCGGGCGGTCACACGGGCGAACGCGGCGAAATCCCGGAGCCTGGAACAAAGAGACGAAAGCGATTTCTTTCAGAAAGTTGACAGTCCTCAAGACCTCACACTACACTTCGGAGTCGAGCCGGGAAAAAGCAGGTGCGCGCGACTCTCCCGGCCTCGGGTCCCATCGGGGCCACGATTGCCGCCGTCGGGTTTTGGAGCCGTCCAACCAGGAGGAAACCGGCTTTGAGGATCGACGCCCACGCCCATGAATATCCCGCCCCGTTCCTGGAGTGCATCGAGTCCCTCGTCCGCCGCGGGAAATACCCCGCGCCTTCTTACCCTCTGAACCCTTGGGACCCCGACGGCCACCTCGGGCTTTTGGATGAAGAGGGGATCGACTTGCAGGTGATCTCGCCCATGGCGGCCGTCTACCCGACGGACCGCAAAGAGGCGTCGGCCTTGACCCGCGGCGCCAACGACCCGCTCTGGGAGGCCTGCCGGGCGCACCCCGACCGGTACACGGCCCTCGCCTACATTCCTCTCGTCCCCATCGACCTCGGCATCGCCGAGCTCGAACGGGCCGCCGGGGAGAGCGCCACGCGGGGAGTCGTCATCGGGACGACCGTGAACGGGAAACCCCTCGACGATCCCGGCCTGGCTCCCTTCTTCGAGGCGCTGGACCGCACGGGCCTCCCCGCCCTCCTCCATCCCATGGACGCCTTCGAGCGCGAGGGCTTGCGAGACTTCCGCCTCGACATCGCCGTGGGTTGGCTTTTCGAGACCACCCTCGCGGTCAGCCGCCTGATCCTGAGCGGGATGCTGGACCGCTACCCCCGCATTCCCTTCATCCTTTCTCATCTCGGCGGCGGCACGCATTACCTGATGGAGCGGATCATCCTTGCGGGAAACCGCGGCCGGATGAAAGACCCGGTCCGGGACTATTTCCGCCGGTTCTACTACGACACGGCCGGGCCCGTGTCGGCGCAGGCAGTCGCCTGCGGCCTGAGCCTGGTCGGGCCGGAGCGGATCCTCCTGGGGACGGACTATCCCTTCGGCCCCGAAGGGGGCAGAGAATTCATCCGGCGAGCCATCGCCTGTGTGGAGGGCGCCACGGATTCCGCCGAGGAGCGGGAGCGGATCTTTTCCGGGAACGCGCGGCGCCTTTTCGGCGGGCCGTAGGCCCGCCTCGGGGTTTCGTCTCTGAGAGGAGGGGGGAAGCGAAGATGAGGGAAGCGAGACGCTTTGTGTTCCGGTGGGCGTTTGTGCTGGCGTTCGCAGGGGTTGCAGGTTCGGGCGCGGGGGCTTGGGCTCAGACGCCCGTTCTGTTCTGCGCCTCTTGGGTGATCAACGCGGAGCGAACGCACGTGATCGTAGCCCTCGATAAGGGGTACTTCAAGGCCGAGGGCCTCGACGTGGACTTTGTCCGAGGCAGCGGGTCCGGGGACACCTTCCGGCGCGTGGGCATCGGGAGCTGTCGATTCGGCGAGACGGCCGCGGGCGCGGCCATCCTCGGCAGGGCCCAGGGCGTCCGGGGGAAACTTGTCGCCATCCACGGTTCTCGGATGGAGGAGACCGTCTATTTCTTCACCGGCTCCGGCATCCAATCCCCGAAAGACCTGGAAGGGAAACGGCTGGCCGGGGGGCCCAAGCAGAGCTCCAATGTCCTGATGTTCTCGGTCTTGGCCCGCGTGAACGGGATTGACCTCTCCAAGGTCCAGATGGTCCACGGGTCGCCGGGCGCCGTCATCCCCAGCCTCGGGGCGGGCCAGGCCGACGCCGCCCTCAGCTACTATCGGTCGCGCACCGCCTTTGAAAAGGTGGCCCAGCAGGCCGGGAAAGAGTTGCGGTGGATGCGCTTCGTGGACCACGGGTTGGACCTCTACCAGGACGGGATCACGGCTTCCGATGAGACCATCGCCAAGCAGGGCGACTTGATCATTAAGTTTTTGAGGGGGCTCTACCGCGGGATCGCCAATGCCCTGAATGACCCCGAAGGAGCCGTGGACATCTACATGAAGCATTATCCCGGACAGAGCCGGGAGTTCAGCCTTCGAACCCTACGGCTCACCCAGGAGGGCCTGTTCGACAAGCACTACGCGAAAGAGGGTTTTGGGCGGATCAACCGGGAAAAGATGGCCAGCACCCTCCGGACCACCCTGGAGGCCTACGGAGCGCAGCACACTCTCACGCCGGAGGACGTCATGACCAACCGGTTCATCGATCAGCTCCCCCGGGATCTCCGGTTCCCGAAGAAGGGATAAAAAGGCTCCCTCGGTCCGGGACCCTCCCGCGGGAGAAAGACCCGACCGGTCAGACGAGGGGAAAGCGTGGGGCATTTTTGGGACCTG
The DNA here is from genome assembly GCA_016190025.1 of Candidatus Tectimicrobiota bacterium. The sequence continues at coordinate 14,407 of JACPRG010000107.1, forward strand.
ATGGAGGGGGCGCGCAACTGCGTCCAGGGATACACCTGCATCAAACCGGGGGAGAAAGTTCTCCTCTGGACGGACGGCTCCGCCGGGGTCGATCCGCGCGTGATCGAGGCCGTCGGCGTGGCCGTCGAGGAAGCCGGCGCCCAGTCGTTCCTCCTCTCTTCCGGCTCGGTCGTCCACCGCCTCAAGCAGCCTTTGCAAAAGCCCGTCCTCGCCGCCATGAGAGAAGTGGACGTTCTCCTGTCCTTTCAGCGCCTTGAGAACGCGGCCACTATCCACAATGACGACCTGTGCGGCCTCCTGCTTTCCACCCCGCTCCGCGCCACGGCCGTCATCAGCCTGACGCCCGAGCTCCTGGCCTCGGACTGGGCGCGGTTTCCCGCGGAGCTTCTCTTTGCCATCTACAAGAAGGTCCGCCAGCAAGCCCTCTCCGCCGGGACGGATGTCTTCCGCCTGACCGACCCCCACGGCTCTCACCTCACGGGCCGCTTCTCGTACGGCTACGGCTTCAAGTGGCTGGACCCGCCCAGGAAGTGGCATTTTTTCCCGGGCGGGGACATCGCCGAGCTCCCGGCGCCTCCAGTCAACGGCACTTTGGTCTTCGAACAACTGGAAGGGTTCGAAGGGTTCCTGCGTGAGCCCATCCGCCTCACGATCGAAGACCAGTGGGTGACGCGGGTCGAAGGGGGGGAGGAGGCTCGCTGGTTTAAGAACCAAATGGACCGCTACGAAAACGGGAACTTCTTCTGCGAGGTCGCCATCGGAGTCAACCCGAAGGCCCCCCTCTCCGCAGGACTCAGGACCCGGGCCATGGACACCATCGCCCACCGCCACGCGGGGACCTTCCACTGCGCCGTGGGCGCGTGGGCCTCGGACATGAAGGTCGTCAGCAAATGGCACTGGGACGGGGGAGGTCTCCACCCCACCCTCACCATCGGAGAGGTCGCGCTCATCGAAGAGGGCAGGCTGACGGCCTTGGACGATCCGGAGATTCGGGAGCTCGCTTCCAGGTACGGACACCCGGACGACCTGCTGGAGGAGGAGGAAAGTCGGATTCCCTGGCTCCGGCCGGCTTGACGCGAGAGAGTCCACGCCGATTCCCTTGGCACTCTCTCAGTCAAGAGGTTTTCCCCTTTCCGCCAAAACCAGCGGCAGCGGGGCCGCTCCGAACGAGGAAAACGCCCCGGAGGCGACTAGGCGTCTTTGCGGGACGAGCCACCGGCCTCCCGGCTGCAAATGTCCATGGCCACCAGGGCGTAGGCCTTGGCGGCTTTCCACAGGTCGTCCGCCTGGATGACCCGCCGCAATTTTCCCTCTGAGAAGTCCATGGCGAACGACGGTCCGTAGGTGGCCGCCGGAATCTGGACCTCGTTGAAGATGTTCATGTCCCGCCACATGCTGGTGATGGGCGAGGCGACGGTCTCCAGGGGTTTTCCGATGACCCGTTCGTGCCCCCGCCGGATGGCCTCCACCAGCGGCTCGTGCCCCTTCGCGATGTACCCCCAGCGCGTCATGTAGGGGCGCACCTCGGCCTCGACCCCCGTTTTCCGGATGACCTCCTCGATCTCCGGCTTGACGAACAGGGGGTCTTTTCCGGGGGGGATGCGGACGTCCAGGTAGATGCTGCACCTCCCCGCGGAGTTTCCGATCTTGTAGGGGAGGCCGCCCCGGATGGCCCCCACGCTCACGTTGGGCCGGATGACACCCCCTTCGAATCTCACGCTCTCCCGCTCGATGTACCCGTTCGCCCAGGTCTCCAGGGCGTTGACGACCTGGGCCATTTTCACGATGGCGTTGGGATTGTCCGTCAGGGTTGTGGGCCGGGGGATGGTGGGCGTGTAAAGCCCCGTGCCTCGCGTCGTGATCTGGAAATACGCGCAGCCGCACTGTGCCCAGGTCGTGGAGAAGTTGGTGCACTCGGCCACCAGGGCGTAATCCGCATAGACCCCGTGGTCCACCAGGTGACGCGCGCCCACGCCCTTTCCCACGTACCGGGGCCCCTGGAACTCGTCCACCGGGGCGGTTCCGATCTCGCCCACCACCGCGGTGAGGTAGAGGTCTCCCCTGAGCCTCATCCCGCTGTCGCGGATGGCCCGGGCCGCCAGAAAGGTGGCCGAAAGCGGTCCTTTGTCGTTGAACACCCCGTGGCCGAAAAGCAGATCGCCCTCCCTCCAGGCCCGCATGTACTCGGGAAAGATGTCTCCGGCGGACCAGATGTCGTCGGGCGCGCCATACTTGGTGTCCAGATGTCCATTGAAGATGAGGGACTTGCCTTCTCCGGTCCCCTTGAGGAGGGCCATCACGTTGAACCGGCCGGGGGCGACCTCCATCCTGCGGGCCTCGAAACCGTTTTCCTTGAGCCAGTCGTAGACCGCCTGCCCCACGGCCTCTTCGCTGCCGGTCGGACTGGGGATGTTGGCGAACCGAAGCACCAGGCTCGCCAACTCTTCCCGGTCAATCAAAGAGAGAACCGCATCGACGTTCATCCAACTCTCCCCCTCCAGACGAGGTTTTCAGGATCTGGCCGCCAAACGGCGCGGTCCGAGGAGCTCCGGGAAAGCCGGGGGCACAACCGAAAAATCTCCCAGGACGCCCTATCCTGTATCCGGGACCTTCCCCCTCTTTACGGCTTGAGGCCCGGGAGAAACTCATTGGTGTAAAGGTCCTCGACGGGCACCCGCGTCTGCAGCTTGAAGAGTTTGGTGATGAGGTCCCGGGAATACTCCATGGTTTTTTTGTCCATATAACCCAAGCCTTTCTCCTGGGCGACGGGACCGACCATGTGCTTCCGGAAGATCGCAAACTGATCGAGGATGATCTCCCGGTTGGCGCTGGGCAGAAACCGCAGGAAGATGGCGGTGGCCTCCTCCGGCCTTTTCAAGGACCAAAGGTAACCTTTCATGGTGGCCCCCACCACTCCCCGAACCAGCGCCGGCTTCTCGGCGGCAAGCTTGTCGAGGACCTGGATGCTGTTGCCGTAGATCTTGATGCCGAAGTCGGCCCACACGACGCCCTGCACCTCCTTGCCCTCTTTTCTCGCAGTATGGACCAAGACAGGGGAAGAGCTCGTGTACATCCCGATGGCGTCCACCTTTCCCGCGAGGAGGCTGGGGATGGTGGCCGCGGGGGTCATGTTGATGAAGATGACCTTGCTCATGTCGAAGCCGTTGGCCTCGGCCAGGGCGGGGAAGAGAACCCGCATGGCGCCCCCGGGCGGCTCGCCGATCCTGCGGCCCACGAGGTCCTTGGGCTCCTTGATCCCGGAGCCTTTCAGGGTATAGTAAGCAAGGGCGGCCGTTTCATACTTCATGGCCACGACTTTGCTTTTCCATCCCTTGCTCCGGCCCACGATCAAGGCCGCCGTGTCCGCGTCGCCGAAGGGGACGGACCCGGCAGCGACCTCCTTCGCCGTATTGCCGGCCCCAAAGCCCCGGACCACCTCGACCTCGACCCCTTCGGCCTTGTAATACCCCTGGTCGAGGGCGACGTAATAGCCCAGGCTCTCGCCGTTGGCCACCCACCCCAACATGAGGGTGTTCTTCCCTGCGGCCAGAGCCGGAGCCGTTCCCGGAAGGACGGCCGCCAGGAACGCCACGAGCAAAGCCTTCGTAAGGACCCGGTGCGACATTTTCTGTCCTCCTTTCTCGCGCTCACACAGGATGAGCCGTGGGAAGGTTCAACCGCTCGACCCGCGGGGAAAAGGGTTTGTCATTTGGGGCCGCGCCTCAAGCGCCCCGCTCCCTTGCAAACGCGGGCCTCTCCTCCCACCCCTCGCGGGCCCCCGCCAAAGACGTCCTCCCTTTGCGCCCGCGCCTAGAATTTCGGAAAGCGCCACTCCCTCGGAACTTTGGCGATAAACTCATTGGTGTAGACGTCCTCGGCCTTAACCGGGCTCTTGAGGCCGATGTATTTATCGGTGAGCTCGATGGAGCGGGCCATTTTCTCGGGGTCTATGTAGCCGAGGCCGTTCTTTTGAAAGAACTCATCCACCGACAAGCGTTTCATGTATTTCCACTGGGCCGCAATGATGCTCCGATCCCTATCGGCGTTGTACTTCATGAAAATGTCCACGGCCGCATCGGGATTCTGAAGGGCCCAGGCGATTCCCCGCGCTGTCGCACGGACAAACTTCTGGACCATTTCGGGACGTTTCGCGATGGTGTCGTCGGAAGCAACGAAGCCCGCCCCGTACATGACCGTCAGCCCGTAGTCCGACCAAAGAAAATGCCCCACCTCGCGCCCCTTCTGGGCGACCGCCGCCTGGAAACCCGGGAGGGAGGTGAGCCAGGAATCGCTCGCGTCTACCGTGTGCGACGCCAAACTCGCCGTCAGAACCGCGGGACTCATATGGACAATGGCCACGCGCTTCACGTCAATCCCGTTCACCTTGGCGAAGGCGGGCCAGAACTGGTACACAGACGACCCCGAGGGGATCGCCACCCTGCGCCCCTCCAGGTCCTTCGGCTTCTCGATCCCGATTCCCTTCAGGTAGGCCAAGCCGAACGGGGAGGTGTGCATCGAGATCTGGACGCCCTTGACCTTGGCGCCCGCGGCGCGCCCCAATACGGCAGAGAGCATGCTGGTGCGCGCGATATCCACGCTCCCCGCAGCCGCCCGCTTGTAGGAATCCGCCCCCCCATAGCCGCGCGAGATGTCAATCCCCGCCCCTTCCTCGGCGTACCATCCCTTGCCCAACGCCGCGAATTCACCGACGTGATCCCCCCCGAAAACCCAGGACTCGGCGAAACGGATCTTCACCCTTTCGGCGCCCCAGGCGGGCCCCACCGAAAGCCCGACCCACACCAAGACCCCGAGGACACAAGCCAACCCCAAAAAACCTTGCCTGCATTTCATGGTGACCCCCCGGTTTGACGGTGAAAAAGGACATCGGGATGATTTCCACTACCCCTCTCCCGATGGGCTCGAGGAACTCATCCCCCAAGACCCCCACAGACTCCCCCCTCCTCCACGAATCGCGGAAAGGCGCCTCCCGGTTTCCAAAAGCCCAAGGGGGCTTTACTGAATTCCTACGCCTCGTAGCCCTCGATGTAATCCGCAAGGCTCACATCGTTCACCCCGGGAACGGAGACCTCTTCGGGATAATTGGCCTTCCGCGTCGCATCGATTCCCATCTTGGTGACGAGGTGGGAGCCCTGCAGCGGGTTGTAGGAGGCGGGGTCCAGGGGTGATCCCTTGGCGTGCGTAATCATGAAGATGTCCTGGTCCGCCCGCACCCGGGTGGCGATGGCGCGGAGGACCTCTTTGTCATTGGTCACGTCCACGTCGTGATCCACCACCACGACGAATTTCAGATACGAGTCCGCAACAAAAGCCGCCATGGCCGCCTGTTTGGGCTCACCCTCTATCATCTTCTCGATGGCCACGTAGCAGGTGAATCGGCACAGCCCGGAGGGGGGCAGGTAAACGGCTCGGACAGTGGGACAGGCGATCTTGACGGTCCTTTCGATGGCAGCCGTTTGGGTGAACCCTCCCAAAAGAAAATCGTCGGCGTGGGAGCAGAAAGAGTCCTGATACAGGGGATCTTTGCGCATGGTGATGGCCTTGACCTTCACGATGGGGTTCATGCGCTGGGGACCATACGTCCCGGGATACTCCCCGAAGGGGGCCTCCGGCTCCCGGATGTAAGGCGGGATCTCACACTCCAGAACGATTTCGGCGTCCGCGGGAATCCTCCGCCCCAGGGTTTCGTTGGACACCCGATAGCGGGTAGCATCCCGCTGAAAGGAGTGTCCTATGAGCGAGCAC
>JACPRG010000012.1 GCA_016190025.1 Candidatus Tectimicrobiota bacterium
GGATGCTGGTGTAGGCCGGGTTGCCGCCCCAGAGCAGGAGCAAGTCGGCGTAGAAGTAGTTGTCCGGCGAGCAGCCCATAATCGCCTTCCCGAACGTCACACCCACCCCCTGAAAGTCATCGCCAATCTCGGTCGTGCTGGTGGGCAGGGGGACTCCCAGGGCGATGAAGAAAGCGTTGGCGCCGGCGCCATCGCTCGCCGCGCTCAGGACGTGGTTCCCTCCGCCCAGAACCACGGCGTCCGGACCGTCGGTGGTGAAGGTGTCGATGAGGGCGTCAGCCACCTCGGCCAGGGCTTGGTCCCAGCTCACCCGCTGCCACTTGCCTTCGCCCCGCTCCCCGACCCGCTTCATGGGGAACTTGATGCGAGTGGGGTCATACATGCGGTGGGAGTAGCAGGCGCCCTTCTGGCAGCCGCGGGGGTTGTAGTCAGGGATGGCGGGGTCGTTGAAGCCAGGGTAGAGGCCAGCCTGCTCTTCCCGCAGCACCACTCCATCCTTGACGTACAAGTTATAGTTACAATTGAGCTGCCACGCACAGGCGGCGGGGTGGGAGCCCTTCACCACCCGGTCCCACTTCCACTTGCGTTGCCGCAGCTTCACGAGGTCGTACGCGGGGAGTTCGGCTGCTGCCAGGCCGTCCCCGGACAGTCCCACCAACTCCAGGCTGAGCGTTGCCATTAATGCCTCCTCGTACGCCAGTCCCGAATCCGAATCTTTTACTCGCCGCCCCCCAACTCGAAGCCACACGCGCAGGTAGTCCAGACCCGGCCCCGGGTATCCTCCACGATTGCCGTACTACCGGGCCGGGACAACGTATTCGTAGCCGTGCGCATATGCGTCCCCCGGAGGCAGCGGCCAACTACGCAGGACCTTCGGATTGTAGGCGTACAGCGCAGGCACGGCCGTGATGGGCACGGAGTAGTAGCCGCCGTACATCATTTGCGCCAGATCGCGGTAGAGCTGCGCGCGCTTGACCCGATCGGGCTCCGCGAGGATTCTGTCGTACAGCGCATCGAACTCTGCCGTCTCCGCGAAAGTCATGTAGCTGGATTGACTGAACCCCCAGGTCGCCATCGCAACTACCGGCTCCGCCACCGGGCGTCCGATAAATCCGTGGGCCCCGGCCCGCCAGGCCATGTTCCGGGGCCTGCCAACCCCGGGCGCCCACGTGGCAAAATCAATAGGGGTACGCTTCACTTTGAGCCCGAGGTGCCGCTCCCAGAACCCCGCCACCGCCTCGGCCGCGTCTACCATCTCGGCTCGACCCGGCCAGGGCATCAGCAGCATCTCCACCTCGCGGGCGAAACCTTGCGCGTAACCAGCCTCGGCGAGCAGGCGCTTGGCCTGCGCGGGGTCGTAGGCGTATGGCGCCAGCCCCTGGGGGACGAATTCGCTGCCCGGGGGCAGGTAGGGGACAACGCTGGGGACGCCTTCGCCCTCGAACACGCTGTTGATGATGGCCTGCTTGTCCACCGCCAGGTTCAGGGCCTGCCGCACCTTGCGCGCCCGCTCCAGGCTGGCCGGGTCTTTTGGGTTCCCGGCCCAGGGAACCTGCGGGTCGAAGGTCTTGCGGCTGGGGAGCACCTGGCCGCCCAGGTAGATGTGGTAGAGCGCCGCGCCCTTGATTCGCAGCAGCCGCAGGCCGGCCGCCTCCACTTCCCGCTTGAACTTGAACGAGACCGCTGTGACATCGATCTCACCCGCGCGGAGCATGGCCAGGCGAGCAGCCTCGTCGGGGACCTGGCGGAGGTGGATGGTCTTGAAGCCGGAGGCGAGCCGCCAGTGCTGGTCGAGGGCCTCGAGGGTAGCGGAGTGGGCGCGCTGGTGGTCGACCAGAGTGAAGGGCCCTGTCCCCACCGGCCTGGCCGCGGCCTTCCGCTCCCCCACCGTCTCAACGTACCGCTTGGAGGCGATACCGAACCAGCCGAGCGTGAGCTGAGTGTCGAGGGTCACGTTCGCCTCCTTCAGGTGAAAGACAACCTGGTACGGGTTCACGACCTCAACCCGGTCCACCAGTCGCCTGTACACCGCTGCGGCGGAACCCCTGGCCTTTTTGTCCACGTACATCTCCATCGAGAACTTCACGTCGTCAGCCGTTAGTTCACCGTGTCCAGCGTGGAACTGAATGCCCCGGCGCAGGAAGAAACGCCACTGCTTGCCCCCTTTCTCCACTTGCCACCGCTCGGCCACCATGGGCAGAACCCCGCCAGTCTCCCGGTCGGTGGTCAGGAGGGACTCGTAAACCGCGCCCACGACGCTCCAGCCCTCGCGCCCCGACTCAGCCCACGGAAGCCAAATCTCCTCAGTCCCGAGGGAAGACAGGCCGATCGTCAGCTTACCCGCGGGCTTCGCCACGGCAGGCGTCAGGCTGCCGGCAAGTAACATCAATGCCATCACAGTGCCTGCCACTGAGAATAAAACTTGCCATCGCTTCATGTCAGACCTCCCGCGGTTACGAAAAACTGTATTTGTTTGGCGTCACCCCTTGAACGCTACGCCCACCA
>JACPRG010000108.1 GCA_016190025.1 Candidatus Tectimicrobiota bacterium
AGGCGCATTGACGCGAGCCGTTCCGAGGCCCGACACATTTACCGCCCTTCCACGTCGAACGAGACACCCCGGCAGGGATCATTGGCAATCGGCGGCAAAAAAGGAGCGCCCCCCGGTGGAGCGGGTTGAGGCGGCCTGCGCCGAGGGGGGGAACTGGCTCTTCGAGTTGCCGCCGCGCTCGCCCAAGCGGAACGGCTGCGTGGAGCGGGCGCAAAGGACCCACACGGAAGAGTTCTACGAGGGGTTCGAGCTTCCCTGGACGGTGGCGGCTCTCATGTCTCATATGTCTTGAACCCATACAGTCCCTTGACACCCCGGAGATGATACCGCTATAGTTCCGGCGATCATTCAGGCTCTGGAAGACATTTTTGTTCGGACGCGCAGCCCCTCTCAGGGGGACCGTCCGCACTCACTCATCCCACGACACCTGACGAGGAGACCCATTGTGTTAATGGACCTTTCGCGTGTTCAGTCGATCCTCCGGGACCGCAAGTTGGACGCGCTCATCGCCTCCTCACCGGAGAACGTCTTCTACGCCAGCGGCCTGGACTGCCTGCCCACCTCGCAGAACACCATCATCTTCATGCTCCGGCGGATCGGTCCCGCCTTCGTTCTGGTGCCGCGGGAGGGCGAGCCCCGGCTCATCGTCAGCTACGGGACCTCCATGTACCTGGAGAAGCTCCAGCCGGACGTCCAGATCGGCTTCACCCCCACGGGCATGCACCTGGAGCTGCCCAAGGGCGAGCGCCGGCCGGAAATGTACGAGAAGGGGGCCATGAAGGGTCTCCTCAAATCCATTCGGGAGAACAACCTGACCCGGGGGGTCATCGGCTTCGAGAAGGACGACCTTCCGGCCCTCCACCATGAGACCCTCCGGAGCGAGCTCCCGCAGGCCACCTTCCGGGACGCCCGGGAGGCCCTCATCGAGATGAGGATGATCAAGACCCCGGCGGAGATCGAGCGGGTCCGCGAGGCCAACAAGCGGACGTGCGAGGCCATCAAGGACATGTGCCGGGCCATCGACGAGGGAGTCCCCGAGTCGGCCGTCCTGCTCGCCCTGAAGGAGAGCTTCCTCAAGCGGGACTGCCTGTGGTGGCACACCACCATGGGGATCGGGGCGAACGGCGCGGACCCCTATCACGTGGCCGGCATGGCGGGGGACTACCGGGGAAAGCGGGGCGACACCGTCCGCTGGGACATCGGCGGCGTCTACCGGCACTACTCCTCCGACCTCGCCCGCACGATGTGCATCCAAGAGGCGCCGGATGAGGCCCGCAAGCTCAACGACATCCTGACAGAATCCACCCGGCGGATGATCGCCGCCATCCGGCCCGGCGTCCCCATGGAGGACATCTTCCCCATCGGCGTGGAATACGTGCGCGAGAACGGCTATCCCCGCTACCAGCGCGGGATGATGGGGCACAGCGTGGGCATCGAGGTGGAGGAGTACCCCTTCATCGAGCCCGGGGAGAAGCGGGGGTTCGAGCCCGGGATGGTGTTCGCGGTGGAGAGTCCTTTTTACTGGAAGGGGTTTTCGGGCTTCAACATGGAGCACAACATCCTCGTGACCGAGCGGGGGGTGGAGGTTCTGAGCGAGTCTTTGCCCTTTGAGCTGATCGTGTGTCCCTACCAGGGGGATTGAGGGAGAGAAGATGAGAGCGGCCATTGCGTTTCAGGGGGGAGCCATTCACCCCTCGACGGGGGAGTACGGGGAGGCGGCCATCCGGCACCTGGGGGAGGGGGTGGAGATCCTGAAAAGGGGCGGCTCGGCCCTGGAGGCGGTGGTCCGGGTGATCGTCGCGGCCGAGGACGATCCGATGTTTCACGCGGGGACGGGGGCCCGGCTGAATCTGAAGGGACAGATCGAGTTTGACGCCAGCCTCATGGACGGCAAGACCCTGGGCGCGGGGGCGGTGGGGGGCATCCAGCGGATCAAGAACCCCATCCTGATGGCCAAGGCGGTCATGGAGGAGACCGACCACGTCCTTTTGGTGGGGACCGAGGCGGAAGAGATCGCCCGCAAGCTGGGCTTTCCCGAGTACGACCCGGAGCTTCCCCACCGCCGCCAGGAGTGGCAGGAACTGCGGGCCAGGCTCAAGAGGGGGGAGGAACTGGAGGGGATTTACACCTACCTGAAGAAGATCCGCCGGTGGGCGGACACGGTGGGGACGTGCGCCGTGGACAAAGCGGGGAACTTCGCGGCGGGGACCTCCAGCGGGGGCTTTCCCCTGAAGATGCCCGGCCGGGTGGGGGACGTGGGGATCATTGGCGCGGCCACGTACGCCGAGAACGGGGCGGGGGCCATCACCATCACCGGGGCGGGGGAGATCGTCATCAAGACCTGCCTGGGGTTCTCGGTCGTCCAGAGCCTGAAAGGGGGAAAGGGCGCGCAGGCCGCCGCCGAGGCGCACCTGCGCGACCTGAACAGGCGATTCAACAAGCCCCTCATGTTCCTGGTGTGCATCGACAAGGAGGGAAACGTCGGGGCCGCCCGCAACGTGACCCTCACCCCCCACGCCTTCTGGCAAGAGGGCATGGATGCCCCACAGGGCGACTTCGCCCCGGTATTCGAATAAAGCTGCGGCTTGGGGGATGTACAAGGTCGGGCCGGCGGCACCCTCCAACGTCCATTTCCAGACCGGCGGCTCGGCCACCCGTGAGGGCGTCATGAGCGGGAAAGACCGATACCGCGTCGGTGTGGACACCGGCGGGACCTTCACCGACGTCGTCGTCGTCCACGAGCGGACCGGAAAGGTCTTCAGCACCAAGGTCTCCAGCACGCCGGAAGACCCCTCCCTGGCTCTGGTGCAGGGCATCGAAAAGGCCCTCAAGCAGCTGCGGATCCAGCCCGATCAGGTCTCCTCCCTCTTCCACGGGACGACGGTCACCACCAACGCCCTGCTCCAGCACAAGTTCGAGGGCCTCGGGCTCGTCGTCACCCGGGGGTTCCGGTTCCTTCTGGAGATCGCCCGGCAGAGTGTCCCCGACAACTACGGCAACTCCTACTTCTGGGTCAAGCCGGACCGCATCGTCCCCCTGCATCTGGTCCGGGAGGTGGCCGGGCGCCTGGACCCCAAGGGCCGCGCGCTGCACCCCCTGGACGAGCCGGGCGCCCGCCGGCTGGCCCGGTGGTTCAGGAAAAAGGGCGTCCGAAGCGTGGCCGTCTGTCTGCTGCATGCCTACGCGAATCCGAGGCACGAGCGGGCCGTCCGCCGGGTCTTCGGGAAAGAATACCCGGAGGCCTTCCTCTCCCTCTCCAGCGACGTCATGCCCGAGTATCGGGAGTACGAGCGGGCGATGACGACGTGCATGGACGCCGGCCTCAAGCCTCACATCCAGAAATACGTAGACCAGGGCGAGGCGAGGGTCCGAGGTCTCCTGGGCAAGACGCCGTTCCTGGTGATGAAGTCCAACGGGGGCGTCATCAGCGCCCGGGAGTCCGCCCGAAAGCCCGTCGCCACCCTGCTTTCCGGCCCGGCGGCGGGCGCGCTGGCGGGCGCCTTCTTCGCCGAGCGGTGCGGGTTCGACCACGTCATCACCTTCGACGCGGGAGGGACCTCCACGGACGTGTCGGTGGTGGAGGGCGGCGAGGTCGCCCGGACCACGGAGACGGTGATCGAGAGCTACCCCGTCAAGGTGCCGATGATCGACATCGTCACGGTGGGGACGGGCGGCGGCTCCATCGCCTGGGTCAGCCCCGAGGGCCGTCTCAAGGTCGGCCCCCAGAGCGCCGGGGCTGTCCCGGGGCCCATGTGCTACGCCCGCGGCGGGCGGGAGCCCACCGTGACCGACGCCGCGATGGTCCTGGGCCAGATCCCCACCTCGTTCCTGGGCGGCGAAGTGAGCCTGAACCTCGACCTGGCGCAGCAGGGCGTGAAGCGGCTGGCCGACCGGCTGAACCTCAGCATGCGGGACGCGGCGGTGGGCGTCCTGGAGATCGCGGCCTGGAACCAGGCCCACAGCATCCGCCGAATGACCGTCCAGCGCGGACGGGACCCCCGCAAGTACGCCCTGGTGGCCTTCGGCGGCGCGGGCCCCATGATGGCGGGGCTGATCGCCGACATCCTGGGGATGGGCACGATCATCGTCCCGCCCTCCCCGGGCGTGGGCTCCGCGTTCGGTCTCCAGGTGGTGGACCTGAAAAACGACTACGTGCGCACCGTCGCGCAGCGGGAGGACCGGCTGAATCTCCCCGCCCTCCAGCGCGCCTTCCAGGCGATGGAAAAAGAGGCGCGCGCCGACCTGGACCGGGAGGGGATCCCGGCCCAGGCCCAGGACTTCGCCCGCTCGATCGATTTCCGCTACTTCGGCGAAGCCCAGGAGATGGAGATCCCCCTGGGCTCCCCGCGGGGCGCGCGCCTCACGGAGGGGGCGTTTCGGGAGGCGGTGGAGGAGTTTCACCGCAGGTACCTGGCCCTCTTCCGCCACGGCTACCGCGACGAGACCCCCGTCGAGATCGTCAACCTGCGCCTCTCGGGCGTCGGACGGATGGGGCGGCCGCAGCTCAACGAGATCCCGCAGGGCGGGCCCAGCCCGAAGGCCGCCTACAAGGGCGCGAGACTCATCTACTTCAAAGGCGCGGGCACGCAGGAGTGCCGGGTCTACGCCCGGGAGGGGCTTCTGGCGGGGAACTTCATCGACGGGCCCGCCGTGGTGGAGGACTACGGCTCCACCACGGTCATCCTGCCGGGGCACTGCGCCCGGGTGGACCGCTTCGGCCACCTCATCCTGACGGCGAAGAAAGGGAGCCGGCCATGAGGCGGAAGATCGACCCCGTCCTCCAGGAGATCATCGAGGGGGCCATCCTGGCCGCCGAACGCGAGATGGAAGACCTGGTGGAGCGCACCGCCCGCTCCCCCCTCATCCGCGACCAGCACGACTACCGCGTGGGGCTGTTCGACCGCCACGGGAACAAGCTGACGGGACGGTCTTACTCCGCGCTGGTCGACCCCATCCTCAAACGATTTCCCCTCGAGGGGATGCGCGAGGGGGACGTCTTCCTACACAATGACTGCTATCTCTCCGAAGGGGGGATCGGCCACCTGCCGGACCTTTGCAGCACGGTCCCCATCCTCTACGGCGGGGAGGTGGCGGCCTTCGCCCTGGTCTTCGGCCATCACGACGACGTGGGGGGCATGGTCCCGGGGAGCATGCCCACCTACGCCACCGAGATCTACCAGGAGGGCATCCTGGTCCCCCCGATCCGGCTCTACGAGGCGGACGCGCTCAACCGGGCGGCCTATGACATCATTTTCCGCAACTCCCGCCTGGGGGAGCACCTCCGGGCGGACATCGACGCGGAGATCGGGGCGTGCCGCGCGGGGGCGGAGCGGGTGGTCGAGCTGTTCCGCCGCTACGGCAAAGAGACGGTCTTCGCCTGCTTCGAGGCCCTGCTGGACAAGTGCGCCGAGACCCTCTCCCGCGAGCTCCTCTCCAAGATCCCCGACGGGACGTACGCCTGGGAGGACTACATCGAGAGCGACGGGGTCACGCCCGACCAGGTCCACAGAATCCGCCTGTCCATGACGAAGAGGGACGGAAAGCTCATCCTGGATTTCAACGGCACCGATCCCCAGGCCAGGGGGCCCATCAACTGGCCCTCCAACTACGCCGACGGCAAGTTCCTCAAGAAGTGGATCGGCCCCATCCTGCGCAACCTGGCCGACACCCCGGAGCGGGCCAACGAGATCGACGTGAACGAAGGCATCTGCCGCCTCATCGAGGTCCGGTTCCCCCCCGAGGGGACCCTCATCACGCCCAGGTTCCCGGCCCCCACCAACATGCGGATGTTCACCATCCTTCGCCTGCTCGGCATCTTCTGCGCCTGCATCGCCCAGGCCGTGGACGGCAACGTGCCCGCCGACCAGGAGACCATCCGGTACTGGGGGTTCCACGGCCGGGATGAGGCGGGCGATTTCTTCCTGTTCCGGGAGATCCTGGGCGGCGGATCGGGCGGGCGCCCCTACGCCGACGGGACGGACGCCATCCACATCGTCCCCAACTCGAGGAACCTCCCGGCGGAGTTCTCCGAGTCCCGCTACCCCGTCCGCATCGAAAAGCTGGGGCTGTGCCCGGACTCGGGCGGCCCCGGCAAACGCCGAGGCGGCCTTGGCTACTTCAAGGAGTACACGGCCCTGGTGGACGCCATGCTCCTGTCCAACGCGGACCGCTCCAGGCTGGCCTGCTGGGGGGTCAAGGGCGGGAAGGCGGGCGGAAACTACCGGATCGTCCTCAACCCGGACACCCCGCGGGAGCGCGCGCTGCCGGCCCTGTGCGACAATGTCCCCGTCAAAAAGGGCGACCGCATCCGGGTCATCACCACCGGAGGAGGAGGCTGGGGAGACCCCCTCGATCGGGAGGCCGAGCGGGTCCAGATCGACGTGGTCCAGGGGAAGGTCACACGGGAGGGGGCCGGGCGGGACTACGGCGTCGTCCTGGGACCGGGCGAGGACCGCCCCATCGACCACAAGGCGACCGAGGCCCTCCGAAAAAGGCTCAGGCGGACGCGGAAGAAGGTATTTTTTGACCGGGGGGAATACTACGAGAAGGTCGTCCGGGGCCAACTGGAGCGGCGCGGCAAAAAGAAACCGGCCAGAAAAAAAGCCGCCGCGAAGACCTGACGGCACCCAAGCCGCCCGACCCTCCAGGGGCGCCCCTTGTGAGCCCCGAGGGGCGGGGCGCACGCCGAAATTTGCCGGCCGCTTGACACATCCTGCCCTCCTTGAGTCCCGCCCGGAGGGGAGATTCCCTCCAACTCATTGAAATTCCGGCGATTCCTCGCGAGCCGCGTTCGGTTTCAGCCTGGCATCCAATTTGCAATTTCACCGGGTGAAAAGTTCCGAACAGTGACGAGCCGCGCGCTGAACCGAGGGTTTTCACCCATGGCCACCTTCAAGCCGAAAAGCCCCAGCACTGTGCCCGTCGAAAACAACGGCCTGGAAGAAGGCACCGGCTCCCCGTCACCATCTGAGGAAGGCGGCGCGCAGGGGGCTTGGGGTCACCTGGCCGCCACGTTCCAAGACCTCTTCGTGGACTTGGCCCGGGCCGTCAACGGCCCCAAACTGGACGGTCTCGAAAAGACCCTCCACAACCTCCCGAAACCCGGCTCGCCGACGCCCCCCGACCTGGAAAAATACATCCAGGCGGTCGCCAAACAGGGCGCGCGGTACGTCCAGGACGCCCGACAGTACCTTCTGGACCGCGAAAACGAGCTCAAAGAGGTTATCCGACTCCTCTCAAAGACCATCGCCGAGATGAGCCAGGAGGGCAACACGTTCGCGAAATCCATCCTGGAGACCACGAACCGCCTCTCTGACATCTATCTGCTGGAAGACCTCCGGGCGATCCGGGAGGCCCTCAGCGCGGAAGTGAAGGTCATTAAAGAGGCCGTTCGGCAGCAGGAAGAAAGCCGGGTGCTGCGGATGACCGAGCTGACGAAGCGGGTCGACGTCCTGCAGGAGGAGCTGGAGGCCGTCTCCGAAGAGTCGGTGCGCGACCCGCTCACCGGCCTGTATAACCGCCGCTCCTTCGACCACGAGCTCAACGGCCTGCTGGAGCGCAACCGGATCCTGCCCAGCCCGTTCCTGCTGGTCATCTTCGACCTGGACGACTTCAAGCGAATCAACGACCGTCTCGGCCACACCGTCGGGGACAAGGCCCTGCAGGCGGTCGCGAAGGTCTCCCGCGAGAACCTGAGAAGCACTGATTTCACCGCCCGCTATGGAGGGGATGAATTCGTCGTCATCCTCCCTGCGGATTCCCAGAAAAAAGGGAAAAAACGAATGGAGAACCTGCTGACGGCCCTCTCTCGGATCTCCATTCCCATCGTCCACGAAGGAAAGAACCTTCAGCTCGCCCTGACCCTGAGCATCGGAATCGCCCGTTACCGCGAAGGGGACACGGCGGAATCGCTGATTCATCGCGCGGACGAGGCGCTGTATCACTCCAAGAAAATGGGAAAGAACCGGGTTTCCACGGAAGAAGACCTCTCTTGACCCCCACCGGCAGTTCCCACGGCCAATCGGCGCGGATTTGACGGAAGGCCTCCCCCCCCGGTTCTGACCCTGCCGCGCCGTTTGGCCTAACCCCTCGAATCCTCTGCGACGCCCGCTCCAGCCGGGACGTACAAATCCCCCTTGAACCCTTCCGCTCATCCGGTCATCTATAGATAGAATGTGGGCGTCCGCAAAGGGACAGCCATTGCTTTCCTCCGGCTGAGAGGTGACATGAAGAAGCGCACCGGGCTGCGGGCGGCATGGATCGCCTTCGCGGGACTTCTCCTCTGGTCGAATCCCGGGGGGGCGGGGTGCGTCGACTTCAAGGTCGGACCGACGTGCGTCCATCTGGCGGGGGTGAGGGTGCTCGGCCTGCTCACCGAGGTTGAGAAGGACGCCGCGGCCCTGGGGCTCTCCCAGGTCGCCTTGAGCGCCGCCGCCCGCGAGACGCTTCATCGAGAGATCCCCCAAATCCGGCTGGAGGAGGAACTCACCCGAGCGCCTCAAATCCACATCTCCGTCTCACAACTGCGCCACAAGGACAACGAGTCTTCCCTCTACCTCCAGGTGGAAGTGCGGGACGTGGCCGCCCGCGAGGGGCGCCTGTCCTGGACCCCGGTCTGGCAGAAGGGCTACGTGATCCCCACCTCTCCGGGAAACCCGGTCTTGGATCTCGGCAAGGCGATCGAGGAAAGCCTCCAGCGGCTCGCCGCGGACTGGCGCGGGGCCAATTCCGAACCCCCGCCCTCTTCCCGACGCTGAGCCCTGGCGCCGCCCGGCGGCGACCACAGCCATCGCCACGCCGGAAAGCGCCGTCCCCAGATCAAAGAAAAATGCCTTCCCCCGCCTGGGGATGCGTCCTGTCTCCCCGGGCCTGTCGGGCGTTCTGCGAGGGCCGAGGGGTCCGTGTTTCCGGGTTCCTCGAACGCCCCCGGGACGCCCCGGGAAACGGGCGAACGGTCTGTTGCTCAGTCCCCGATGATGTGCTTGACTAATGCTTTTCGGAGCGGCGGTTTTCGGCGAGAAGGATTCGACGGCTTCTGGGAAGGGAGGGCTTCGTGAAACCTAGACCGTTCTCGGCGCCCCTTTCTGAAGGTTCTGAAGGTGACAACGGCCCATGACCCAGTATCTTTGGCTCGTCCCCATGGGGTTTCTCATCGGCGCGTACGGGACGCTCATCGGCGCGGGCGGGGGATTTGTCCTGGTGCCCTTTCTTCTCCTGGTCTATCCCCACGACAGTCCGGAGACCATCACGAGCATTTCGCTGGCGGTCGTGTTCTTCAACGCCCTCTCCGGCACGGCGGCGTACGCGCGGGCGGGGCGCGTGGACTATCGATCGGGGCTTTTGTTCTCGATCGCGACCGTCCCGGGGGCGGTCCTCGGCGCGCTGACGACGGCTTACATTCCCCGGCGCCCGTTCGACGCGGCCTTCGGCGTTGCGATGATCGCGGTGGCGGTGTTTCTCGTCTTTCGTCCGGTGAAACGGGAACGGGCGGAATCGAGCAAGGCGCGGCGCGGCTTCCTCAGGAGAATCATCGACGCGGAGGGGAGATTGCACACCTATTCCTACGACCCGAAACTGGGCGTGGGACTGAGCTTTTTCGTCGGCTATGTTTCCAGCCTCTCGGGGACGGGAGGCGGCCCCATCCATGTCCCCGTTCTGACTTATCTCCTGGATTTCCCGGTCCACATCGCCACCGCCACCTCGCATTTCACGATTGCCATCATGGCCTTCACGGGGACCCTGGTCCATATCGCGACGGGCGCTTTCTATCACGGTGTCCGCCGGACCCTTTTGCTCTCCATCGGCGTGCTCCTGGGCGCGCAACTGGGCGCGTACCTGTCCCGTCGCGTGCAGGGGATCTGGATCATCCGGGGCCTGGCGATCGCCATGGGGATTATCGGAATCCGCCTTCTCCTCACGGTCTTCTAGGCGGCGAACGGAGGAGTCGGACTCCGGGCTTCTATGCGGAAGGGGAGGGGGCGGGACCTCACCGGGCCGCGGCCTTGCGGACCTTCCGGTAATAGACCCTCTCGCCTGCGCCGAGCTTCTCCGCGTCTCCCCTCTCGACCAGGGATTCCAGGAAGCGGAGCGTGGGCTCCCTCTTGACGCCGAGGGCGGCGACGAGGTCGTCCGCGGTGGCGGGCCTTCTGTCCAGGTAGGCGGCGATCGCCCCCTCCGGGTCTTCGGGCGGCTCGGCCGGCGCGACGTGCGGGAGTTCCGCGATGACCTCCGCCGGGGGGCCCAGGGCGTCGCGAAGCCGTTCCAGCTCCTCCTGGGTCAGGGCCTCGGCGAAGGGGTAGGCGGGGGGGCGCACGACGGTGTTGAGCTGGACCCGGTCGGGGCGGATGCGGCCGATCGCCTCCCGGAGGGCCGCGACCTCCTCCGGCCCGTCATTCATCCCGCGCACGAAGACGATCTCGAGCCAGATCTGCCCCTTGAACTCTCTTCGCAGGGCGATCAGCCCATCGACCATCTCCTGAGGGTCGATGGAGGCGTGGGGGTGGTTGACGGAGCGAAAGACCTGGGGCGTGACGGCGTCCAGGCTCGGCACCAGGACATCGGCCGCGCACAGGTCCGCCCGGACCTCAGGCAGGTGGAGCAGGCTGCTGTGCGTGATGACCGAGACGGGAATGTCGGTCATCGCCCGGATGCCCCGGATGATCTCGCCGAGGCCCGTGTGGAGGGTCGGCTCGCCGGAGCCCGTCACGGTCACGTGGTCGATCCGGGGCCACCGCTGAAGGGCCGCGCGGACGTCCGCCAGGACCTGCTCCACCGGGATGTACGCCTTGCGCTCGGCCGTGAGGGTTTTGGTCCGCCCCAGCTCGCAATAGACGCAGTCCATGTTGCAGGTCTTGAAGGGCAGGGGGTCCACCCCCAGGGAGAGACCGAGCCGCCTGGAAGGCACCGGGCCAAATACCGCGCTCAAAACAAACTCCTTTGACGAAGACCCAGTCGCAGTCCGCTCTGGGATCAGCCTAACACAGGCCGCCCCCCTTCATACCGGGGCGAGAAAAAAGGGCCGCGCCCTGCGCGGCCCTTTGACCCGCCGCCGGAGGGGCGCGCAAGCACCCCCTCCCCGGAGACTACCTTCCGCCGGTCTCGCCGGCGTCGCTGATGGGTGGCCCGATCCTCCCCTGGCTCACCCCTCGGGGCCGGGATCAAGGAGTTGACGCGTCGCTGATGGGCGGCACGATCCTCCCCTCAATCACCCCGAAGTTTTTGGCGAAGCTCAGGCTCGATGGGGGCGGCGGAAGGTCTTTCTGCGCCTGGAAGTCCAGGGTCACCTCGAAGTAGCCGGGCTGACTGCTCCGGTCCTGCACGTCCCTTGCCCAGATCTTGATGTAAATCAGGCGGTTCTGGGTGTTCGAGAGCGTCCCGCTCTCCAGGGCCCGGAAGGTGCTCAAGGTGAAATACCCGGCGACTTCCTTCTCCTCTCCGGGCTGGATTCTGTAGCTGCCGAAAGAGGTGTCCGAGTACGGCGGGTTCTCGAAGCTCCACACGATCTCCTTCAGGTCGGCGTCCCCCGCCTTGACCGAGACGTACACCGGCAGGTCCTGGGCCGGCTGAATCCGGGTCGGCGCGTGCAAGAGAATGATCTGGGGAGCGTTGGGGGCGACCACCCGGCCCTGCCGGATGGTGACCTGCGCCAGCGCGGCCGACGCCGGCAAGACGCCCACAGCCGCGAACAGACTCGCCGCAACCGCCCAACCTCGTCTGTGCCTCATCGCTTTTTTCTCCCGTGATGCTGCGCCGGGCCAGAACGCCTTTCGACTGGTTGGCGCCTCCCCGGTCGCGGGGAATCGGGCGTAAAGGGCGTCCCTTCCGGCCGCCAGGATCTATTTATCTTGAAAAACAATCACGGTCGATGAAAAATTTCCGGGACTTGAGGCTGGATCAGGCCGTCCCCGCCGGCGGCTCGCCCCGGAGTTCGCGGATCTTCGCGGCGGGGTCGGGCGCCCGCATCAGGGCTTCCCCCACCAGGAAGCACCGGAACCCCCCCCTCTGCAGCCGCTCGATGTCCGCCCGGTCGCGGATGCCGCTTTCGGCCACCTTGACGCATCCTTCGGGGATGCCCGCGGCGAGCCGCAGAGAGGTCTCCGGGTCGGTGTGGAAATTGGCCAGGTCGCGGTTGTTGACCCCGATGATCTCGGCCCCGCAAGCGGCGGCCCTTTCCACCTCCTCGGCCGTGTGCGCCTCGACCAGGGCGGCCATACCCAACTCCCGGGCCAGGGCACGCAGGTCGCGGAGCTCCTCGTCCGCGAGGCACTGGACGATGAGGAGGACGGCGTCCGCGCCCGCGGCCCGGGCCTGATAGACCTGGTAGGGAGAGACCGTGAAGTCTTTGCGGAGGAGAGGGATCGAGACGGATTTCCGGACCTCGCAGAGGTGGGACAGCCGGCCTTGGAAGTACCGGGGCTCGGTCAGGATGGAAAGGGCGGCGGCCCCGCCTCTCTCGTAGCGGAGGGCCAGCGCCGCCGGGTCGTAGGAGGCCGCCAGGACGCCAGCCGAGGGGGAAGCCCGCTTGGCCTCGGCGATGATCCGCGCGTCCCCCGCCCCGCCCGCCGCCAGGGCCTCTTTGAAGCCCCGGGGGGGCGGCGCGTCGGCGGCGCGCCGGCGGACCTCCGGCAGGGGGACCCGCCTTCGCTCCTCCTCCAGCGCGGCCCGGACCGAGTCCACAATCTCTTCCAGGACGGTCCGCTCGCGGGCCGGGCGTCCGGCGGGTCTGCGCGCTTCAGGCATTCTTCTCCGGGGAGGGATGGGGGCGGTGGGTGAATTCCCGGACGGCCTCCAGCTTCGCCAGGGCCTTTCCGGAATCGATGGAGTCCGCCGCCAGAGGGACGGCCTCTTTGAGGGAATCGGTCCGCCCGGCCACGTAGATGGCCGCGGCCGCGTTGAGCAGGACGATGTCCCGGGCGGGGCCGGTTCGCCCGTTGAGCACCATCCGGGTCATCTGGACGTTGTCCTCCAGCGAGGACACCCGGCAGGCGTCGATGGGATGGGTGGCCAGCCCCAGGTCTTCAGGCCGCAGCTTGTACGTCCGGACCTTCCCGTCGCGCACCTCGGAGACTTGGGTGGGGCCGGCGAGGGTGATCTCGTCCAGGCCGTCGGAGCCGTGGACCACCAGGGCGCGGTAGGCCCCGAGGTTTTTCAGGACGCCGGCCAGGACCGCCGTGAGGGCCCCGTCGTACACCCCGATGACCTGGGCCTGGGCGCCCGCGGGGTTGGTGAGGGGTCCCATGACGTTGAAGATGCTGCGCAGGCCGGTCTCCCGCCGGGGCCCGACGGCGTACTTCATGGAGGCGTGCAGGGCGGGCGCGAAGAGAAAGGCGAAGCCGACCTCGTCCAGGCACGCGCCCACCCGCTCGGGGGGGAGTTCGATGTGGACGCCCAGGGCCGCCAGCAAGTCCGCGCTTCCGCAGTGGCTGGAGACGGCGCGGCCCCCGTGCTTGGCCATGGGGACGCCGGCCCCCGCGGCGACCAGGGCGGCGGTGGTGGAGACGTTGAACGTGTGGGAGCCGTCCCCGCCCGTGCCAGCCGTGTCCACCAGGAGCGTGTGCCGGGTGGGGACCTTGGTGGCCTTGGCCCGCATGGCGCGGGCGCTCCCGGTGATCTCCTCCGCGGTCTCCCCCTTCATCCGCAGGGCCGTCATGTAGGCGGCGATCTGGGCGGGCGTGCAAAGGCCGCTCATGATCTCGTTCATGACTGTCTCGGCCTCTTCCGCCGAGAGATGATTCCCTTCAACGACTTTGGCCAGGGCTTCTTTGATCATGGGTTGCAATACCTCAGGAGCCCGCCCGGGGGCTGTAATCCATCGGCAGGATCTCGATCTTTCGGAGCCGGAGGGTGAGGGCGTACAAGAGCGTTTGGAAGGACACGGTGTCGCCCGCCCGAAAGGCCTGCAACCCGTAATGGAAGCCGGTTCGGTCGTAGGCGCATAGG
Organism: Candidatus Tectimicrobiota bacterium; assembly: GCA_016190025.1. The sequence goes on from JACPRG010000108.1 coordinate 13,939, forward strand.
CATTCCAGGACCAGGTCCACGTCCCGCCTTTCGGGGTCAGGGACGGAAGTGACCTGCCCTTGCGGGCTCATCCTTTCTTTTCGGGACTGGGAGACCCGGAGGATCCGCCGGACCTCGAGGCTCAGCACCTGGGCCGCGCCTTCCCGTGGCGGGAGCGCCCGGTCCCCTTCTCGGATCATCTGGGCCAGGTGGTTTTCGATGGACTCCGCCCGCGCCGAGATCCGGATCCACCGCCGCACCGGCGTGAAGTGCATCAGGAAGGTGTCGTCGATCCGGAGGGCCTCGCCCACCAAGGTGTATTTCGGCGTGACGAACAGGTAAGACCTTCCGCGCTTCAGGGGCTGGTCCTTGTAAAAGAAGGTCTCGCCTTCGATGAGGCCGCGGATCCTCATCCGCACCCGCACCATCCGTTTTTTCCCCGGCACGTAGGCCAGCACCTTTTTGTCGCCAAGGTTGATGATGTTGGCCGCCCGGTCGTCGCCCAGCACCTCCACGATTTCCGCCTCCGTGTTCGGGTGCGTCGCGTCCTTGTCACCGGCGCGGATCTTCGCCGCCACCGTCGGATCGAGATCGCGGAAGACGAACTGGATGTCTTCGACGAAGGCCGGCTGTCTGTCGGGGTGGTCCCGGTCCTTCGCCGCAGGCGCCAGCTCGGGCTGGGCGGCCTGCGGGGACTCAGAGGGGGCCATCGCGGGCGCCTGGAACCAGTAATAGCCGATCAGGAACGCGACCAGAAGGAGCGCCAAGAGGTCGAAGAGGTTGATCACCCCCCCCAGCCGTCCTTTTTCGTCCAGCCACTTCACGGGTTGTCGGCTCCGCGGGCTTGCCGCAGACCGGAGCGGTCCGGGTCGCGGCGAAATTTCCAGACTCGGCCTAAATCACTACCACACCCATTGCAGCGGGGCAAATCTTTGGTCCTCCTCCGGGCGCCTTCCGCCCGCGGGGGGGCCGGCCCATCCCCCCGGATTCGGCCGGTCCGCGAATTTTTCGTCCGGACCCGAAAATTGGACTTGACACGGCGGCGCCGGGGCACAATTTTCCGTCGAATTCCCGCGCCGCTCGGCGATGCATCCAGGCACGGCATCGGGGACAGCCAGAGCGGGGCGGGTTTTCATTTGTCCAGGTATTTTGCCCAAAAGCACGTTGCGCGCAAGAGAAGCGGGAAAGGGTCATTGGGATGATTTGCACCACCATTCGGGAAGGGATTGACTGCGTCTTCATGTCCCCCAAGGGTTGCTCCTTCAACGGCGGGCAGTGCCACACCGTCGCGGAGCAGTGCGCGGGCTGTAAGTTTCTCGTGGAGTTTCCGACGGGAAAGTACTGCCAGGTGTTCCCGGACCCTGTCAGCAAGTGGTCGTTCGGGGCATGCAACCTCGCGACTCATCTGGACAAGGGGAAGGCGGCCGTCGAGCAGAAGAAGCTGAACCCCCTGAAGGCCTCGAAGCGGTCCCTCAAGGGTTGACCCCTGCGGACGGGTGCGGGAGCAGGCGAGACCGAACGGTCCCTCCAGGCCCTGAGGCTGATTTCTTCCAGACTCAAGCGGGACCGCAAGAACGCCCGGCGCCTTGTTTCTGCCCCGGCATGGCAGCGGGCGGGGCTCGCCGGATTTAAGGAGCGGCGGCCGCTCTGTCCTCCCTTCTTCGGGCCATCCCCAGGACGTTCTTGAGCAGGGCCTTGCCCTGCGCCGTGAGAATGGACTCCGGGTGGAACTGAACCCCTTCCACCGTCCCGTCCCCGCTCCGGACGCCCATGATCTCCCCCCGCTCGGTCCGGGCGCTCACCCGGAGCGCGGGGGGAAGGCTCGCCGGCTCCACCAGGAGGGAGTGGTACCGGGTGGCCACGAAGGGATCCGGAAGCCCTTGGAACACCCCTTCGCCGTCGTGGTGAATCTCTGAGGTCTTTCCGTGCATGATGTTCTCGGCGCGGACGACCTTCGCGCCGAAGGCGACGCCGATGGCCTGGTGGCCGAGGCAGACGCCGAAGAGCGGGATCCTCCCCCGCAGCGTCCGAATCAGTTCCACGCAGATGCCCGCCCTCTCCGGCCGGCCGGGACCGGGAGAGATGACGATGAGCTCCGGGTCCAGGGCGCGGACGTCCCCGACGGTCAGGGTATCGTTGCGGCGGACCTCCACGTCCGCCCCGAGCTCGCACAGGTACTGGACCAGGTTGTACGTGAACGAATCGTAGTTGTCGATCATCAGGATCACGGTCGATTCCTACCGGTCTCGCTGGGGGGAGAGAGGCCGGCCCCGCTTGGGGGCCGGGGACGCCTCCGGGGGTCCTCCGTTCCGGGCGGGCGTCACCAGGGCCAGGACCGGGGCGTCGAGCCGGATGTATCTTCGGGCCGCCCGAAGGACGTCCTCGGCCGTCACGCCGGCGATCCGCTCCGGATACCGCTTGAACTCATCCCATCCCAGGCCGTACCGCTCGTTGAAGGCCATGTCGGCCGCCTGGGCGGAGTTCCGTTGCAGATCGATCTCGTACGCCCCGATGAGGTATCTCCTGGCCCTCTCCAGCTCCTCCGGCGAGGCGGGCGCCGAGCGGACTTTCTCCAGCTCCGCGCGGATGCCCTGCAAGGCCGTTTCCACCTTTTCCGGGGCGGTGGCGATGTAGACCCCGAAGGCCCCGGGGTCCAGGCCTTCCATGTTGAAGGAGGAAACCGCGTACGCCAGGCTCCGCTTGTCCCGGAGCTCCACGAACAGCCGCCCCCCCTGGCCCGACAGGACGGCGTTCAGCACCTCCAGGGGATAGCGGTCCGGGTGTCTGAGGGTCGTGCCCAGGAATCCGAAGACGATGTGGGCCTGCTTTTTCTCACGGTGCTTCACCTCCCGGAGGGGGGCCTCGGGAGGCCTCACGGCGGGCGGGCGGGGAAGGGAGAAGGGCTTTTCGGCGGGCTTGCCAAACACCTCCTTCACCCGCTGGACCGCGTGGCGGGTGCGGACGTCCCCGACGACGGCCAGGACCAGGTTCTCGGGGGCCGCCACTTTCCGGTAGTACTCCACGAGGTCCCTCCGCTTCAGGGCCTTCACCGTCTTGGCGAGGCCGTTCACCGGCAGGGCGTAAGGGTGCTCTCCATAGAGCCTCCGGGAGAAGAGCCGGAAGGCGTACTGGGAGAGGTTGTCCTCCTCCCGCTTGATGTCGGCCAGGATGTCCTGTCTCGCCTTTTCGATCTCCTCGGAGGCGAAGGCGGGCCGCAGCAGGACCTCGCCCAAGAGGTCGAGCAGGGGGTCGAAGTAGCGGGAGAGGGACTCGGCCGTGACGGCGAGGCTGTTTTTCCCGGAGGACGCGGAGAGGGTGGCGGCCATGGAGTCCGTCAGCGTCGCGAGTTGGGCGGCGGTGTACCGCTCGGTCCCGCGGGTCAGCAGGTCCGCGATGAAGTTGTTGATCCCGCTGACCTTTTCGTTCTCGAACCGGGTGCCCCCCAGATAGACGGCTCGGATGGCCACCGTGGGGACGGAGGGGTTCTCCTTCACCAGGAGGGTGAGGCCGTTGGAAAGGACCTCCCGGTGCGCCTCCCGGCCGGGACGCCCCTTGGCGGGGGCCTTCCCGCCGAGGACCGAGAGGTCTCCGTCTTCGGGCGGTCCCTGGACCGACGGGGCCTGCCCCCGATTGCCGCTTTCGGGGGTCTGGCGCTCGGCCGCTTCGGCCGCCCGGCGGAGGGACGCCTCGTCGGCCGACCGGGCGTGCCCCTCCGGCAGCAGGACCGCGACTGTCAGGTTCTCGTTCCGCAGGTATTTCCGGGCCGCCTTCTGGATGTCCGCCGGCCTCAGTGCCCGGATGCGCTCGAGGTAGCGCCTCTCGAACTCGAGGTCTCCTGCCACCGTCTCAAAGTAGCCCAGGCCCTGGGCCTGGCCTTGCACGGTCTCCCGGCGAAAGACGAAGTCCGCCTCGATGTTGAGCTTGGCCTTGTTCAGCTCGGCTTCCGAGGGGGGCTGGTGCTTCAGGGCGTACAGCTCCCGCAGGATCTCCCGCACCGCCGCCTCCAGCTTTCCGGGCTCCAGGGCGGCACCCGCGACCAGAAGGCCCGGGTCCTTGGGGGAGTAAGCGGAGGAGGAGACCGAGTGGACCAGGCCCCGCTCGTCTTTCACCCGGCGGTACAGGCGGCTGCTCTCCCCTTGTCCCGCCACCAGCGCCAGGACGTCCAGGGCGTACGTGTCCTTGTGGCTCAGCGGGGGGATGTGAAAGGCCACGTTCAGGTGGGCTTCCTGGATGTGGTCTTTCAGGACGACGACCCGCATCCCGCTTTGGGGCGGCTCGGCCGGACGGCGCCGGGGGGGCAGGGGCCTCGACGGCCAGTCCTCGAAGGCCGCGCGGATGCGCGCCAGAGCCTCTCCGGTCCGGAAGCTCCCGACCACCACCAGGACCATGTTCGCCGGGACGTACCACGCGCGGAAAAATTCCAGGACCTTGGGACGGGTGAGCGCGCGGAGGCGCCGGACGGTCCCGATGACGGGCCTGCGGTAGGGATGGACCCGGAAGGCCTCCTGGAACAGGGCCTGGATCACCCGTTGGGACGGGGTGTCTTCGCCCCGCTTCACCTCCTCCAGGACGACCTCCAGCTCCCTTTTCAGTTCCTGGGGATCGAGGGCCGAGTTCCGGAGGGCGTCGGCCATGATGTCCAGGGCCGTGTCGAAGAACCGGCTCGCGAGGACCACGTGGTAGACCGTCTGGTCGAAGGAGGTGAAGGCGTTGATGTCACCCCCTGCGCTCTCGACCTCCCGGGCGATCTGGCCGACCTTGCGCCGGGCGGTTCCTTTGAACAGCATGTGCTCCAGGACGTGGGCCAGGCCGGATTGCGCCTCGCTCTCGTCGCCGCTCCCCGTCCGGATCCACGCGGCGAAGGCCACCACCGGCGAGGAGTGGTTTTCCTGCAGGATCACCGTGAGGCCGTTTTTCAGCGTGACCCTGCGCGGGGCCGACTCCGCCTGTGCGCCCTTCGCGGCGGGGGCGGCGGCGAGCGCCGCCCCCAGGGACACGGCTGCCAGAGCGATCATCCACCTGAATCCTTTCACCGGTTTCTCAGATGCGGGACCCCGACCGTTTTCTCTCCTTGGGTCTCCGCCGCTCCTCTGTCAAGGGTTGCAAAAGAGGCCCGCCCGGCCGCCGGCTTTCGCCGAACCCGCGTTGACAGGCTTTTTCCCACCCTTCTATGATCCCGGCAGATGGAGTCGGAAGAACGCTCGACGCGGGGACCGGCGCGCTCGAGTCGCAACCCATCTCCGGACTGGAGACGCGAAACATGGCCATCCAAGCCTACGTCTTGGTGGACATCACCGCAAAACGGCCCTCGGCCGTCGTGAGCCGGCTCACCAAGCTCAAAGGGGTGGTGTCCGCCCAGGCGGTCACGGGGCCGCACGACGCCATCGTGCTGGTCAACGCCGACGACATGACCCAACTGGGCCAGCTGGTCATGGAACAGATCCGGGGGATCGAAGGCGTGGGCCGGACGCTGACCTGCGTCGTGGCCGATTGAATCGGGCCGTGGCTCGGGCTCATCCCGGCCCGGACCTACGGCCGGGTCTTCTCCAGGACCTGCGGGTTGACCACGTGGAGCGGCCGCTCGCCCCTGAGAAAACGCGCCACCTCGGAGGGCGCCCCGTGGTGGAGCCCCACCAGGGCCTCCTCCGAGTACCACGCTGTGTGGGGCGTGATCACGACCTGGGGGAAGCCGAAGAGGGGGTGGTCCGCGGAGAGGGGGGGCTGTTCCTCGATGACGTCCAGGGCCGCCCCCGCGATCCAGCCCTCCGACAGGGCCTTCACCAAAGCGTCCGTGCTCACGATCGGCCCGCGCGAGGCGTTGATGAGGCAGGCCGTAGGCTTCATGAGCCGGAGCCTCTCTTCGCCGATGAGGTGGCGGGTGTCCTGGTTGAGCGGGACGTGGATGGAGACGTAATCCGATTCGGATAACACCCGCTCCAGCGGCGCCGCCTCGGCTCCCTCTTTCTCTCCCGCCTCGGCCGGGAGGAAGGGGTCGTGGTAGAGCAGGCGCATCTTGAAGCCCTTCGCCCGCTGGGCCACCCGCCGCGCGATGTTGCCCAGCCCCAACAGTCCCAGGGTCTTGCCCGACAGCCGGTGGAGGGGCTTGCCCGCTTCCACGTCCCACTTTCCCTGGCGGACCTGCCGGTCGTAGAAGGGCACCTTGCGGGCCAGGGAGAGGAGGAGAGCCAGGGTGTGCTCGGCCACCTCCTCCAGGCAGTACGTGGGGTTGTTGGTCACGAGGACGCCGTGGTCCGTGGCCGCCTCGACGTCGATGGTGTCCACTCCGATGCCGTAGCGGGCGATCATTTTGAGGGAGGGGAGGGCCTCCATCAGCCTCCGGTCCAGCGGGCCGAAGTAAGTGTTCAGCAGGACGTGGGCTCCCCGCGCCACCTCCAGCAGCTCCTCCCGGCTCTTGCACTGGATGGCCACGAAATCCGCGCCCAGGGAGCGGAAGAGATCCTCTTCCGGGGCCAAGGACTCCCACACGTAGTCGGTCAGCACGACTTTCGGCCTGTCCGAAGCCATCGCCTTTCGCCTCCGGGGCGTAAGAGGCCGCCTGCGGGCCGGGGGCCTGGGATCCGCGCAAATCCGGAATACTGTCCGGAAAACTGGGGGTCATCCTAGGAATTGCGGCTGGCGAAGTCAACCCGCGCTTCGCGGGGCGCTCAGTCTTTTGTGGCGGAAGGGCCGACACAGTTCGCCCGCAGTGCGGCGGCCATCTCCTCGGGGAAGCGTTGCGGGCGCATCTCCCGGTTGAGGAAGGGATGGACCGTGAAGCCCTCGGCGAGGACCTTCCCCTCCTCGTTCCGCGCCGTGTATTCCACCCGCACCCTTGTCCTGCGGACCTTGCCGATCCGGGCCTCGACCCAGACCCGGTCGTCGTACCGGGCGCCGGCCCGGTGGCGGCAGCCCGACTCCACCACCGGCATCCGAAAGCCGCGCGCTTCCAGGTCCCGGTAGGCGCAGCCCAGCTTTCGGAACAGGTCCGTCCGCGCCACCTCGAACCAGATCAGGTAGGCCGAGTGGTGGGCCACGCCCATCTGATCCGTCTCGGCGTAGCGGACGACGATCTCCGAGACGTGGGGGGACAACGGGCCGGCCCTTCAGAAGAGCAGGAGAGAAGCCGTGGAGAAGTAGATGAGGGCGCTGACGACGTCGATGCTCGTGGTGACGAAGGGCTGGCTCGCCACGGCCGGGTCGATGTGGAACCAGGTGAGGATCAGGGGAACCAAGACGGACCACACCGCCGCGGCCACGATCCCAAGAAGGATGGCCAGGGCCACGGTGGGGCCGATCCACGGATTGTTCGAAATCATGAGATACACGATGGCTCCCAGGAGGAGGGCAACGGTCACCCCCAGCAGGACACCTACCTGGATCTGCTTCCAGACGATCTGGACCCACTGCTTCGGGTTGAGCCGGCCGGTGGCGATCCCCCGGATGAGAACGGTCGAGGACTGGTTTCCGACGATGCCGCCGGTCCCCAGGATCAGGGGCATGAAGGCCGCCAGGTACACTTCCTCGCTGATCAGGCCGGAGAATCGGGAGATCACCCAGGCCGTGAGCGTCCCCATCGCGAGCCCCACCAGCAGCCAGGGCAGGCGGTAGCGGGCCACCCGGAACGCGGACCGGGTGAGCACCTCTTCGTCCTGGGTCCCGGCCATCTTGAGGATGTCTTCGGTGGTCTCGGCTCGGATGACGTCGATCACGTCGTCCACCGTGACGATGCCGACCAGGCGGTTCTCGTGGTCGACCACCGGCACGGCCAGCAGGTCGTAGCGGGAGACGAGCCGGGCGACCTCTTCCTGGTCGGTGTCCGTGTGGACCCGGTACACCTCGTTCTTGGAGAGGTTCTTGAGTGTGGCGTCCGGCTGGGCGAGCAGGAGCTGGCGCAGGGAGATGACCCCCTCCAGGTGATTGTCGTTGTCCACCACGTAGATGTAGAAAACGGTCTCGGCCTCGCTCTCCTTCCGGACGTGCGTGATGGCCTCCTGGGCCGTCATGCCCTCGTGAAGGGCCAGACAGTGGGGGGTCATGATCCCGCCGGCCGTCTGCTCGTCGTACTGGAGCAGGTCGGCCACCGGCTCGGCCACCCGGGCCTTCAGGATCTCTAGGACGGCCTTGGCCTTTTCGTCCGGCAACAGGGTGATGAGGTCGGTCACGTCGTCGGCGTCCATCTCGTGAAAGAGCGCCGCCACCTCCGAGGTCTCCAGGGGCGTCAGCAGCTCCTTCGCCGTCTGGTCGTCGCACTCGCTGAGAATCTGCGCGGCCCGTTCCCGGTCCTCGATCATCCGGAAGGTGCTTCGCTTCTCCTCCTCCTCCATGTGCCGGAGCATCTGCGCCACGTCCGCCGCGTGGAGCTTCTCCAGCAGGTTGTGGGCGTGGCCGATCGCGCCCCGCCGCACCAAGCGCCGGAAGGAGTCCTGGACGAGGTGGATTTTCTGTTCCTGGGTCTGGACCATCCTCGTCTCTCCGCGAAGCCGCCCGAACCGGAAGACCCCTGACCGTCTCCAAACAGGCCAATCTATTGCGTATCCGGAATCGTGTCAAACCGGCGGGAGAAAGCAAGGTGTTTCGATGGGGGGAGGGAAGAATTCCTTTCCCGGGAAGGTCGGCGGGACCGGGCTCCCCTCCTGGGGATTCATTCCCTCAGCGCCTTGAAGACCCGCCGGGCGGCGCGCGGGTGCATCGACAGGGCGACGTGGCCGGCCCCCTTCACGCGGACCTTGCGCACGGAGGGGGCGTTCCACCCCGAGGCGGACTCCTCCTGGACCATCGAGTCCGCGGTCGAGTAGATCGCCGCCGCCTCCACGCCGAGCGGCTCCTCTCCCAGCCACCGGAGGAAGGGGCTCCCCGGCTTCATGTCCAGGCCGCACTCCCCCCACGTGAACACCCAAAAGCCTGTCCCCTGGTGGGGCGTCCCGAGGGTGACCAGGTGGGCCGCCCGCACGCTGGAATCGCCGGAGCGCCGTGCTTCCGCCAGGCAGGCCCTCGCGATCAGCCCCCCCAGGCTGTGCCCTGCCAGGTCCACGGCGTCGGCGCCCGTCTGCCCGAGGACTTCGCGGATGTGTCCGCGCAGTTGCTCCGCGTAGTGGCGGATGCCCGCCGCGCTCGGCCCGAAGGTGGGCAGGGTGACGACCGATCGGCCCCACCGGCGCAGCCAGAAGGCGAGGACCCCCAGGGTCCAGCCCCGCATGTGATACCCGTGGCAAAGGATGAGGGGGCGGTCGCCGGGCCGCAAGCGGGTCCGCGCCTTGGGCCCGGCCCGAAGCCGCCCTCGGACCGGCGAGGTCACGAAATCCGCCACCCAGAGGACCACGAGGAGAAGCGTGCAAAGGGACTCCGTCAGATAAACGCCGACCTCGCCCCAGGAGACCTGATAGAAGCGCCTTTCCCAGCCAGCCAGCCTTCCTTTCTCAAAGAGAAAAAAGGCGTACGTCAGCAGGTTGAAGCCCAGGACGCACGCCAGCAGGACAACGGCCGACAGGATCACCCGGGACTTCTCCCCTCTGGACCTTGCAGCGCCGCCCCCGGCCGGTCCTTCGCAGGAGGGTCTTCTCCCGGGACGCCCCGCGCGGCCGAGAACCGGTCCAGGAACCGGCGTCTGGCGATCCCCAGCTCCACCAGACGGGTGATGAGCGCGGGATACGGGATCCCCCCGGCCTCCCACAGCTTGGGGTACACGCTCGTGGCCGTGAAGCCGGGGATGGTGTTCAGCTCGTTCAGGTAGACGGCGGGCCGGCCGGCAGAGACCTCCACCAGAAAGTCCACCCGGGCCATGCCGTCCACCCCCAGGGCCTCGTAGGCCCGGATGGCCGCGGCGCGGATCTCTTCGGTCAGCCCGTCGGGGACCTCGGCCGGGATGAGAATCTCCGTGGCCCCTTCGGTGTACTTCCGCTCGTAGTCGTACCACCCTCCCCGGGGTCGAATCTCGGCCAGGGGATGCGCCGCCGCCGGCGCGGTGTGGGCCGGGTCGAGGACCCCGCCCGCCGCCTGTGCGCCCGTGGTGTTCCCCAGGACGGCGCACTCGATCTCCCGCCCCTGGACGGCCCGCTCCACGAGCGCCCGGCGGTCGTAGCGGAAGGCCGCGGCCACGGCCTCCTCCAGGTCCTCCTCCCGTTCGACCCGGCTGACGCCGACGCTGCTCCCCAGGCCGACCGGCTTGACGAAGAGGGGCGGGCGGAGGGAGGCCTCCCGCAGGGCCCGTCTCACGGCTGCCGGATCGTCCCGGTGCCTCTCCCACTGGAGCGTCACCCAATCCACCACCAGGATGCCCGCCCCCCGGCAGACCGCCTTGGTCAGTTCCTTGTCCATGCCGGCGGCGGAGGCGGCCACGCCCGCCCCGACGGAGGGGACCTCGGCCAGCTCCAAAAGCCCCTGGAGCGCGCCGTCCTCGCCGCCCGGGCCGTGGATGAGGGGAAAGGCCGCGTCGAAGGGGTGGGGGGCTCCGCCGGGGACTTCGATCAGGGCGGGGTCGCCGGGCTCGGGCCGCAGGGTCACCCGCACGCCCCTCTCGGGGGGGTCCTCCGGGCGCTCGAGGAGCCGCCACTCCCCGCTGGTGCGGATGAGAACGGGCAGAATCTGGATCTCTCGGGGGTTCGCGGCGCGGGCGACCGACGCCGCCGAGGCCAGGGAGACGCGGTGCTCGGCCGAGCGGCCGCCGAACAGCAGCGCGACGCGACGGGCGGCCTTTTTCATCCCTTCAGGCTTCGGAACCCGGAGGCGAGGTCCGAGAGGGCCTTGCTGAAGATCCCCACCCCGTTGGCCGCTAGGAGCCGGGCGCCCTTGCCCATCCACTTCTCGGCCGCGGGGGCGTCGTTGGCCAGGATGCCGGGGACCTTGCCGGAGTGGATGGCGGCTTGGAAGATCCGCTCGATGGCCGCCTCCACCTCCGGGTGGGCGGGATCCCCCGGGTGTCCCAGACTCATGCTCAGGTCCGCGGGGCCGACGAACAGGACGTCGAGCCGGGGGACGGAGGCGATCTCTTCGACGTTTTCCAGGGCGGCCCGCGTCTCCACCTGGACGCACACGAGGGTCTCCTCCCGCGCCGCGGCCAGGTACTCCGCCGGTCTCTGGAGCCCGTAGCGGGCGGCGCGGATGGAGAAGGCGATGCCCCGGACACCGTCGGGCGGGTAGTGGGCCGAGGCGGCCACCCGCTCGGCTGCCTCCCGGGAGTCGATCTGGGGGACGAGGACGCCCGACGCCCCGGTGTCCAGCGCTCTCAGGATCCTCGGCCGCTCCCCGGCCGGGACCCGGATGACGGCCTCGGCGCCCCCCGCCTCGGCGGCGCGGACCAAGTCCGAGGCCCTCTCTACGTCGCCCGGTCCGTGCTCGGTGTCCACGAAGACGAAGTCGAAGCCGGCCCAGCCGGTCATCTCCGCCAGGGGGGCCGAGGGAATCCCGAGGAACACGCCGAACGCCGCTTTCCCGGAGCGCAAGCGGGCCTTCAGCCGGTGGGCGGCCACTCGTTGCCTTCTCCTATTTCAGCAGGCGGGACATGAACTTGAAGTCCTCGGTCCCGGCGACCCGCAGGCAGTCGAACACGACGGTTTCGGTGGAGGTGATGACGGCCCCGGCCCGCTCCATCAGCCGAAGCCCCGTCTCCCAGTTGGAGGGAGTCCGCGAGCAGACGGCGTCGGAGGGGACGTGAACGTCCAGGCCCGATTCCAGGAGGTCGCAGACGGTCTGGAAGACACAGACGTGCGTCTCGCATCCGGTGACGACGATGTGGCGGGTCCGCTCCGCCGGGATCCGATCCATGAACCCGGAGGCGCCCAGGCAGCTGAAGGTGTTCTTCTCCAGGGGCTGGAAGCCGGGGAGGGCCTCCCGGATCTCTGGGAGGGTGCGGCCGAGGCCCTTGGGGTATTGCTCCGTCGCCACGGCGGGAAGCCCCATCCGCGAGGAGAGCGCCAGGAGGATGCCGATGTTCTTGACGGTCCGGCTTCGGACCTCCTCGGCCATGGCGGCCATCAGGCGCTCCTGCACGTCCACCACCAGCAGAGCGGTCTCATCGGCCGAAAGGCGCACGCGGGAAACCCCCTCCCGCTCTTTCCCGTTCATTTCGTTGACCATCCGCCTCGGCGAGAAATCGGCGTCCTTCCGGTCTCGGGACGTTGCGGCGGATTCTACCACAGGCTCCGCACCCCCTCAAGGCAGCCTCCCCCGCGCCGGCCGAATTTCCGGAGGGCGCCCTGTAAGGCGGGTCTCGGGGAGAGGCTCCTGGCAGGGGGTGGAAGATGTGAGCCAGGTCAGCGCATGAGGTAGTAGATCAACGTGGCGCCGAGGATCGCGGCCCCGCTCCAGGCCAGACGGCCCTCCAGCCGCTTGGCCCGCCTCCAGTCCTCCGGGCTCTCGTAGCCGGCGAAGGGCTTCCCTTCCTCGGCGGAGGGCGCCTGGGCCCGTTCCGACCAGTTCCGCAGGCCCGCGTACAAGGCCACCAGGAACAGGTAGATGAGGGCCCCCGGCCTCTTGCCGATGGCCGCGCTGATCAGCAGACCGAGGAGGACGAGGCAGCCGATCATCCGTGGGGGAATCCGTTCCGGGTTGAGGGGGAAGGCTGGCGGCGGGGGGCGGGAGACGGGGGCGGCGGATCAGCCGCCGGGGGAGGGCCCTTCCTGGGGGCTCGCCGCGTGGGAGGCCCGCTTGGAGCCGAACCGGGCGCGGCGCCTGGGTCCCCCGCCGATCACGTGGCCGGTCACCTTGAGGCCCGCCTTGATGAGACAGAGGGCGAGGAGGGCGTCTCCCAGCAGTTCGAGCGGGCCGATCCCGGAAGAGATGAAGGCCACGGAGATCAACGTCAGCAGGCCCCAGCCGATGTGGTCGGCGACCCTCCGTTGTCCGGGGGCGACTCCCATGGGAAAACTCTCCTCAAATGGGACTCCAGTCCCTTTGCGCATGAATCACGGGGAATCTAGGGGGAGGAGCGGGGCGTGTCAAGCGGCCCACCCTCGCCTTTCCCGCGCGCCGCGTCCACCCGGGCTCAGTCTTGGCCCGCCTTGACCCGGCCGGGCGTCAGGGACTGTTTCAGGGGTTTCCCTTTGCGCCTGTAGTGCAGCCGGATCAGGAGGGAAGCGAGCTGCGTGGCCAGGATGGGATAGAGCCAGACCTGGACCCAGAGCCAGAGCCCCGTGTTCCAGCGCAGGCGCACGGCGTCCCAGAACCCGATCCGGTTCACAATGGCCACGTTCCGCATGCCGTAGTAGATGCCTGCGGCGCAGAGAATGGTCCAGCAGACGCCGAAGATCGTGAAGAGCCTGACGTAGAAGCCTCCGCCCTGGAACCGGGTCCAAGGGGAAAGGGGCGGGTAGATGGGGGGCTCCCCCACGTAGGGCCACTGGGAATCCTGCTTGCCGTTGGTCGAGACCTCGGCGTGCTGACGGATCCGGTCGCCGTTCAAGGGGTCCGACACCGGCTAGGACTCCAGCCAGAGGACGTCGCCGCAGACGGGGCCGCTTCGGTCCTTGGACGCGAAGACGGCGTATTCCTTCTTCGACTCCCCCACGGTGGTGTTGTCGCCGTGCCCGGGGTAGAGGACCGTCTCGTCCGGAAGGGTGTAGACCCGCTTGCGGATGTTTTCCACCAGCCGCTCGAAGGCCTTGGGGCTGTTGGTCCGTCCCGGCCCTCCTGGGAAAACGGCGTCGCCGACGATGCAGTGGCCCGGGAGCAGGAAGGCCATCCCCGCCGGGGAATGCCCCGGCCCGGCCAGGAACGCCTCGACCTCGCACTGCCCGAACGGGATGCGGTCCCCGTCGTGGATCTCGAAGTCGGCCCGGACCCCGAAGTGCCCGGCCTCCTCGGGGTGGATGCCCACCGGCGCGCCCGTGGCCCGCCGCAGCTCCTCCAGCGCCTGGACGTGGTCGCTGTGGCAGTGCGTCAGCAGGATGGAGCGGACCTTCGTCCCCTCGGCGACCTTCAGGATCGTGTCCGCCTCGAAGGAGGCGTCCACGATGACGCTCTCCTCCGTCTTCTTGCACACCAGGACATAGATGTTGTTCCCGAATCCGCCGACCCGGACTTTCTTGAGGAGGGCGACTCCCGCGTCGATCGTTTCCATGCCTTGGGTGACTCCAGCTTCGGGTCTTGAGGCCGCCGGACTTTCGGGGTCGTGGCAGAAGTCTGAATACTTCATGCTAGCATCATGCTCCCGCCCGCGCAAGGCGGGCCGGATATAATGGCGCCTGGAGAAGTCCAGCGATGCCTCGCTTTTCCCGTTCTCCGGCCGATGGTCGAGGAAAACCGATGGAAATTTCCCCTTCCTCCCGTGACGCATCCCTTGACGACGCGGAGATGGACGAGCGGGTGGCCCGACTGCTGCGCGAAGGGATCGGCGGGCTGGAGGACTACGTTCCGGGACGCTCGATCGAAGAGGTAAAGGCCGAGTTCGGTCTGGAGGCGGTGGAAAAGATGGCGAGCAACGAGAACCCGCTGGGCCCCTCGCCCCTCGCCGTGGAGGCCGCGCGCGAGGCCCTGGCGGCCTCTCACCTCTATCCCGACGGAAGCGCCGGGTCGCTCCGAGCCGCCCTGGCGCGCCGCTTCGGCCTGAAGCCCGGGAACTTCTTCGTCGGAAACGGCGCCGACGATGTTCTTCAGAACCTTGCGCGGGCCTTCGTGAACCAGGGGGAGGAATGCGTCATCCCCTTTCCTTTCTTTCATCCCTATACGACGGTGACGCAGGTCATGGGCGGCGTCCCGGTGTACAGCCCCCTGCGGGGATGCCGCGTCGACCTGTCGGACGTCCGCGCGCGCGTCACGGAGCGGACGAAGCTCCTCTTCCTGTGCAACCCCAACAACCCCACGGGGACGGTGTTCCGGCGGGCCGAGTTCGACCCTTTTCTGCGGGACCTGCCCCGCTCGGCCATCGTGGTCCTCGATGAGGCGTACCTGGATTTCTGCGGGGCGAATGACGTGCCCCGGAGCGAGTCGTATATTCAGGGGGGGGAGGCGCTGGTCGTCGGGGTGCGGACCTTCTCCAAGGTGTATGGACTGGCGGGCCTTCGGATCGGCTACGGGATGGCCCGGCCCGCAGTCATCCGCGCCCTCCACCGGACGAAGGACCCCTTCAACGTCTCCCGGCCCGCGCTGGCCGCGGCCCAGGCCGCCCTGGAGGACGAGGCGTTCCGCCGGCAGTCCGTCCGGGTGGTTCACGAGGGCAAGCGCCGGCTTTACGAGGGGCTTGGGCGGCTGGGGGTCGAGTACGTCCCGACGGAGGCGAACTTCGTGTTGATCCACCTGGGGCCGCAGGCGCCCCGGATGGCGCGCGACCTGATGGCCAGGGGGATCATCGTGCGGCCCTGCGCGTCCTTCGGCTGGAAAGAGCACGTCCGTGTGACGGTGGGCTCGCCCGGTCAGAACGAAAAGTTCCTGGCGGCATTGGCGGCCGTGCTTGCGTGACTCCGGCGGACGCCGGGAAGACCGAGGGGGATTTGGAGACTCAGCCATGCATTTTGAGCTCTCGAAGGTTCTGGTCCCCGTCAGCTTTTCGCCCGGCTCGAAGCGGGCCCTGGAGGTGGGGAGCGCCCTGGCCGAGAGTTGCGGCGCCGACCTCCTCGTCCTTCACGTGATTCACGACCCCTTCGGCACGGAGGGCCTTCACCTGCCCTTCGTGTACGTGAAGCAACAGGAGTGGGAGAGGCATCGAAAGAAGGTCACGGAGGAGCTTCACGAGCTCATCCGCGAAAAGGAGGAGCTCGGGCTGAGCGTGAAGGAACTCGTCGCGGAGGGAGAGCCGACCCAGAAGATTCTGGAGGTCATTCAGGAAGAGGGCGTGGACCTTCTGGTCCTCCACCATCATCCCGCCGGGTGGCTGGATCGGCTCCTGACCGGCCACGACCCCCGCCGCCTCGTCGAGCGCGCGCCCTGCCACGTCCTCATGGTCCACGCGCCGCAGGTGGCCGGAGAGGAGAGCGGGTGACCTTTCCCGCGGGCCGCCTCCCGAGCCCTCTCAGTGGCGAAGGCGGCCCCCCGAGCCTTTCTCCGCCAGGACTTCTCCGTCCTGAGCGGCCACCTTCCCGCCCTTGATGGTCGCGACCGGCCAGCCTTTCAGGCGCATGCCCTCGTAGACGGAAAAGTCGGATTTCGAGGCGATGTCTTGCCAGCGGACCGTCCGCTCCTTCTCCAGGTCCGCCAGGACGATGTCCGCGTCGCTGCCGACCCGGAGCGCCCCCTTTCTGGGGAACCACCCGAAGGCCCGGGCGGGGTTGGCCGTGACCTTGGCGATCAAAAAATCCAGCGGCAGCTTGCGCCTGTGGTGCCCCTCGTGGAGCAGCAGGGGAAGGAGGGTGCCGTAGCCCGGGAATCCCGTGATGGCCTCCCGCCAGCCGCCCGTCTTCTGGTCCAGGGTGCGGGGGAGGTTGTCCGTCCCCAGGGTATCGATCCGGCCGGCGGCGAGTCCCTCCCAGAGAGCCTCCCCGTGGGATTTCTCCCGGACGGGCGGGGCGATCTTGGCGAGGAGCCCGGCGGGAGAGTCTTCCGTGAGGATGAGGTGGTGGGGCGTGGTCTCCACGATGAGGTCCGGCATCTCCGGCCTCAGGCGGGCGACCGTCTCCAGGCCGTCTTTCGACGAGAGGTGGACGATGTAGAGCCGGGCGCCCGCGGCCTGGGCCAGGCGCGCGGCGGTCTCGACGGCCAGAGCCTCGGCCAGGGGCGGGTGGCTCGCCGTGTAGCGCCTGAGGTCGGAGCCCTCCCAGGGCGCGGAGGCCACCCACTCGGTCTCCCGGTCCACAAGGGACTTGCTCTCGGCGTGGACGCAGGCGACGGCGTCCTTCCCCAAGGCCGCGATCTCCCGGAAACCCTGGAACAGCAGGCCCTCGTCCGCGGTCTTCAGGCCCGGCACCCCCCACATGTAGAACTTGAACGACCGGATGCCCAGGGCCACGGCGTAACGCGGGATCTCTCCGGCCTCCTCCTCGTCGCCGATGTTGACGTGGAAGAAGACGTCGGCGAAGGAGGCGCGCTCGACCTCGCGGGCGCGCTCCGGGACCCCGCCGGGAAAGGGGCCTTCCGTCCGGACGAAGACCCCCACGGTCGTGACGCCGCCCCTCAGCGCCGCCCGGGTCTCGGTTTCGCAGTCTGCGGCGAAGTCCCCGGTGAGTCCCATGTGGCCGTGGGGATCGACGAGGCCCGGCAGGACGTGAAGGCCCGAGGCGTCCAGCCGCCTCCGGGCGGGCGGGAGCGACCCCTCCTGTCCGATGGCGACGATTCTTCCTTGATGAAGGGCCAGGCCCGCCCGGAGGGTCCCCCTGCCGGGGAAGACCAGCCGGCCCCCGTCGATGCGGAGGTCCGCTTTCAAGATTGGCCTTTCAGGAGTGTCCGGAGCGCCGGGACCAGTAGAAGAGTCCGATGATGATCAGGGGGATCAGCAGGATGGCCAGGGCGGCCAGGGCGGCCTGAAGGGGCGTGGCGGAGACGAGGGGCCTGTCCATCTTGTCGAAGATCTCCGCCGGGTCGGCCAGCTCGTGGTGGGCCGAGAGCCGGCCCGCGCGGCCCCACAGGTCCGCCGCGAGGCCGAGCAGCCGGGCCGCGAGCCCCGTCATCCCTTCTTCCCCTCGATCGCCCTCAGCTCTTTCAGCAGCGCCTCGTTGGGAAGGAGGCGGCCGGGCTGAGGCTCCACGTGCTTGAAGCGGACGATCCCCTTCTTGTCGATGATGAACCAGGAGCGGACGGCCAGGTCCCGCTTGGGGTTCTTGACCCCGTATTTCCGGATGGCGTCCATCCTGAAGTCGCTCAGCAGGGGGAATTCCAGCTTCAGCATCTGGGCGAAGATGGCCTGGGAGTGGGGGACGTTCGCGCTGACCCCCAGGATCTCGGCATCGAGCGCCTGGAATTTTGGGTAGTCAGACTGACTCGCCGTGAACTCGGCCACTCACCCAGGGGTGAAGTCGAGGACGTAGAACTGGAGGACGACGTTCTTCTTCCCCCGGTAGTCGCTGAGCGAAACGGGCTTGCCGGCCGTGCTTTGCAGGCGGAAGTCCGGGGCCGGCTGGCCCACCTCGACGGCGGACGCGGGGGCGACGCCCAACGCCCCCGCGCCCAGGAGAGCGGCGAGGAGCGCCGCTGCGCCCAGGCACGTTTTTCGAGATTTCCGGTGGAACGCAAGGGGTTTCATGATTGGGCTCCCTCCTCCGCCCGGGCCGCCTCGGCGCAGGACCGGAGGACTTCAGGCAGGACCTGGACGAACTCAGACCTCGGCATCGCCTCGTCGATGCCCGCCTGGTTCGCCGCGGCCAGCGTGTGCGTGTGGGTGTGGCGGCAAAAACCGATGACCCGGATGTGCCTCAGCCGGCCGTCGGCCTTGAAGGTCCGGATGAGGTCCACGGCGTCGCCGCCCACCGAGTCCAGGTCCAGGATGACCAGGGGCGGCTCGGCCCTCCGACTCGCCTCCAGGACCCGGCCGCAGTCCGGCAGGCACTGGAGGGGGACGCCCGCCCGCCGGGCTGCGGCGTCGATCTTGGCGGAGAAGAACAGGTCGTTCACGCCCGCCAGCACCGGGTTCGTCATCGCTTGCGGCTCCCTCGCCGTAGGGTTAGATGCGCGGGAGGAAAGGGCCGCGAGTCCCTCCCACTCTTTACTCTATCATAAGCCACGGGGGGCGACGCCGCAATGGGAGGGGAGGCGGGGGCGCCGTGCCCTGCGGGGGTTGAATCCGGAGGCGGGCCGTGTGAGAATGAAGACAGATCCCTTCGGTGGAGAGCTCCTCAGGATGGACAACTCGCCCAGTCCCTCGGACCGGATCCGGGAAAAGGCCAAGCAGTATCTTTTTCCTGCGGTCGGGACCTACTACGAGGAGCCCCTGGTTATCGAGCGGGGCCGGGGCGCCACCGTCGTCGATGCGGAAGGGCGCCAGTATCTCGACTTTTTCGCCGGCATCCTCACCGTCGGCGTGGGGCACTGTCACCCGGCGGTCACGAAGCGGGCCGCGGATCAGGCCGCCCGGCTCCAGCACACCTCCACCCTGTACCTGACGGAGCCTGCGGTCGCCCTGGCCGAGAGGCTCGCCCAGATCACCCCCGGCCGGCTTCTGAAGACTTATTTCACCAACAGCGGCAGCGAGGCCAACGAGACGGCCGTTCTGGCCGCGCGCTGCTACACCGGACGGGAGGAGGTCGTGGCGCTCCGGCACGGCTACAGCGGCCGGACGGCCCTGGCCATGTCCCTCACTGGACAGGCGCCGTGGCGGCTCACCGGGTCCGGCCTCTCGGCGGGCGTGGTCCACGCGGCCAACCCGTATTGCTACCGCTGTCCCTATGAGAAGACCTACCCGAGCTGCGACTTGGTCTGCGCCCGCGATGTGGAGCAGGTCATCCAGACCGCCACCGGGGGCCGGATCGCCGCCTTCCTCGCCGAGCCCATCCAGGGGGTCGGAGGGTTCATCGTCCCCCCCAGGGAATACTTCCAGGTGGTGGTGGAGATCGTGCGCCGCTACGGGGGCGTCTTCATCTGCGACGAGGTCCAGACCGGCTTCGGGCGGACGGGCGGGAAGATGTTCGGCATCCAGCACTTCGGGGTGGAGCCTGAGGTCATGACCTTTGCCAAGACCCTCGGCAACGGCGCGCCCATCGGGGCGACCATCGCGGTCCCCGAGGTCGCCGACAGCCTGAAGGGGCTGACGATCTCCACCTTCGGGGGGAACCCCGTATCGGCCGAGGCGGCCCGCGCCACCATCGAGGTGGTCCTCAGCGAAGAGCTGGTCCACAACGCCGAGGTCGTCGGCCGGCGCGTGCGCGGCCGGCTGGAGGCGCTCAAGGAGCGCTTCCCCCTGGTCGGCGACGTGCGGGGGATGGGCCTCATGCAGGCGCTGGAGCTGGTGGAGGACGGCAAGCGGCCGGCGGCCCGGGCGCTGGGCCGGGTGTTTGAAGAGACGAAAAAGCGCGGCCTGCTGATCGGCAAAGGCGGGTTCTACGGAAACGTCATCCGGCTCGCCCCTCCGCTGAACGTCGATCCCTCCGACGCGGATGCGGCCATGGACATCCTCGAGGCGTCGCTGGAAGCGGTGGCCGGGTGAAAGCCCGGGCGGAGGGGTCCAATTCTGTGGTCCGGCCAGTTCTGTGATCCGGACGGTGCGGTTATCCGAATCGGTTGTCCTCGGAAAATGAGGATTCAAGCGGCGCGCTTGCGGGTTATTCTAGGAGCGTGACCGTTCCGCGCCCTCGTGGTGGCGCCCAAGGGGTTCCTGTGTGTTCATCGTTCAAGGAGGCCGCCGTGCAACACGTCCGTGAGTTTCATTCGCCGAGTACGGTCGCCGAGGCCCTCTCCCTGCTGAGGCGAAAAGGCACCGCCGCTCTCGCGGGCGGCACCGACGTGGCCGTGGACCGCAAAGAGGAGATCGAGGTCCTGGTGGACGTCACGCGGATCGGGCTGAACGAGATTCGCCGCGAGGACGGTTCCCTTTTCATCGGCGCCACCGTGACCATGAGCGACCTGATCGCCTCGGAGGCCGTCCTGGGCCTGGCCGACGGGATGCTGTCCGAGGCGGCCGAGTCTTTCATCTCTCAGCAGATTCGCAACACGGCCACCCTGGGCGGGAACCTGGCCCGGAGCTCCCCGGCGGCCGACCTGCCGCCCGCGCTCCTCGCCCTGGACGCTGTGGCGGTCATCCGCGAGGCGAAGGGGAAGGGAGACCCCAAGGAGCGCCGCGTCCCTTTGAGCGGGTTTTTCACCGGGCCGGGGAGGAACGTCCTGGGAGGCGGCCTGCTGGTCGGCGTCTCGATCCCCCGTCCCGACGGCCGCCGGGGGTGTTTTCTCAAGGTCGGCCGGACTGCCGAGGACCTGGCCATCGTCAACGCGGGCGTCTCCCTGCGCGCGGCGGACGGCCGGTGCCGCGACGTGCGGATCGCCCTGGGGGCCGTCGGCCCGACGCCCATGCGGATTCCCGAGGCCGAGGCGGCCCTGGAGGGCTTTTCCCCGTCCCCGGCGCTCCTGGAGGAGGCGGCCCGCGTTGTCCGGGAGAAAGTCCGGCCCATCGACGACCACCGGGCCGGAGCGGCCTACCGGCGGAAGGTCAGCGGCGTGCTGGCGCGGCGGGGCCTGGAGGCCTGCCTGCGCAAGGCCGGCCTGCTCGAGCAGGGGGAGGTATGAAGCGATGAACGTCACGCTCGAAGTGAATGGCCGGGCGCAGACCTGGGAGACCGCGCCGGGGGAATTGCTCATCGACACCCTCCGCCTGCACGGATACTACGGCGTCAAGCGGGGGTGCGAGACGGGGGACTGCGGCGCCTGCACCGTTCTGCTGGACGGCCGCGCCGTCAACGCCTGCGTCACCTTCACGGGGACCGCCGCGGGGCGGCGGGTCTTGACCATCGAGGGGCTGGCCTCGCCGGAGCGCCTTCACCCCATCCAGGAGGCCTTTCTGGACGGCGGGGCGGTCCAGTGCGGCTTCTGCACGCCCGGCATGATCCTCCTGGCCAAGGTCCTCCTGGACGGCAATCCCCATCCCACCGAGGGAGAGGTCCGCAAGGCCTTGGGGGGCATCCTTTGCCGGTGCACCGGCTACCGAAAACCCGTGGAGGCCATCCTGGCCGCCGCGCAGAGGATGCGGCCGGCAAAGGGCGCGTCCGCCGGAAGAAAGGGGGGCTGAGTCCATGAGCGGAAGGCTTCACGTCGTCGGAACAAACGTTCGGAAGGTGGACGGCGTCAAGTTGGTCGCGGGACAGCCGGCCTTCACGGACGACGTCTCCATGCCGGGAATGCTCTACGGGAAGGTCCTCGGCAGTCCCCACGCCCACGCCGAGATCGAAGAGATCGATGTCTCGCAGGCCCGGGCCCTGCCGGGCGTCCACGCGGTGCTGACCCACCGGGACGTCCCGCGCGTGGCGGTCTCCACGGCGGGGCAGAACTATCCCGAGCCCTCGCCCCACGACCACTTCATCCTGGACCGGAAGGTCCGCCACGTGGGAGACCGGGTGGCCGCCGTGGCGGCCGAGTCGACGGAGATCGCCGAGCGGGCGCTTGGGCTCATCCGGGTCAAGTACCGGGTGCTGCCGGCGGTGTTCGACCCGGAGGAGGCGCTGAAGCCGGGGGCGCCGGTCGTCCACGACGAACCGGAGTGCCGGGGGGCCGAGGACCCCTCGCGGAACCTGGCGGCGCTCATCCACGTGGAGGCGGGCGACGTGGAGGCCGCGTTCCGGGAGGCCGACGTCGTCGTGGAGAACGAATACCGCGTCCCGCGCATCCAGCACAGCAGCATCGAGCCCCACGCCTCCATCGGCTACCTGGACGAGGACCGGCGGCTGGTCCTGCGGACCAGCACCCAGGTTCCCTTCCACACCCGGCGGCAGATGGCGGCGGCGCTCCAGGTCCCGGAGGCCCGCATCCGCCTCATCAAGCCCCGCATCGGCGGCGGGTTCGGCGGGAAGCAGGAAATGGTCCTGGAGGACATCGCCGGGGCCCTGGTCCTGGCGACCGGCCGGCCCGTCAGGATGGAGCTCCGGCGCGCGGAGGAGTTCACCATGGCCCGAAGCCGCCACTCCCAGGTCCTCCGGTTGAAGACCGGGGCGAGCCGCGACGGGCGGCTTCTGGCCAACGAGCTTCGGGTGGTGGCCGACACCGGCGCCTACGGCAGCCACGCCAAGACGGTCCAGGCCAACACCGGCGCCCACCCGCTCCCCCTCTATCCCGCCGAACACTTCTGCTTCCACTGCGAGGTGGCCTACACCAACCTGCCGCCCGCCGGTGCCATGCGGGGGTACGGGACCCCCCAGGGGGTCTTCGCCGTGGAGAGCCAGATGGACGAGGTGGCGGAGCGGCTCGGGATGGACCCCCTGGAGTTCCGCATGAAGAACTGCATCCGCAAGGGGCAGGTGGACCCCGTCTCGCGCGTCCTCTCGGAGTCGAAGGCCGCCGGCGGAAAGGGCCAGGCGCGCCGTCTGGAGGACGACGGCCTCTATGAGGCCATGCGCCGGGGCGCCGAGCGGTTCGGCTGGTCCGGGGCCCGGACGGCGGCGCACCGGGCGTCCAAAGACGGCGGAAGGGTCCGCCGGGGCGTCGGCGTGGCCTGCGCCCTGCAGGCGAACGGCATCCCGGGAGTCGACTGGGGCTCGGCCACCATCAAGATGAACGACGACGGGTCCTACAACGTCCTGGTGGGGGAGGCCGACATCGGGACCGGGGCCGATACCATCGTCGCCCAGATGGTCGCCGAGACGCTGGGCGTGGGCATGGACAAGGTGCTCGTCTACTCGGGCGACACCGACCGCACCCCCTTCGACGTGGGGGCGTACGCCTCCAGCACGACCGTCGTATCGGGCACGGCGGCCAAGAAGGCGGCGGAGGAGGTCCGGGCCCAGGTCTTGAGGACGGCGGCCGACCTCCTCGAGGCCCGGCCGGAGGACCTCATCCTGGAAAACGGGGAGGTTCGCACGAGCGCGGGGAAGACCGTCTCCATGCGGGAGGTGGCCCTGCACGCCCTCTACGGGGAAAAGCATCAGATCGGCACCACCGCCTCCCACGTGGCGGCGATGAGCTCGCCCCCCTTCTCGGCCCAGTTCGTCGAGGTGGAGGTGGACGCGGAGACGGGGTGCGTCAAGGTCCTGCGCCTGGTCGCCGCCGTGGACTGCGGGATTTGCGTTCATCCGGTTCTGGCCGAGGGACAGGTGGAGGGCGCCCTCCAGATGGGCCTGGGATACGGCCTGACGGAGAGGATCCAGTACGACGCGAAGGGCGTCCCGGTCAACGCCTCCTTCCTGGACTACAAGCTCTTCACGGCCAACGACATGCCCCGGATCGATGTCGTCATGGTGGAGAGCCACAACCCGGCCGGCCCCTTCGGCGCCAAGGCCGTGGCCGAGGTCCCCACCAATCCCCCCGCGCCGGCCGTCGCCAACGCCATCTACAACGCCGTCGGGGTGAGGGTCCGGGACCTCCCCATCACGCCGGAGAAGGTCCTCGCCGCGCTGGAGGCGAAGGAGAGGGGCTGATGCGTGAGCGCCCGTTTCGGAATCCCCGCGCGGGGAGAAAAGTCGGGCCGGAGGGGCACAGGATGAATCACTTTTGGATCGGGTCCTTTCTGTGCGCCGGGGTCCTCGCCTTTGGGCCGGGCCCGGCCGTCTCACAGGCGGAGTTCGAGATCCGCGTGGGCGGCGCCGTCTATGAGGCGGTTCCAGACCGGCCGCTTTCCGTCGTCACGCCCAAGGGCGAGCGGATGGAGATCGTCATTCGGCGGAGGGAGATCCTGCGGTTCGCCGACCACGGCGTCTCCTTCAACTACCCCCGCCTCATGAAAGTTTCCAGCGAGAAACAATCGGGGGTCGTCACGATCACCGCGGAGTCGGCGGCGTCTCCCCTCGTCCTGGTCCAGGTGTATCCCGCCCCGAGCACTGAGACGGAGGTTCGCGCGTCCCTGGTGGAGAACTTCCGGGACCAGTTCAAGTCCCGCAAAGCCGAGTTCCTGGAGGGAAGCGGGGGGGCCGTGAGGCGCGCCATTCGCGGCGTCGCGCGCCAAGGTCAGGCGCTCGAGTTTCTCTTGGGCGGGCAACGGATGAGGACGGAGATATACGCGTTTCCCAAAGACGGGCGGGTCGTCGCCCTGATTCTTCAGCACGACCTGGAGGACGCGGATCTGGCGAAAAAGCACTTCTCCATCATCACCGACTCGCTGGAGTAGCGGGCGCGTTCCTCGCGTGGGAGAAGGCTTTCGGGGGGATGGGTCGGGGGCCGGCTTTCAGAGCCTGTTCCGGCCGAAGTCCTGGGCGAAGGGAGATCCCTCTACTTTCCCGCGTCCCCGAGGATGCGGGCCACCGCCCGCGTCGCGGCGCCGTCCCCCTGGTAGATCTTGATGGGCAGGGTGTAGAGCTCGAATTCCTTTCCCACCAGCTTGTGGAGGTTGGTGAGGTTTTCGATGAGGGGGATCATCTTCGGGAGGACGATCCGATGGATGGGGCAGTCTCCGGCCCGGGGCGGCTGGCCCGGAGGGAGCTTGTCCACCGTGAAGTCCACGGCGATGGCCCGCACGCCCGCCTCCACGAAAAACTCGGCCACTTCCACCGCCATGTACGGGTTGTCCACGTAGGCCCGATCCGTGCCGAACGCCTTGTCCACCCAGCCCGTGTAGAGCACGACGATCTTGTCGCGGATGCGCTCCGGCGTCCAGCGGAAGGGTTTCAGAATTTCCAGCGTGACCGGCTCGTTGTCACCGACCTTTCCCCGCAGGTCGGCCAAAACGCCCCGGCCCATGTACCGGTCGAGCGGCATCTCGTCAACGCTCGTGCCTCCGTCGACGAAGTGGCGGGGGCAGTCCACGTGGGTCCCGCAATGAATGCTCATCGAGATCAGGGTGTTGGAGCGGTGGTGCTCCTTGTGGGTGTTGATGGGAGTCATCCTCACCGGGGGATGGCCCGGCACCACGGACATCCGCGGCCCGCCGAGCGTCAGCGTCAGGTCCACCCACTCGCTCATGCTCACGCCTCCCCTTCCGCAGAGGAAAACCTTTCCGGCCGTCCGGCGCCCGGCCCCGCGACGAAGCCGGAACGATGAGAGGGTCCTCTTCCCCTCGCGCCGCGCCGGGACTCGGCCGAGACTCGATGGGATGCTATCGGCGGGCCGACGGCTTGTCAATCGCGCGCCCGCCGCCGAGACAAAACGCCTTGCGCGCCCCCCCCGTGTCCCTGCATATTGTCGCTATAGCCTTCTCTCTCCTGTGCCGTCCCGGAAGGAGGCGGAACGACAACCCACTCGAAGAGGTGAAGCCAGTATGACCATGGACATCCCCCACAGCGTGTTCGGAGAAGATCTCCCCCCGGGGACCTACCGGATCACCATCGCGGTCGACTGCGAGAACAAGGAAAAGATGCTTCACGAGGCCCGCCAGGGGAAGTTCATCTGGCGCTCGGACGAGCCGCCGCGCCTGGGCGGGGACGACAATCACCCCCAGCCCTTGACCTACGTCACCGGCGGGATCGGGTTCTGACTGCTGACCCAGGTGAAGCGGTACGCTTCCATGATGAAGATTCCCCTCAAAGGGGCGCGCGTCCGCGTGGAGATGGACTACTTCATGGGCGGCTCCGTCCTCAAGGGCACGGTCTACAGCGGGTGCACCGAGGTGCGCACGCGCTTTGAGATCGATTCGAACGCCCCCGAGGAGAAGCTGAGGCTTCTGATTCGAAACGCCAAGCGGGGGTGCTTCGCCGAGAACATGGTCCAGACGGCGGTCCCCCTGAAGAGCACGTACCAGTTGAACGGGAAGGAGGTCGAGGTCCGGCTGGAGGATTAGGCCCCCGCGACTCTTCGGGTCGCCGAGCGGAGGCGCGGGAGAGAGAGCCCGTTGTGCGCGGCCGAGGACAGTCCCGGAAAGGGGCGGCCCTTGACCGCGAGGCGGGGTGTTTCGAGGGGGGCGATTCTTTGAGCCCTCTCGCCGACACTCCGACGTGCGATATAATGACCCGTGCTTCCCTGGATTTCTCTTTGGAGCCGATACAATGGGTGAGTTCGCCGTACTGGGAAAGAATCTACCTCGCATCGACGGCAGGCCGAAGGCCACCGGCGAGTCGCAGTACGCGGCCGACCGGTCCGTGCCGGGCTGTCTCGCCGGCCGCATCCTGCGGAGCCCGTACCCCCACGCGCGCATCCTGCGCATCGACACCTCCCGGGCCGAGAAGGTCAGGGGGGTGAAAGCCGTCCTCGCAGGCAAGGACTTTCCGCCCGTGCGCTTCGGGCAGTGGATCCTGGACGAGACCCTGTTCGCCCGGGACAAGGTGCGCTACATCGGCGACGAGGTGGCCGCGGTGGCCGCCACCGACGACGACGCGGCCCAGGAGGCCCTGGAGCGGATCCAGGTCGATTACAGGGAGCTTCCGGCCGTCTTCAGTCCGGAGGAGGCCCTCCGGCCCGGCGCCCCCCTCGTCCACGAGGATTTCGCCAAGAGCAAGGCCCTCTTTCGGGTGGTGGGCCGCGAGGGGAATCAGGCCTGCAAAGTCCGCTTCCACTACGGGGACGTGAACGTCGGGCTCTCCCAGGCGGACGAGGTCATCGAGAACCGCTTCCGGACGCACCCCCAGCACCCGATGTATCTGGAAACCCACGCGGCCCTGGTCGAGTGCGACTCGACCGGCAACCTGACCGTCTGGGTCACGACCCAGTCCGTCTTCAAGTCCCAGGAGCTGATCGCCAAGCTCTTGGACATGCCGCTGAGCCGCGTCCGGGTGGTCGGGTCGACGGTGGGCGGCGGATTCGGCGGCAAGAAGCCGAGGGTGGAGCACTACGCCGCCGCCCTGGCGTACAAGACGCGAAAGCCCGTCCGCATCGTCTTGAGCCGGGAGGAGGACCTGGCGGCCACGTTCCAGCGGCACCCCGCGGTCGTCGACATCCGGTCGGGCGTCAAGAAGGACGGAACCCTGACCGCCTGGGATTTTCAGATGGTCATGGACACGGGGGCCTACGCCGACCACGGCCCTTCCATCCTGGCGATGGCCGCCTTCCACGCCCGCGGCCCCTACCGGACGCCCCACGTCCACATCGAGGGCCGCCTGGTGTACACCAACAAGCCCATCAGCGGGGCCTTCCGCGGGTACGGGAACCCCCAGGCGACGTGGGCCGTCGAGTCGCAGATGGACATCATCGCCCGGGAGCTGGGGATCGACCCGCTGGAGCTCCGGCGCAAGAACGCCATGGGCGACGGCGACCCCATGGTCAACGGCCAGCGGCACCCGGAGGTCCGCCTCCGCGAGACCCTGGACCAGGCCGCCGAGGTCTTCGGGTGGGGAAAGCGCCCCGGGACCCCCTCCGGCGGCAAGAAGCGGGGGATCGGGATCGCCTGCGGCTCGCACCCCTCGGGGGGCATGGGCTCCTCGGCGCTGGTCAAGGTGATGGCCGACGGGACCGTCCAGGTCCTGAGCGGCGTGATCGAGATCGGCCCCGGCGAGTACACCGTCGCGGCGCAGGTGGCGGCCGAGACGCTGGGCGTCCCCTACGAGAAGGTCCGGATGGTCGCCGCCGACACGGACGGGACGCCCTTTGAAAACATCACGGCGGCCAGCCGGGTGACGTTCAGCCTGGGCCACTCCGTCCGCCTGGCCGCCGAGGACGCGCGCCGGGAGATCCTCAGGCGCGCCGCCAAGATGCTGGAGGCCCGCCCGGAAGACCTGAGGGCTGAAAGCGAGCGGGTCTTCCTCGCTTCGGCCCCCGACCGCGGCCTGAGCTACGCCGAGGTGGCCAAGGCGGCCAACCTTCACCTGGACGGGCCCATCCTCGGGAAGGGCTCGTTCTCTGCGAACTCGCCGCCGGTCGTCCCCGAGAACATCGAAGGTTCGGCCTTCCGCGACTTCCCCGCCCAAGGCTTCGTCACCCACATCGCCGAGGTGGAGGTGGATGGAGAGACGGGAGAAGTGGAGGTCCTGCGGATGGTCTGCTCCCATGACATCGGACGGGCGATCAACCCCACGGGGGTCGAGGGCCAGATCGAGGGGGGCGTCACCCAGGGGATCGGCTACGCCCTCATCGAAGAAATGATCTTCGAGGGAGGCGCCCTCGTCAACGGCAGCTTGGCGAGCTATGAGATCCCCGGCACCCTGGACGTTCCGCCCATCGAGCCTCATTTCGTCGAAAAGCCGGACCCCGCCGGGCCCTACGGTGCCAAGGGCGTGGGCGAGGCCGTTCTGGTCCCCACGGCGCCGGCCATCGCCAACGCCGTGTATGACGCCATCGGCGCGCGGGTGAAGGATCTTCCCATCACCCCTCACAAGGTGCTTCAGGCCCTGCGGAAGAAGGCCTGAGGCCGAAAACCGGGTCCCGTTCGAAGAAGGGGACCGGGACGATCCGTTCCACGGCCCTTCCCGGTCCCCTCTTTCCGTTTTCCCCCGTTTCGGGGTTTCCACCTCTGAGCCGAGAATGTCGAAGACCCCTTTCCCCATCTGGGTGCTGGCCGGCGTCAATCTGTTCATCATGATGGGCCTCGGCCTCGTAGCCCCGGTGCTCCCCCTGTACGCCGAGAGCTTCGGCGTCAGCTACGCGGCCATCGGCTTTCTGATCTCGGTCTTCCCGACGGTGCGCCTGTTCGCCAATCTCCCCAGCGGGGTCGTCGGCGCCCGCTACGGCGAGCGGCAGGCCGGCGCCGCCGGCGCGGCCTTGGTGGCCTGCGGGGGCTGGGTCAGCGGCTCCGCGCCCTCCTTTGCCTGGCTCATCGCGGGGCAGGCCCTGCAGGGCCTCGGCTCCTCCCTGTTCGTGACCAACGCCATGAGCTTCATCATGCGCATCACGCCGGCGGAGCAGATGGGAAAGACGATGAGCGTCTATCAGGGCTCCTTTGCCCTGGGGGTTTCCGCGGGACCCATCGTGGGCGGGTTCTTGGCCAACCTGGGAGGCTTCCGGCTTCCTTTCTTTGCCTACGGGTTCCTTGCGGCCGTCACCTCTGTCTTGTCCTGGTTGTACATCCGGGGCTCGGCGCCCGAGACGGCCGTGGCGAGACCGGCGGGGCTCCTCAGCCAGGGCCGGGAGGTCCGCCGCCTCTTCGGCCGGTACGAATTCCTCGTGTCCCTGGTCCTCACGGCGATGACCTTCTGGGTGCGCGCCGGGGCCCGGCACGTCACCCTGCCCCTGTACGCGCGGGACGTCGCCGGGGCGGACCCCATGTACATCGGTTTGCTTCTGACCCTCATCACCGTCGCCAACGTGATCGTCCTCTGGCCGGCGGGCCGCGCCGTGGACCGGAGCCGAAAGGCGGTGGCGGTGGCGTCCACCTTTGCGGTGGCGGTCTCGGTGATGGCCTTCGGCTGGGCCCACTCGCTCACCGGCTTGGCGCTGGTCAGCGTCCTCTTTGGGATCAGCACGGGGTTTTGCGGAGTTCCGGCCTCGGTGATCGCCGCCGACGTGATGCCCGCCGCCGTCCGGGGGGCCGGCATCGGCGTGTTCCGGATGGCCGGGGATCTCGGATTCATCATCGGGCCCATCATCAGCGGCTTCGCCATCACCCACTTCGGCTTCTCCCGGACGTTCGCCGTGTTCGCCGCGGGGGCCTTGATCGTTTCCGCGCTCACCCTCAGAATGAAAGAGACCCTGAACACGGGCCGGTCCGCGCCCCAGGAGGCCGGCCCCTGGATGCCGGAGAGGCCGGGCGGAATGGGGCCGTGAGGGGCGCCTGACTTCTCGGGAGAGGGTGCGTGTCCAACTATGTGAGGGTCGGCGCGCTGGAGGACTTCCCCGAGGGCCGGGGGCGGATCGTCAGCGCCGCCCGCAAGCCCGTGGCCGTCTTCAACGTGGGCGGGGTCCTCTACGCCGTCAACGACATCTGCCCCCACATGGGGGGCCCCATCGGGGCCGGTCGGCTCGAGGGGACGATCGTCTCCTGCCCTTACCACAACATGCGCTTTGACGTGGGGACGGGCGAATCGGCCGACTCCTTCGGCCACTCCCTCCAGACCTATCTCGTGAAGGTGGAAGGCGGCGAGGTCTTCATCGACGCCTGGTGGGCCAAGAAGGACTGAGGCGCCCTCCCTCCGCCCGCTCTCCACTCCCCGGCCCCTCGCCGGGAAAAAGACCCATCGCCCACGACGCCCGAAGGACTCTGCCGACCCCGACGCGGACGGACACCTTTTCCGGGGAAGGGTCTTCGCTGGTTCTCGGGCCGGACCCCGGGGCGGACCCGCCAAGCGGGACCTTGGAAGGGGGCTCAGGGCCTCCGCTCTACGATGGCGAAGGGATAGGCCACGGCCAGAACGCGGGAGCCGTCCCGCTCGTATGACCGGTCCCGCCGCAAGTCCACAAGCTGAAATCCCTTCGGTTCGGTTTCGCAAGAGATTGATTTCACATTGAGATAAAACTGCGCCTGCCAGCGAAAACTCCAGTGGCCGATCTGGTTGCAGAGGTTCGCCAGCTGGAGCACGCCGATCCTCTCCCTCCGGAGCGAAAGCTCCTCGCCCAACCGGATCAGACCGGAAAGCTGCGGCCGGGGGTGCGGCTGAAAGAGCGGAGGAAAGAGGGCGGCCAGGATGAAGACGGCGGCAGCGAGGACGGCGCTCCCGGCAACCAGATGGCCGTATATCTCCCTTCTCTTGCGGAGAAAGACATAGACGGCCAGGGCCGTCAAGAGGGAGAGGCCGATGTGATAGGGGTGCGTGTAGGCGGGCCATTTCTTCGGGACCGCGCTGAACCCGAGGAGGATGACCCCCGCCTGCGTTAGGCCGAACGCCCAGGCCTCAAAGAGGGGCCTTCTTTGCGGGTCCTTCCGCGGAAGCATCCAAGGCGCGAAAAGGCCCGCCAGCAGGAAGGGCAGCCAGGGCCAGTAGCGCTCAAGCAAAGTCTTGAGATAGAAAAGGGACGACTGGACTTTTGCCAGCTCGGCCTGCTCCCTCCCGGCCAGGACGCCTGGCGCGATCTGCTGCGCGAACATCCTCTTCCAAAAGGAAGACCCCGTCAGCGCGTAGTGCCAGAGGTCCGCGAGGGCGAGGACGGCGAGGGCAATCAGGAGAGCGAGGCCGAGGCGACCCCAGGGGATTTCAGCGCGCTTCCCCTTCCCGTCCTCCCCGGACATCGCCCCGGACATGGCATGGTACACCGCCCACACGGGGATGACGGCCAGGGCGGGCGGCCCTTTGGCCAGAGAGGCCAGGGCCAAGGCAATCCCCGTCCCCGCGACGTAAAGTCGGCCTCCCCGGATTTGCATCCCCCAGTAAAGGGCCAGGGCCATGAAGAACATCAGCAGGGGTTCGGTCTTGGGGAGGCGGCCCAGCTTGAGGAACCACGGCGTCAAACAAAGGATCAGCGCCGCCAAAAATCCGAATTCCCGGTCCACCAGCCTCCTGCCGATCTTGTACACGAGCCAGACCGTGAGGTGGCTCGCGATGAGGGTCGGCAACAGGGCGGCCTGCGGCGCGGGCCCCAGAATCCGCATCCAGGCGGCCTCTGCCCACAGGATGAGCGGCGGCTTCTCGTAGAAAAACCACTCCCACTGCGGCCCTATGCGCATCCACGTGCGCACGGGCGCCGCCGCGAGGTCCCGGGCCATGGCGGCGAAAAGCGCGGAGTCGGATTCGTGGAGAGGGTTGGAGAGGG
Source organism: Candidatus Tectimicrobiota bacterium (assembly GCA_016190025.1). The sequence continues at coordinate 45,889 of JACPRG010000108.1, forward strand.
CGTTCTGCCAGAGGAGGGCCAGGGAGAGCAGGAACAACGAGAGCCCGGCCGAGGCGGGAGTCAGGGGAAGCCGCCACCGCTGAAAGAGGTCCGAGACCCGCCTCACCGCCGGGCGGATGTGTTTTGCAGGCATTTTGGTCGTCCTTGCCGGCCCCGCCGGGCGGGGGAGAGAGCGGGTTCCCATCGGGACGCGGGCGTGGCCGCCGCCCCGCGGGCCCCTTTCAACTGCCGCCGCGCAGGTGCGTCAGCTTTGGCATGAATCATGCAGCCTCCGATGAACCAGTCGCGACTCGGCGCTCCCGGCGCCGGGCAGGTTCCGCCAGGGCCTTGCTTCCGCCAAGGCGTCGTCTCCAGGAGGGGTGGCCAGTGCGCAACTTCATCCGGGTCGCCAAGACCGGCGACATTCCCGAGGGCAAGGGCCGGGCCGTCAACGTGGGCCGCAAGCTCGTGGCGGTCTTTAAGGTCGCAGGCCGGTTCTACGCCGTCAACGACATCTGTCCCCACATGGGGGGTTCGCTGGCCTCGGGCGCGGTCCACGGGACGCAGGTCATTTGCCCGTCCCACGGCATGTGCTTCGACCTGGGGACGGGCGAATCGGCCGACGCCTTCGGCCACTGCATCCAGACGTATGAGGTCAAGGTCGAAGGGGACGACCTGCTCATCGACGCGTGGTGGGCGGAGTCGAAAAGCAAGCCCGCCCGCGCCGATTCGAGGCCCCTTCGGCCGCGCTCCTTTCCGCCCGCCGCCCGCGCCGGCGAGAGTCCGGCGGCGCGCCCGTTCGCCGAGAAAAACGGGACGGTCCCGCTCCTCAGCGTGGTGGACGGCCGCGGCTCTTCGAGTCGCTGACCGGCCGCCCGTCTTCCACGGGGGCTGACGGAGGGAAGCGGTTCGCCAAGAGCATCGCGCGGTACTTCCCGTAGGGAAGGTCGGCGAGGACGACCCGCGTCCTGGACTGGAACGCCTCCGGCAGCTCCCGGTAGTCCTTGGACTGGATCAGCACGTAGGCCGGCGCCTGCAAGTCCTTCAGGAAATAGTCCAGGAGCCGGGGAGACCTCAGGTAGTAAATCTCCCCTGCCGCTCCCCCTCCGTCTCTCCCCCGGCGGCCGTAAAAAGCCAGCGACGCCTTGTCGAACCGGTACGCCACGATGTGCCCGTCCCCCGCGGCCTCGACGACTGCCCGCGCCCCTGGGGCCGGCGAGCGCTCCCTGTCGATGGCGGGCACCAGGGTCCACTGGGCCGCGACCTGGCTCGCCAAAATCCCCCCCAGAAAAACGGCGGTCCCCCGCGCGGCCCCCTGGCGCCTGTGCGCCCACAGGGCCCAGAGCCCCGCGGCCATCCAGAGCGCGCCCACGATCAGGGCGGGAACCAGCAGCGGGGGCTCTTCCAGAGCCGCCCAGACGGGGACTCCGAATCCGCCGGCGACCATGCCCGCGAAGGTCGCCGCCAGAAGGAAGGCGCCCAGACGTCCCCACCGGTTCCGCTCGGCGGGTTTCCTTCCGAACACCTCGGCCTGCAAAAAATGCCCCGTCAGCAGGGCCGCCGGCGGAAAGGCCGGAAGGATGTAGGAAGGGCGCTTGGACTCGGACAGGCTGAAGAAGAGGAAGATGGCCGCCCACCACACAAACGCCAGGACGGCCGCGTCCCGGTGGCGCCAATCCCGCGTCGCGCCGTAGGCCAGGGCCGGGAGCATCCCCCCCATCCAGGGCAGGAAGTTCGGCGGAAAGTATCCCGCGTAGAAATAGACCGGGTTTGGGTGGTCGAAGGCGCTGACGTATCGCGTGACGTTTTGCCGGACGAGCATCTCCCAGAAGTACTTTTCTCCCGCGACGCGGTTGTAGAACGCGTACCAGGGCGAGGCCAGGGCCAGAAAAAGGATCGCCGCCGCCGCGTAGCTCCACCCCGGGAAGGCCCCCCAGCGGCGCCGGAGCGTCAGGTAGAGGAACCCGGCCAGCGCCGGCAGGGCGAAGCCCACCGGCCCTTTGCTCAGGACCGCCAGGCCCGAAGCCGCGAACGCCGCCAGGAGCCAGAGGGCCGAGCCTCTTTTCGCCTCCGTCCCGAAGATCAGGAAAACCAGAGAGGCCGTCGCGAAACACGTCAGAAGCATATCGGAGCGGGCGAAGCGGGCGCTGTCCCAAAAGAGGAAGGAGGAGGAGAGAGCGAGCGCGCCCCAGAGCGCCGCGGGTCTTCCGAACCACCGGACGCCCAGGGCGTAGACCAGGAGCACCGTGCCCAGGGCCGCCGCGGCGGAGGGAAGACGCGCCGTCCACTCGTTCACCCGGCCGGCCGCCAGGGAAATCCAGGCGACGGACCAGGTGAAAAGCGGCGGTTTGGTGCCGAGCGGCCGGTGAGACCACCGGGGGACCACCCAGTCCCCCGTGCGGATCATCTCCCGGGCCTGAAGGGCGAAGCGGGTTTCCTCGTTGTCCGTCAGGCTCTTCGAGTCCAGGCGGAGGAAAAACATCACGCCCGCGACCCCCAGCAGGAGCAGGACGCGCCAGGGCGCCAAAGGGCGGGTCATCTTCGCGGCTCCGCCCCGGACCGGTCGGGCCGGTAGGGGTCGTTCATCAAAAGCACGAGCGAATCCTTCCGGTACCTGAAGTTCCGCCGCAGCAGACGGGAGCCCGCCAGGGCCTCGCGGGGGAGGCTCCGGTAATCCTCCTCGCTCATCAGGACGTAGACCAGGTCCTGGTAGGAGCGGAAAAAGTGCCGGAGAAGGCCCCAGTCGTACAGGTAATACACCTCCCCCATCTCCGCCGGGGCGTAAAAATCCAACGAAGCCTTGGAGTACCGGTACGACACCAGGTGATGGGCCCCGACGAGCCCGGCGACCTCTCTCGCGTAGGGCCGCGGCGATTTCCTTCGTTCCACCTGCGGCGCCGCGAGGGGCTGGACGAGGAGGTGGATCAGGAGGAAGCCGATCGGGACGGCGGAGACGGCCCGCCCCAGCGTTGGGCGGAAGGTTTCCCGCAGCATCCACCCCCCGAGGGCCGCCAGGAGGACCGCGCCGGCCGCCGCCGGGAGAAGGTAGGGGCGAAACCTCACCGCCGCCGCGACGCTCCCCCCCGCGGCCAGGGCGACCGCCGCGCAGGCCAGCCCGCGCAACGCCCAGACCCCCGCCCTGCGCCAGGGCGTCGGAGCCTTGGCCGCCGGGGCGAGCGCCGTCGCCAGGAAAGCGCCCGTTATCAGGGCGGCCGCCGGATACAGGGGCAGGATGTACTGGCTTCTCTTGGACGCCGAGAGGCTGAAGAAGACAAAGACCGACGCGAACCAGAGTAGGACCGCGCCGTAATCGGCCGTCTTTGACTTCCGCCGCGCCCAGGCCCAGCCCAGGGCCGGCAGGAAGAGGGGCGTCCACGGCAGAAAATCGCCCGCAAACGTGTACGCGAAGTAGTAGAAGGGGCGGATGTGGTCGAACCCCTGGAAGTACCGGATCAGGTTCTCCCGAATGAGGGACTGCCCGGCGGCCTCGCCTCCTGCGGCCTGCCGGTAGAGGAGGTGCCAGGAGCCGGCGACGGCTAGGGCGACGGCCGCCCCCGCGACGTGAGCGGCCAGCGGGAAGCCCTTCCACTCCCGGCGGGCGACCCACACGCTCAGGAGGATGAGGCCCGGAAGCAGCAGGCCCACCGGCCCCTTCGTCAGGACGGCGAGGCCCGCCGCGCCGTACGCGCAGAGAATCAGCAGAAAGCGCCGCGCTCCCCGCCGGGCGTGCCCTTCCAAGGCCAGCGCGGCGGCCAGCAGGACGAAGAACAGCAGGAGTATGTCCGTCTGGGCCGACCGGGCGCTCTCGTAGAAGGCCGCATTTGTGGCGACCGCCAGGCCCGCCAGAAAGGGGACGGGATGAGGAAAGAGACGCCTCCCCAGGAGGTAGGTGAGGACCACCACGCCGATCCCCCCCAGCGCCGAGGGCAGGCGGGCGGACCTGGACGTCACGCCCCCCGAGACCCGCGAGAACGCGGCGACGGCCCACATGAAAAGAGGGGGCTTGGTTCCCTGCGGCCTGTGGGACCAGCGCGGGACCACCCAGTCCCCCGTCTCCGTCATCTGCCGGGCCAGGAGGGCGAAGCGCGTCTCGTCGTTGTCCTGAAGGCTCGTCGCCCCGAGGCCGTACAGGGTGATGAGGGCCGCGAACAGGGAGAGGGCCAGGGCCTCGCCCCAGGGCGCGCCGAGGAGGAAAGGTTTTTCCCGCCGCCTCCCGGCGGGGTGACCGTTGCCCGAGAAGGCCATGCAGGGAAGATAGCAGAATTCGCCCGGCGCAAAAAGAAAAGGAGAGTGGGCGGGTGCATGCGGGGGCTGTTGGAAGACGGTTTCCCCTGTTTCCCGGAACGTTTTCGCCGGCTGCGGGCGGGGGGAAAGGCGCGGGGGAAGGGTCACTCCGTCCGGAGCGGCCGGAGATGCTGATGTAGATCATGGCGCGGTCCCCGGACTTTGTCTTAGCTTGGTCTATGTGGGAGCTCTCGCGACCCGCAGGGGGGGATCTGGGAGGGAGAGACCGTCCGATGGATCCGGCCAAGCGCTACGAGGAGATCCGAGCGATCCTCAAGCGCCACTTCGGCAAGAAGGTGGGCGAGACCCAGCTCAAGCTGGCGGCCAAGGATCTCTTCGCCCTCGTCGCCGAAGAGACCCTTGAGTGGGAAGACATGCGCGTCGCGCCTGAGGAGATGGGGTTCAACATCTCCTCCGAGTGCCCCAACATCTGCCGGGTGGAGGCCGCCGCCGCCGAAGGGGCGGAGCTGAAGGTCCTCCGCCGCAAGCGCCGCGCCTGAAGCCTCTCAGACCAGGACGACCTCCTCGGCGATCTTCACCGCCTTGGAGAACGTCCGGTGGACGGGGCAGCGCGCCCGGAACGCCTCCACCAGCCTCTCGACGCCCGCCCGGTCGGCGCCGGGCCCCGGCTGGACGCGGTACTTCAGCCGGACGGCCGCGAGGGCGGGGTCCGCGTCTTCTCCCTTCACCCCCCTGGGGTCGAAATCTCCCTCCACCTCCGCCCGGACGGCCTCGACGGGAACGCCCATGGCGCGGGAGAGGTGCTGGAGGAACAGCGCCGCGCAGGCGGCCAGCGTCGCGGCCATCGCCTCCACCGGGTTCACCTCCTCGTTGGGGCCTTCGATGAGGGGCGGCGCGTCCAGGACGTAGTGGTGACCCCGGACCTCGCAGACCGCCCGGCCCGGCCCCGCCAGCGTGGAGGCTGCGTGAACCGTCGCCATCTTCACTTCCGCCATCGTTCGACCTCCCAAAATCTTGCCGGTTCCGGCTTGTTACACGCTCAAGGGGTGTAGCGCGGAGGCTTCAGCCTCCGCCGATGGGTGAATCCCCAAGCGCGGGGTTTTTCCGCGGGGGCGAAAGCCCCCGCGCCACACCCCTAAGAAGATTTTACCGCGGGCGAGAGAAAAAGCAGCGCCGGGCGAGGTTGCCTCCCCGGTGCTGAAAGACGCAGGTTTCAATGAAACGGCCAATCGCCCCGCGGCCTGCGGGAACGCCCCGCTGGCAACCGCCGCCTACGGCTTGTACACCTGGACTTTGAAGGGCCTCCCGGTCGAGGGGCACGCGCTGAGGCCGCACAGGGTGTCCATCTTGGCCTCGAAGACGATGTAGTCGCCGGGTTTGCTCCGGCCGTCCTCGATCCCCAGCTTCCCCGTTTTCAGGTCGAACCACACAGTCTGGAAGAGGTTCAGGGGGTCGGGGATGTCTTCGGGGGCGATGGGGTAGCCCTTCAGGGCTTCCTGGAGGACTTCGTAGCAGCCGAAGGGGGGCACGCCCATGGGGCCCCCGACGGTGAAACGGTTGGTGAATCCGCGATACGCGCCCTTGGGGTTTTTCTGCGTGTACTGCTGGTAGATCCACGCGCTGCACATCCCGTACTGAAGGTCGTGAATCCCGTAGGTGTCCTCGATGATGGTGAGCAGGATGTTGTTGTCGCGCGTGAAGAGATGGTCGCCGGTGGAGATGAGGAACTTGCCGTTGTCGGCCTTGGTCCGGCCCTGATCGAAGCGCTCCTTCAGGTTGTTGGCGTTGAAGGTGACGAAGTCCCCGATGGCGCCCCCTTGGACGTCGATCACCTTGATGTGCTGGCCCTTTTTCACCACCCAGGCGCCCCCTTTGCGGCCCGGAACGAGATCGTCGTGGATGACCTTCATCTTTGCCTCCTCCGAGAATTGAGTGGATGGATTACACGAAGTGGGACCCGCCGTTCACGGACAGTGTGACCCCCGTGATGAAACCGCTCTCCGGCGAGGCCAGGAACAACACGGCGCCCACGGCGTCCTCCGGCGCCATGTGCCGCTGGAAGACCCGCGACTTCAAGACGACCTCCCCGAAGGGGGGCGGGTTCTCCAGGTCTTCCCCCAGGGGGATCCAGTCGGGCGCCACGGCGTTCACGCGGATCCCGAGCGGCCCCAGCTCCCGGGCCAGGGACCGGGTCATGGCGACCACCGCCCCCTTGGAGGCCACGTAGGTCAGCATCCCCGGGTTCCCCAGGTGAAAGGTGTTCGAGGCGATGTTGACGATCGCGCCGCGCCCCGCCCTCTGAAAGGCTGGAACCACGGCCTTCACGCAGAGCATCGTCCCCCTCGCGTTGACCGCGAAGACCTCGTCCCAGTCCTCCGGCCGGATCTCCATCAGCGGCCAGCGGGCCGTCCTCCCCGTGCGGCCGGCGTTGTTCACCAGGACGTCGATCCGCCCGAGGCAGTCCAGGACGGTCCGGGCCATGGACCGCGTCGATTCCTCTTTGCGGATGTCCGTCTCGACGAAAAGGCAGGGACCCTCCACCTCCTTCAGAAAGTCGCCCGGCTCCGCGATGTCTGCGATGACGACCTTCGCCCCCTCCCGCGCAAAGGCCTTCACGTAAGCCCGGCCGATCCCCTGCGATCCGCCGGTCACGATCACCACCTGGTCCTGGAAGCGCATCCCGCCTTCCCCTTTCCGCCTCGCCCGTCTCGCTCCATGAGGAAACCCGCCTACTTTATCACAAATTCGCAGGGTTCAGCAGGCTTCGGGCACGTAGGTAGTGGATCAGTTTCGTGTTGGGCAGACAGCCGGTTTCTTCTCCGCCCGGACGACCCCGAGACGGGGTAGCCCCCTCCCTAAGGGCCGGGCGTCAGCCGGAAAACGACCTCTGCAACGGGGGCGCGCTCCAGGGCGGCCCGGAACGCCTCGGGCGAGGGGAAGGGCCTTGCGGAAAGGCGGCGCCCGCGCGCGGAGAACGTCAGGTCGTCGCGGTCAAAAGGCCAGGGTGTCACGTGGAGATGGACGCCGTCCCCCAGCCTCAGATCGAGATGGGTGAAGCCGTCCTCTCCGACCGGGACCTCCCGCAGGCGGCGGACGTGACTCCAGCCGCAGCAAAGAACGAGGGAGAGCGCGTCCAGGGTCGTCACAAAACGGCCGTTGCGACGGATGCAGTCCTGCGCGAGGAACCGCTCAAGACCCGGGCGCCCGGCCAGTTCACGGCGGATGGCCGCCTGGGTCTCCTCCTGCTCGGCGATGTAGGCCCCGATCCTTTCCGCCTCCTCCGCGTTCACGCTGCGGACGCTGCGGACGCCGGCGTAGACGTTGGCCGCGTGCCGGCTGACCAGGGCGGCCGCGTAGGGATGTCCCTGGTCGTAGAGCCGTTTCACGCCCCGGCGGAAGATGTTGAAGTTTTCATCGAGCGGGGTTTCGGTGAAGTGGGCCGGAGCGCCTTCGGCGTTGAGCCCGGGCCGCTCCTCCCATTCCCGCCAGCCGTTGTCGTGCTCGGCGGCCGCCAAAAGCGCCTCCTCCCAGGGCCCCGGCCGGATGAAATCTCCCGAACCCCAATGCCCCCCCATGAAACCCGACAAGCGGGCGTGCTCCGTCTGGAGGATGAGGAGCCAGCCCCCTTCCCACTCTCTTCGGATCATCGCGTCACCTTCCCAGCATTTCGGTTCTTTGGACGCGGCCTGAAGACTGACGGTTCGCCCGCCGGTTGATTCTGCGCAAGGATAGCACAGGGGCCGAGGCCCGGATGCGCTCGGTGGAAACCGTGACAGGGGGGAGAGCCCAGGCTACAATAAAACCTGTCCGGTGACGGCGTCCGCCCGGCGCGCGCGAAAGACCTTCCGGAGAAGAACGCTTTGGCCGACCTTCCGAAGACCATGAAAGCCGCTGTCACGCACGGCCCGAACGACATGCGGGTCGAGGAAGTTCCCCTCCCCGCGTACGAACCCGACGACGTCCTGGTCCGCGTGGAGGCCTGCGGGATCTGCGGCACCGACCTGCACATCCTCTCCGGGGCCATGTACCCCCTCTGGCCCCCCCGCTATCCGTTCATTCAGGGGCACGAGTGGTGCGGCGCGGTGGCGGCGCTCGGCCGGAACGTGAAGCGGGGCCTCCGGGTGGGCGACCGGGTTATCGTGGAGCCCACCATCGGGTGCAAGCAGTGCGCCCGCTGCATCGCCGGGCAGTATCACCTGTGCGAGAACGCGGGCAAGGAGAACGGCGGCTACCGGCTCCTGGGCCACACCTACAACGGGGCCTTCAGCCAGTACGGCGTCGCGCCCCCGACGAACCTCCACCCGATCCCCGATTCCATGGGATGGCGGGAAGGGGTCATCGTCAACCAGGTCGTCATCGCCGTGCACGCCCTGGACCGGGGCGGCCGCGTGGAGCCCGCCGACAGGGTCGCCGTCACCGGCCCGGGCCTTCTGGGCCTTTGCGTCCTGGAGCTGGCCAAGCATTACGGGGCGTCGAGGACATACATCACGGGCCGCGGCCCCCGGCTGGAGATCGCCAGGGATCTGGGGGTGGACGTGGCCATCGACGTCACGAAGGAGGACCCGGTGCGGGTCGTGATGGAGGACACCGGCGGCGCGGGCGTCGACTTGGCGATCGAGTGCGCGGGGACGCCCGAGGCCGTCCAGCACGCCGTCGGGATGGTCCGGCGCGGGGGGCGCGTCGTCCTGGAAGGCATCACCGGCGGGAAAGAGGTCCCCCTCAGGACCGACCGGATCGTCCTGGACGAGATCAGCCTGCTGGGGGCGCGCGGCTCGCCCAACTGCTATCCCCGGTCGATCCGGCTCGTGGCCGACGGGGCCGTCAACGCCCGCCGGATGCTGACACACGAGTTCCCCTTGGAGGAGATCCGGCGCGCCCTGGAGATGTTCGAGAGGCGCGAGGGGAACCCGCTGCGCGTCGCCGTCAGACCCTGAGACGTCCGCCGGGACCCGCGCCCGGCGCACAGGCCTCGGCGAAAAGAGAAGAGACGGCCGCCTTTTCATCCCTCTCGCCGCTTCGGGCAAAGCTCCCACGTCCCGCGGGATGAAATCCCTCCCGTCCCAGCGGCCCGCGACTCAGTCGCTCGCCGGCGGGGGCGGGGTCTCAGGCGGCGCGTCCTCCGCGGGAGGCGGCGGAGACTCTTCTGGGGCGGGCGGAGGAGGAGGCTCACCCGCCACGGGCGGAGGCGTCTCGGCCGGAAGAGCCCCGGGCGTCTCCGCGCCGGGGGCGGGCAAGGCGGCGGCGGGCGGCGCCTCCACCTTGGGCATGAAGTCCGCCTGGCTTGACTCCCACCCCTTCTTGAGCCCTTCCACGACCAGGATCGGCTGGTCGGTCAGGGTGTGCATGTCGATCACCTTCGCCACCATCGTGATCCGGGCGTCGGGCTTCAGACTTCCCAGCGCGTCCGCCTTGTTCTTCGGCCACCAGATGAGATGGAGAGTCTCCAGGTCCTGGTCCCGGACGCGGATGTTGTGATAGGAGCCTCTGGGGATTTTGTAACGGTTCGGGTCCAGCCGCCCCTTGCCCACGTAATACACCTTCAAGAGGACCAATTGGTTGATGTAAGACTCGCCCTTCTCTTTGAGGTCGGCCAGGGTGAGGGGCGTGATCTCTCCCGTCGGGACGCCCGGAACGACCCGCGGACGCGAGGCGCGGCGCTCCTGTTCCTTGCGTTCCTCTTCCTCCGCCCGCTCCTTGAACCGCTCCATCGCCTTGAACCTGGGTGCCTTGAAGGGCGCCAGGGGCGCCATGCCCTCTTCGTCGGTCAGCTCGTCGTCCTCCCCCGGGGCGGCGGGGGGTGGCGGCTG
>JACPRG010000111.1 GCA_016190025.1 Candidatus Tectimicrobiota bacterium
GACCGGGCCGACAACAGAGCCACGGCCCGGATCAGCGGGAGCTTCCGCAAGGCCTCCTGGATGGCGGTGACGCTCTGCAAATCCTTGAGGGAACCCCGAAGCGAGATATTTTCGCCGTCCAAGGAGACTTCCTGAACCTGAAAGGCCTCCTCCCGGGAAAACACCTCCATGAGTGAGGCCAAGGTCTCCGCGACCGTGACGCGGGGATACCGGACCGATTCCAACCGGCCGATCTCGCCGCGCAGGCGTCCGATGCGGGTCTGCAGGATTTTCTGCACGTCTTCCCGGCGCGGATCGGCGGTCGCCTCGATCCTTTTCTCGTAGCGGCCGATGGCCATCCGGAGGCGGCCGGCTTCCTTCTCCAACGTCCGGACCGAAAATTCCATGGACGCCACCCAGGCTAAGACGCAGAGCGCCGCCAGCGCGGCGGCCATTCGAAGACTGGTGTACCAGGGCAACTTGGCGGGCGGTGAGTCGGCTTTCGCGAAGTTCAGCGCCGGTAGCCCCGCTGCCGCCCGCAGGCCCCGGAGGGCGATGCCCAGGGCCACCGCGTGCCCCATGGTCAAATCCTTCGCTCCCTTGAAACGCCTCCTGAACTTCTTCGACGGGCTCACCCGATGGGCGTTCTGCCAGCCCCCGGCGCGGAGCCCCTCCTCCACGCCGCGGAGATCTTCGGAGTCCTGGCCCGATAGTTCAACCGGAGTCTCTTTTCCCTCCGATGTCAGCCCGAAGACCCGGGCGATCATCTGCAAATGTTGAACGACGCGCCGGCTTTCGACCTCCGGGGCGGCAGCGCCCTCGCGGGGAATGTGGGTCGCGTGGGTCAGGATCCCGTCTTTCAGGAACAGGAGGATCCATCCCTCCGGCAGGGCGTGAAGAATCAGACACGTGGGATCGGGCAGGGGCGCCAGGACCTGCCGCGCCGCCCAAAATGCCAGCGGTTCGGCATCGATGCGGGCCGGCCGTCCGTCCTCCCCCGCCTGCTCCCGCTGCTGGACTTCCCGCCTCTGGGTTGCAACTGAGATGACCCGCAGATTCGAGCCCTCGCCCTGCGGCTCCCGGCGGGTCTCGATGGTCTCGAGCTCCCGCTCCCTCCAGGAGTCCTCTTCCGCCGAGAACGCCGAGACCTTGACCGAAAGGGCGGTTGCGGGAATCGCCCCTCCCCACGGTACGCCCGGAAGGGAGGACGGAGGGGTATCGAGGAAGAGCACCCGGTAGCGAGAGCGGCCGCGCCGCTCAAGACAGACCGTTCGGTATTGCTGCGGCAGCCTGTGAACACCCAGAAATTGCGAACGACCCATTAGATTCCGCTTTCAGTTCGTTGCAGGAAAGATTGACTTGCCCCGGGGGTTCTCCGCCCCCGGCACAGATTCCCGGGAAGGAAACCCACCCTTGTGACTGCAACCGCCCGCGGGCGGCCGCGTCCGATTGGATTTCCCTCATGGAGCCTCGCCGGGACCCTTGGCTCCACCCTCGCCCGGGCTCATCGGAGGAGCGTCCTCGCCCTGGGAGTCCCTGGCGGGTGCCTCCGGCGCGCCGGAACCGGCTTTGCTCCCGGTCTGCCCGGAGGCGGGAATCTCGAACACATAGGAGTAACTCATCGGGGGCGCCTTCGCCTTGTCTTTGGTCTCCAGGGAGACCCGGAGGAGCCTGGGCATCCCTTGCCGTTGGGAGAACCCTTTCTGCTGCTGAGCGAACCCCTTTGTCCATTTGAAGCCGTCGAAGGATACCACCTTGACGCTCTCGACTCCCTCCAGGAAGCGAACCTCCTCTGCGCGCGCGTCTTCGGGTTGGTCCACCCGCCTGGCCGCCCGGACCAGCCGCTTCTCCCCGTCCTTGGTTTTCCTCAACCGATAGGTGATTTCGTACTGGTCCGCGGGTTCGGTCCCCCGCTGCAGCACAGAGACCATCCGGAGGACCGGGACGTCATCCCCGCCGGACAGGCCGCTGTCCGAAGGGGTCCGGGTTGGAGACACACCGATCAGCCCCGCCAGATCCGCCTGCAGACGCTCCGCAAGACTGGACGTGTCCAGCAGCCTCGCGCGGGTGGAGACAAAGGTGTCGAATATCCGGCCGGCCTGAAAATAAACCGTGTAGACGCCCGTGATGATGCCCCCCAGAACGACGATCGACAGGATCACCTCCAGCAGGGTAAAGCCCTCGTCCGACCAGGAGATCCGCGAGATCCCCCGCCACATCCCATCCAGGTGTCTTCTTCCTTTCGGGCGCATCGTATGGGCCTACAGAGGGATGTGGGAGGAGACCCAGGCCCTGCTCCCCGCTCCCTTCGTCCCGGTTTACGTTCCGCCGGACTCCGCCCCGGGAGACGGAGTCTTGGAATCCGGGCCCGGGGTGACTTGCAGGGTGGAGAGGGTGAACGTCCGGGGTTTCCCCAGTTCCTCCCACTCCACGAGAAGGTCCACGCCCCGGAGACGGCCCTCGGGAAAGTCGACGAACTTCACCGACCACCGAAACTCCTGCGTCCCTTGCCGGAGCTTTCCGGAGTGCTCCTTCTCTTCTCCCGAGAGAATCCGCGACATCAGGGAGGCGGACAGGGCCGTCCCCTCCGAGGCGCCCCGCAAGGCCGATCCGTCCTGGAGCGCCCGCCTGGACAAGGCAAGCAAGGTGGTGACCAGCAGCGTCGCCAGGAAGAGCGTGACCAGCGTCTCCATGAGAGAAAAGCCTTCCGTCCCCCGGACAAGCCGGAGAAGGCGTCTCGGCGGAAGCTTGTCCATCATCCGGCCTAGCCCAGATCCTCGGAGGAGATGTCCGCGTCGTTCCCTTCGCCGCCCTGTTGGCCGTCCGCGCCGAGGGATTTGATCTCGTAGCGCCGCCCGTCATCCAGCGGCCGGTACACATAGGAATTCCCCCACGGGTCCACGGGGGTCTTCTCGATGTATCCGCCCGGCCGGTAGCTGGAGGGCGTCCGTCCGACCGTGGGCTTCTCCACCAGGGCCTTCAACCCCTGCTCGGACGACGGATAGAACCCGTTGTCCAGATAGAAGAGGCGGAGGGCGGAGTTGAAGCTGGCAATCTGGTTGCGCGCCTGCGCCTGCCTGGCCTGGTCGACCCAGGAGAAGACCTTCGGGGCCACGAAGGTGGCCAGAATGCCGATGATGATGATGACGACGATGATCTCAATGAAAGTGACGCCATGGTCATCCTTCAGGAGCCGGACCAGCGGATTTCTCGGGCGCATCGACCATCGACCTCCTTGTTCCCGGCACTTACCTCTGAAGCAGCTGACCGACCTGGAAGATCGGCAGCAGGACCGCCAGGGCGATAAAGGCAATCAGGGCGCCGACCGCGAGGATCAACGCGGGCTCCGCCAGGCGGACGAGCAGTTCGTATTGCCGCTCCCCCTCCTCCCGGAACATGACCGCGACGTGGTCCAGCATGCGGGGGAGATCTCCGGACTGTTCGCCGGCCCCGATGAGCTGCATCGCCGTCGGCGGGAATACCGAAGCCTCCCGCAAGCGCCTGACCAGGGACCCTCCCTGCAAAACCCCCTCCCGGGCGTCCCGCACGGCGGCGGCGAACAGAGGGCTCCTCAGCGTCCGGGCGGTCAGCTCCAGGGACTCCTCGAGTGGGGCGCCGCCCTTCAGAAGCGTCGACAGCGTAAAGGCGAACCGTCCGGTCTCCATGGCGCGGACCGTTTTCCCGAATCCGGGCAGTCGCAGGACCACTCTGGACCCAAGTTGCCGGAACTGGGGGACACCGCGGATGGACCAGATGACGGCGGCCAGGATCCCGACGATCAGCACGTGGACCCACGGGTCGGTCGTCAGCCACCCCCGCACGGCCAACAAGATCCGGCTGGGGAGGGGAAGAGTGCCTTTCGCGGTCTGGAAAATGCTTTCCAGGGCGGGGAACACGAACACCAGGAGCACCGCCACGAGGGCCATCGCGAGACAGAATACCGTCAGCGGGTAGGCCATCATGCCCCGCAGCTTGCTGCGCATCCGATCGGCCTTCTCCAGGTAATCGGCAAAGGACCGCAAGGAGGCGTCCAGGTTGCCGGACCGCTCCCCCGCGGCCACCAGGCTCAGCATCATGGGGGGAAAGTCATGGGAAGACTCTTCCAGCGACCGGGCCAGGCTCATGCCCGCCTCGACCCTCTTTCCCAGCTCCCTGCAGAGGGAGAGGATCGCCCCCCGGTTCTTCTCCGCCGCGATGACCCGCAACGCGTCCAGGACGGGCAGCCGCGCCTCGAGAAGCGTCGCCAGGCTGCGGACGAAGGTCGCCTGCTGGCGGAGGGGGAGCCGGCCCTTGAGAGAGAGACTGAACGGCTTGCGGGCGTGGGGCCAGACCGATCCCGGAAAAATTCCCCCCTCGGCGAGGATCCGTTTGGCCTCGGCATCCGATCTCGCCGACACGACCCCGGATGCGGCCCGTCCCGACGCGTCGACGCCGTGATACCCGAAGGTGCTCATCCCGCGATTCAAGCCTCCCCTTCGTTCAGGACGCGGAGGACTTCCCGAAGCGTGGTGACTCCACGGACCGCCTTCTCGAACCCGTCGGCGCGCAGCGTCCTCGTGCCGGTTTTCCGGGCCACTTCCGCCAAGCCCTGGCCCCCGTTCCGGCTCAGGCACTCGCGAATTTCGTCGTTGATCACCAGTATCTCGAAGAGGCTCGTCCGCCCCCGGAATCCGGTTCCGAAACAGTGATCGCAGCCCTTCCCATGGACCAGGGTCAGGGAAGCCGGGTCGTGGCCCTCCCGCTCGAGCAGGACCCGTTCGAAGGGTTCGGCCTCGACGGGCTCGGCGCAGTGGGGGCACACCGTCCGCACGAGACGCTGGGCCAGCACGCCGTTCAGGGCGTCGCCGAGCAGGAACGGCTGGACCCCGATGTCGATCAGGCGCGTCACCGCGCGGAAGGAATCGATCGTGTGGAGGGTGCTCAGCACCAGATGCCCCGTCAGCGCCGCCCGCACGGCGATCTCGGCCGTCTCCAGATCCCGGATCTCGCCGACCATCATCACGTCGGGATCCTGCCTCAGACAGGAGCGGAGCCCCTGGGCGAAGGTCATTCCGATCTGCGGATGCACCTGGATCTGGTTGACCCCGGGGATCTGGTACTCCACCGGGTCCTCGATGGTGAGGATGTTCCGCGCGTCCGTGGTGAGCAGTCTCAGGATGGCGTAGAGGGTCGTGGTTTTGCCCGACCCCGTCGGTCCGGTCGCCAAGAGAATCCCGCTGCTTCGCCGGGCCTCGGATTCCAGGAGACGGCACTGATCCGGATTGAGGCCGAGCTCGTCGAGCCGCATCAACCCGCGCTCCTTGTCGAGCAGCCGGAGCACGACCCGCTCGCCGAACACCGTCGGGATGGTGGAGACGCGGGCGTCCACCGCCCGGCCCGCCACCCGGAACCGGATGGCTCCATCTTGGGGCAGCCGCTTTTCGGCGATGTCGAGCCCCGCCATCACCTTGATGCGGGAGCTGATGGGCAGGTGATCCTCGACGGGCCGCTCCAGGAAGGTGTGCAGGACGCCGTCCACGCGGACCCGGACGGCCATGCGGCGCTCCTGGGGCTCGAAGTGGATGTCGCTGGCGCGGGTGCGGACGCCGTCCACCATGACCCGGTTGACCAGGTTGATGATGGGGCCGCTGTCCGCGGCCTGGAGCAAGTCCTCGCCGTCGCCGGCCGGCCGGACCTTTTCGGAAGACTCATCCCGACGGCTCTCCCGGTGTTCGTAGGCCCGGTCCACGACGGACTCGATGACGTGCGCGGGCGCCACGTCCACCTCGAACTCGCATTCGAGCAACAACCGGAGGTCGGCCAGCGTGTTCAGGTCCGAGGGGTCGGCCACCACGACGCGGGGGCCGCCGCCGTTCGACCGCACGGGAACGACGCCGTACCGCCGGGCGAAGGCGTAGGGAATGGCGCGGAGCAAATCCCGGTCGACGTCCGTGAGGGCGATCTCGGGCCGGCATCCGCGTCCGAACTGGATCCCCAGGGAGCTGGCCAGGTTCTCCGGCCTCAGGAGCCCGAGGCGGCAGAGGATCTCTCCCAGGCGCCCCCCTTCCACCTGCTGGACTTCCAGCCCCTGCCGGAGCCCCTTCTCGTCAATGTGCCCCTGGGCCAGGAGGATCTCCCCCAGCCGGGCTTCCAGCGTGGACATGTCGCCTTCCTAATCGCGCTCCCGGGGAACCTTGTTACGCTCCCGGTGGACCTTGAATTCCGTCACCGGCGAGATCGGCGGGGAGATGATCTCGTGCTGGCTGCCCGCGTTTGCGGTCACCGGCTCCTCGGGCTCCCTCGCGACGCGCGGCGTAAGGAGAATCAGCAGATTGGTCTTTTCCCCGCGGTTGTTGTCGAAGCGAAAGAGGGCGCCGAGGATTGGTATCTTGGACAGCAGCGGGACGCCCGTCCTGGAGCGCGAGATGTCGTCGGAGACCAGCCCACCGATGGCCAACAGCTGGCGATCCTTCACCACGATGGAGGTCCGGGCGGAGCGCTTTCTCAGGACGAGCCCCTGGGTATTGACGTCGAAGGCCGGGGGGGAGTCCTGAATGCTGGAAATCTCCTGGAACAGGTCCAGCCGGATGTTGTCCCCCTCCGTGATCTGCGGCGTGATCCGGAGAATCACGCCGATGTCCCTCCGCTCGATCTGGTTCGTCACCGCGTTGGGATCGGCCCGGCTGGTCTGCGTGGCCACGATGAAGGGGACGTTGGAGCCGACGACGATTTCCGCCTCCTGGTGGTCGCGGGTCACGATGGACGGGCGGCTGAGCACCTCGATGTCGCTGTCCGTCTCCAGGGCCCGGAACAAAAGCGCCTGGGCGGGAATGGATTGTCCGTCCGGGGTCAGGACGTTCGCCCCGCTCACCGCCAGGGCGGCCAGTCCCGACAGGGAGAAGAAGGAGCTGATGCTCCCCGTGGGCACCGCGGTAGCCCCCGAACCCTGGGCCACGAAGGCGGGCAGGCTGGAGGATGTGCTCGTCCGGCCGATGAGCAGGCCCCCGTCCACGTTCTTGGCGACCTGCAGGTCGAACCCCAGCTGCAGCGCCTTCGATTCGCTGATCTCGGCGATGATGGCTTCGATGCGGACCTGCCGCCGCTGGATGTCCAGCAGCTCGATGACCGGCTTCAGGGCCTCGTAATCCCGCTGGGTGGCGGTGATGAGGAAGGCGTTCGTCCCCTTGTCCGCAACGATGGTCACGTCTCCCAGGAAGGTAGGAGCCGTTTCCTCCTCTTCCTTCTGCTGCCGGGCCGTCCGCTGCTCGGGTCTCCGGGCGGGCTCGGCTCTCTGGCCGGGCGGTGGGGGCCGCGCGTCGCGCTTCGCCTCGGTGGCCGCCTGGCCGGAGATCAGCTCCCGCAGAACGGGCAGGAGGTCCTCGGCCGAGGCGTTCTTGACCGGATGGACGTAGATGTTCTTCCGCAGGCTGGTGGACGGGACGTCCAGCGCGGCGATGAGGCCCTTCAGGCCTTCAATCTGCGCCTGGGGCCCCATCAGAACGATGGCGTTGATCCGATCGTCGGCGACGATCCGGACCGGCGCCTTGTCCACCACCACCGAGGGCAAAAGCGCCGGGCGCGGCCTTACGGCCCCTCTCACCGTTGGAGGCTGCGCGGCCATCACGGGGATGGACGGCGCGACGACGTCCGGCCGCAGGCTCCTGAGCACGCTGGCGATGGCGTCGGCCGGGGAGAACTGGAGCGGGACCACCTCCACCCGATCCCCCAGGCCGGGCTGATCGAACATCTCCAGGACCTCGGAGATCCGCGCGATGTTGGTCTTGTAGTCCGTGACCACCAGTGAGTTGTTGCGGCGGAAGACGATCAGTTGGCCGACCGGGGAGATCATGGCGTTGACCATCGGCTCGATGTCTTCCACCTTGAGGTGCCTGACCGGGATGACCCGGGCCTGGAAGTTTGCCTCGCGCCTCGCCGGCAGCCGGTCGGGCAGGGTCTGGGGATTCCTCCGGGACGCCTCCTCCGAAGGAACGATCTTCACGATCCCCTTCGTGGACGGGAGCGTGGAGTAGCCCATCACCTCGAGAACGTCAAGGAAAATCTGATAGGCCTCATCCACCGTGACTTCGCCGGGAGAAAATACGTTCACTCGTCCCTTGACTTTCTCGTCGGCGATGAAGGTCTTCCCCGTGATCCGGCTGATGACCTGGATGAAGGCGTTGATCTCCACGTCCCCGAGGTTGAGGCGGATCTGGGCCGAGGCGGCGGAAACCGTCCCGACCACCACGCAGCACGCCAAGCCCGATACGGCTTTACGAAGGACCGAAGAAGAAAGTCGGAAGGGGCCACGCTTCATGGGAATCGTCGAGTCCGGTGTGCTTTCCCGATGGTTACGCCCGGGCTCGCACCCGGCTTGAGGATTCGCCTGCGCCCCGGGAAACCGACCGGGACGGGGAAATTTAGAAGTCGCGCCTGGATTCCGCGATCAGGGGACGTCGACGAGGGGTGGGTTGCCCGGTAGGCTTTGAAGGGACGAGACGGAGGACGCGTGTTTCTCCGAAGGCCTCCAGAACCACCGATTCTGAGTCGATCTTCTGAAGGACCGCTCCCTCTTGCAGCCTTTGTCCCTCCGACAACAACAACTGCCGTTTGCCGTTCAGGGATTCGATGATGGCGTAGCGGCCACCCCTCTTATTGATCACCACGCCGACCAGGCGCAACTCTTCCCAATCGTACTTCGGCCCGGAGGACTGGGACTTCAGCGCGGCGGGGATAACCTCCTGGTGGAGCCGCGGGGCCTCGACCATCGGCCGGGGCTTCGGTCTTGCATCGAATTGGGCAATGAAGCTCTGGCTTCCCATCAAAAGATCGCTGAGGGCCAGGGGATTCTTCCGGGCCGCAAAACCCTCCGCCCGCAACGTGCGGCTCTGCAGCAGGGCCGTCGAGGACAGTTCCGGGGCCTGGACCTTCTCCGGGTGCGCCGCCTTGATCCCCAGGAAGAGCGCCAGGAGAAACAGCGAGAGGTTGAATCCCGCCAAGAGCACCTTTCCTTGTCTGGTTTGTTGAAAGGGCATGTTCAGCCTCCACTCAAGGCCCCGGCTCGCCTGCCACAGGGTATCGGTCATTCCGTCAGAAAATGCCCCTCTTTTGCCGAGACAAATTCCAACTGTCAGGAAAACCTGGCGCTCTCCGTCGCAGGGATAGCAGCGCGGGCTATTAACATATTTGCTCAGGTCCGAGAGTCAGGGACTAAGAGGGCGCCGAAAGGCACCCGGGGGAGTGTGGGGTGGATGTGATCGATGAACTGACGGATTCTCGCTGCCATGGGTATTCCTTCAAGCTGGATGGCTTTTGTTGAGGGTGCCCCCACTCTGCTCCGCACGGAGAACGAAGTGTCCGACTGCTGGGGACGCGCCCATCGTTTCTGCTAAGGGCGCGGTCCTTTGGATGCTTTGAGACTCTGTTGCTACTCTCGGAGGGTTCATGGCGCTGACGAGGGAATATACGGCTGTCGTGTAACGTACATGTAACAGAAACATGAATTACGCGTAAAATAGGTTGATCAATCTCTCCCGATTTCTCGCTCGCCAACCTGGCCTCGCGTGAGTTCTGTGTGGATCCTTCTCTGACAGGCGATAGACGTGGGGAAATGACCGATTCATTCACGGCCGCCCCTGGAAGTAGGCGGTCTAAAGGGGAGCAGTACAGGGGTTTAAATCAGAAACCCTCGATCACGTCATCGATGGATTGGAGATTCCCCACACTGCGGAAGGACCGGACCACCCAGGCGTTGTTCGACCAGAGCAGGGACGCGACCACGGCGCGCGTTTCCTCTCCCATCGAACCGATCGACCAGACCGTCACCGTCTCCGTGTTCGTCGTCAGCCGGGCCGCCGCCTCCCCCGGGACCTGAACGCCCGCCTTGGTCAATTCGTTCCTCAGGGCGGATATCGAGGAGAACGGTCGGGCGTCCCTCGTGTTCACGATGGCGGCGGCCGCCGAGTCCCCGCCCGTTGGAAAAAAGGCGGCCAGCAGGGCCCCAGGCGCCCGGTTGACGTTGGTGCGTCCGGCGGACACCACCGTGACATAGGGCGCCAGGAGCTTCCATGAGGATGCGCTTCCGGCCAGCCGGCGGACCTCGCCGACCGTCGCGAAGTCCAGGCCGTTCCCGGGACCCTGGTCGGCTCTTGCCGACGATTCGCCCTGGCCGCCTGGCTCTTCCTTCTGGGGGGCCGCGTCGAAAATCGCTTGCTGGCTCGCGAACGGCAGTCCGATGGAGGCGAAAAACCGGTCCAGCACGCCGCGGGCGTAGGGATCGAGATTTTTCAGGAAGTCGGTCAGGTTCAACCGGGCGGATTCGTCGATGACCTTGACCCGGATGACCCCGTCCCGGTGCTTCCGGCTTCTTCCCTCCTTCCAAAGATCCCAGAACTCTACGGAATTTTTGTCGGCCGGCCGGAGGGGATAACTTCTCACCCATTCCACACCCCCGCGGGCCAGCAAGTACGCCTTCAGCCGGTCCTGGGTCCTGCGGGCCTCGCGCAGGGCCTCGCTCATCCCTCGGAGCATGCTGGTCCCCAGCGCCGCCACGACGAAAATGACCGCTACGGCGATGAGAAGACCGAAGCCCTTATTGGAGCGGGAAATCATGGGGACGCGCAACTCATTCCGTCCATGGCGAGGGCCGTTCCTGTGCCTCACCCGCCTCCTGTGTCCGGCCACGCTTTCCCTCCGGACCGGACCTGCCCACGAGCGGGATGAGCCCAGGCCACAATGCATCACAAAATGGGAGCCGAATTTCCAAAAGTCAACCGGCCGCCGGATATCCTTGAGTCCACCCGGGCCGGAGCAACACCATCCGTTTCGCACGAAACCGCCGTTTTTTTACGCCTCGTCGCACCCTTCCGTGAAAGGAAAAGCCAATCATCAACCGCGTCTGTCCTCAATCTCTTTTTTCAGGATCTTTCCCATGTCGATTAGGTGGTTTTCCACAATAGCGTCACGTCGCCGGGCGCGGCATCTTTAATCGAGCAAAGAGAGTTCCTGGCCCACCATGTCGCCGTACTCCGCAGTCGCGATGTGGAGGAGCTCGGGAACGTGGCGAAGAGCGTCACGGTGCAGTAGAGGGTGAGGCCCGCCCGCCCCGGAGAGGGTAGCTGAGCGGGTCCCACCCGGGAGCCACGGGCGCTTGGCCGCAACCGAGAGGCAAGGGCGCAACTTCACGTGTTGGTTTCCCCTCGCGGGAACCAAAGGGGGCGGAGCCTTGGCGAAAAACGCAACCTGTCAGGCAGGGAAGCTTGCCTGGGAAACGAATGGGGATTCAGCCGCCGCACAGGTGGGTGAAGCGCAATGGCACGTTCTCTGGACACGGAGCAACTGCGAGGATCTTGTCCACGATCAGTTGCGCGCGAAGGGATTCGATCTGTTCCTGCCCAAGGTCGATCGTTGGTTCAGACAAGGGAACCTGCGGCGTCTTTCCCGTGTTCCCTTGTTTCCCGGTTATCTCTTCCTGTGTCACGCGATGGATAAGTCGAACTACGTCGAGGTGTGTAAAGCCAGAGGTCTGGTTCGCATCCTTGGAGAGCGGTGGGACCGACTGGCGGTGGTCCCTGATCGAGAGGTCGAGTCGATTCGGAGGGTCGTTCAGGCCGACCTGCCGGCGGTGTCGTATCCTTACCTGAGAGAAGGCCAGCGGGTGCGGATCCTGCACGGGCCGCTCGCGGATGTGGAAGGCATTCTGGTGAAAACCGAGCCAAAGAAGGGCCTGCTGGTTCTCTCGGTTGATCTCCTCCGGCGCAGTGTGGCGGTTCAGGTCGGTTGCACTCTGATTGCTCCCATTTGACAAAACTGAACAAAACCATGCTATGCTGCTATTCGTACAAAGGCTGGACGAAAGGCCGTTCCGATAAAAGGAGCCCGAAAAGGAGTGAGTATGCGCGTCCGGGGATGGCGGGCCGTAGCGGAAGCGATCATTTTGGTCGGAGGGATCTTGCTCCCGAACGGGGCCATGGCCCAGTCAGTCTTTGTCACGCCTTCATTCACCTTCGCGGAGGTCTACGACGACAATATTTTCCGCACGTCGTCGGGGGAGAAGGAGGACTTCATCTCGCGCTTCAGCCCGGCGGTCGAGACCGGCTACCGGACCCCGAGGCTGGCGCTCCTCGGGCGCTATACGTTCGACGCGGAGGTCTTCAACGAACACCCGGAGCTCAACAACGCCCAGGCGCGCCAACGGGGCGAGGTCGATCTCGAATACCGGGCGACTCGCTCGTTGACCCTGGCGGCGAACGGGAGCTATACGCAGACCCAGACGCCCGGCGAGTTGAATCTTGTGACGGGTCTGGAGGCGGGACGGGTTCGCGCCGAGCGCATCACCGCCGGTCCTTCTTTGAACTACCGGTTCGACCCGCTCACGATCGGCACCGCAGGCTACGAGTTCACGAGGGACGAGATATCCGGGGGGATCGAGACCGACAGTCACACGGGGAGGCTGGGTGTCGAGCGGGAGATCACCCGGCGGGATACGGCGCTCCTCGGCTACGCCGTTCGCCGTTACCTCTTCGACAGGGAGGAGAGTACCTTTTATGTGATGACCGTCGGCTGGTCGCACAGGCTCACTCCGCGGACCGGCTTCACCCTGCAGGGCGGCCCCCGCGTCAGTGTCGATTCCGTCGACCCCGAGGTCGAAGCGGTGATCCGCCACGCGCTCGATCGCGGGGAGCTTTCCTTTACCTATGCGCGAACCCAGACCGTGGTGATCGGGGAGGCCGGCACCGTCACCGTCGAGTCCTTCGAGGCCGCCGCCAGCTATCGGCTGCTGGAAGACGCCTTGGAGGTCCGGGCCGCGCCGGGCTACATCAACGCCAGCCGCGGCGCGTCCGAGGCCGACATCTACCGGGCGTACTTCAGGGCGAGCTACAAGATCACGGAATACTTGTCCCTCATTGGCTCCTACCTGTTTTACCTGCAGCAGGGAATTCTCGACGGGTCGAGCGGCGAGGAGATCACCCAGAACGTCGTCTTGCTGGGCGTTTCCGTCGCCACCCACTTCGGTGCGGATCCCCGAACGCAGACCACCCGACCGCAGACCAGAGGCAGATTGCTCGAGCGTCCTCGACGACCGATCACCCAGCCCTGAGAAGGGCGTCTTCGACTGAACACCCAGTCCTAAGACACACGGTCCTGAGAAGGGCGTCATGACTCACCGTTGGAGAGGGGCGGTGAGGTCTCGCCCGCTTGGGTATCCGTCGGTGCTGTTTGTGTGGGCGACGCTTGTCGCGGGTTGCTCGATGGCGTCGCGGTGATGGCGGATTCCCTTTAGCTATTACAAGTCGGCGGAGGGGCGGGGGAGAATTTCTTCGTCGAGCCGGGCGACGTCATCATCGTGCCGTAGGGGGAGCGCGACCATCGTGCCATAGAGGAAACGCGAACCAGGGAGAAGCACGGGATGCAGGCCCAAGCACGCGACTGTTCCGCCTTCGAGCTGGTGTGGGCGCTGTGGAAACAGCGCAAATGGTTTTATTCCTTCGTTCCTCTGTGTCTCTTTCTCAACACGGCTTGTGCGATCGCTCCCATCAAAGGGGCGGTGAAAGAGGCCCGTGTCGGGTCTTTGCCGGTTCCGCCCGGGGGCTCCGTCGAAGTCACGCGGCAAATGGCGGTGGACTGGGTTGTTTCTCACATTGCGGCGCCGGAGGGGCCGGAAACGCCCGGCGAGCCGGTGGTGATCGGGAAGCTCGGCGTTCCGGACGCCCCTAGGCCCGACGAGCCCCTCAAGCCCGAGGGGGATACCCGCGTCGAGCCGGAAAACGCCCCGCAGATTCCCATCGTTCTCAACAAGCGGGTCCGCTGGTTCATCGACCACTACACGGGCCCCGGCCGGGTGAGCTTCGCGAAGTGGCTCGAGCGCTCCACCGGCTACATCGAGATGATGCGTCCCATCCTGCAGGAGGAGGGAGTCCCCGAGGACCTGATCTACATCGCTCTGATTGAGAGCGGGTTCGACCCGGAGGCCTATTCCTGGGCCGGGGCGAGCGGCGTCTGGCAGTTCATGCGACCGACCGCCCAGAGGTACGGGCTGAAGGTCAACTGGTGGATCGACGAGAGGCGGGACCCCGTGAAATCCACCCGCGCGGCGGCCCGGTATTTCAAGGACCTCTACGAGACCTTCCGGTCCTGGCATTTGGCCCAGGCGGGCTACAACGCCGGGGAGGGACGAATCCAGCGGGGTCTCCGACAGGTCGAGCGGAAGGACTTCTGGACCCTGGCGAAGACCGGGTACGTCCCACTCGAGACGCGGAATTTCGTCCCGAAGTTCGTGGCGGCCAGCATCCTGGCCAAGAATCCCGAGGCCTACGGATTCACCGGTCTGAATTACGCGCCGCCGCTGCGGTTCGAAGAGGTCATCGCCCGGCGCTCCACGGACCTTCGCTGGATCGCCCAGGCGGCCGGCGTCTCCGTGGAGGAGATCCGCAGACTGAATCCGGAACTCAGGCGCTGGTGGACGCCTCCGAACTATCCGGACTACAAGCTCAAGGTTCCGCCCGGAACCGGAGAGAAGATCGCGCGGGCGATCGCCGATTGGAACCCCAGGCTGCTTGCGCACCGGACCTACATCGTTCAGCCGGGCGACACCCTCGGGGCCATCGCCCGCCACCTGGGAACGAGCGTGGAAGTCCTCGCCCAGTTTAACAGACTCGTGCATCCAGGACGCATCTATGCGGGGCAGCGCCTGTTGCTGTTCAAGGGAGTCGGGCCCGGTGAGGCCGAGCCCGATTCGTTGGCCAAAGAGGCGGATGGAACGGATGCCGCCGAGGATCTGACGGTTCATGTCGTTTGGCCGGGCGATACGATCTGGGAAATGTCCCGCCGATACGACGCTCCCATGGGCGACCTCATGGCGTGGAACCGCCTGTCCGAGGATGCGCGGCCTCGTCCCGGCGGCAAGGTCTAACTGCTTCAAAAAGGAGGGCGTCATGGCTCATCGTGGGAGGGGGGCGATGAAGACTCGCCCGCTCGGGTACGTGTCGGTGCTGTTTGTGTTGGCGGCGCTTGTCGCGGGTTGCTCGATGGCGTCGCTGCAGGAACGGGAATCGGCAGAGTCTGCCGCCAAGCGGGCGCAGGTTTTCGATTCGGGGGAATACCGGATCGGCCCGGGGGACGTGCTCCAGATCTCTGTGTGGAAGAATGAAGAGCTGAGCCGGATCGTGCCCGTCAGGCCGGACGGCATGATCTCGCTTCCGCTCCTGAACGAGGTGCGGGCGGCGGGTCTGACGCCGTTGCAGCTTCGGGACGAGCTGATGAAGGGTCTGGTTCTGTACACCAGCGGTCCCGAGCCCGGGGTTTCGGTCATCATCCGGGAGGTGCATAGCTTCACGGTGTCCGTGCTGGGCGAGGTCGTGACCTCGGGCCGCTACGAGCTCAGGGGCCGCGCGACGGTGCTGGATGTCATTGCGGAGGCCGGCGGGTTCAGCGAGTTCGCCTCTCGGAGCCGCATCCACATTCTCCGTCGCCAAGGGCAGGCGGTGAGGAGGATTCCCTTTAGCTATCGCAAGGCCGTCTTGGCGGAGGGGCGGGAGGAGAATTTCTTCGTCGAGCCGGGCGACATCATCATCGTGCCGTAAAGGGAACGCGAACCGGGGAGAAGCACGGGATGCAGGTCCAAGCACGCAACCGTTCCACCTTCGAGCTGGCGTGGGCGCTGTGGAGACGGCGCAAATGGCTGGCCATCGTGATGTTCGCCATGGCCTATTCGGCCGCCCTCAGCCTGGTGTCGGCCCTTCCGGACCTCTATCGGGCTACGGCGACGGTGCTCGTGAAGCAGGACCAGGTGCCGGAGTCCTTCATCCGGTCATCCGTGGCCGGCGAGACTGAGACCCGGCTGCACGCCATCAGCCAGCAGATCCTGAGCCGCTCCCGATTGCAGGACCTGATCGCCCGCTTCGACCTGTATCCGGAGTTGCGGAAGCGGGCCTTTCCCGAGGTGGTGATCGCGCGGATGCGGCGCGACGTTCAGCTCGAGTTCAAGGGAGTCGAGCAAAAATGGGGTCGCACCGCGACGATCGCCTTCAACCTGAGCTATCAAGGATGGGACCCGCAGACGGTGGCCCAGGTGACCAACACCCTGGTATCCTTCTACGTGGCGGAGAATGAGACGATCCGCGAGCGTTTGGCCGCCCGGACGTCGGAGTTCCTGAAGGATCGGCTGGGGGAGGTCGAGAAGAAGCAGC
>JACPRG010000109.1 GCA_016190025.1 Candidatus Tectimicrobiota bacterium
GGTCGCTCCCGGCCGGGCCGAGCCGGACCCATTTGCAAGAGCGCGCCGCCGCGGGCGTGTTGCGGCTCTTCATCGCCCAGGCCCGGCCGTCGATGAGGACAGTCGTGATCCCCGGGATGTCCCCGAGGGCGATGGCCTCCAGGGCGTCTCCGGCCGCCGAGCCCAGCGGGGCGTCCATGACCACCAGGTCGGCGGCGCGCCCGGCCTCGATCTTCCCCTGGTCCCGGAGGTCCCAGGCGTCCGCCGCGAGGCTGCTCGCCATCGCCCAGGCGTCCTCCGGCCGGAGCCCCCCCAGGGAGGCCAGCTCCGCCACCGACTTGATCACCCCGAGGGGAATCACGCCGGTGCCCGTCGGGGTGTCGCTGGCGATGTTGATCCGGCCGAGCCGCCCCAGCTCCTTGCACAAGGAGACGAGGCGCAGGGCGGAGCGCAGGTTCCCCGCCTGGCAGATCTGCAGGACCATCTCGCTCTCCCGCACGACCCGCTCCAGGTCCGCGTCGGGCAGGGCGGTGGTGCCGCCGTTGACGTGGCCCGCGATGTCGGGCCGGATCTCCAGCAGGTCCTCCGCCAGGACGGGCGCGCTGCCGGGGATGGAGGCGCCCCCCGTGTGGCAGAGGACCTTGAACCCGTGACGCTGGGCCGCGCGGGCCAGGGGCGCCGCCTCCCGCTGGCTCTTGAAGCCCCCGAACCCCACCTTCGCCAGCCGCACCCCCTCCTGGGCCAGCTCCTCGAAATCCCTCTCGGCGAGCCCCGGCTCGATGAGGACCGACCCCGCGTGCACCTTCACCCCGCCGGGGCGGAAGGCACGGAAGCACCGCTGGGCCGCGAGGGCGAGGGCTTTGACCCCCGCCGGGTCCGAGGGGCGCCCCGGGGTGTGGACCTCGCCGGCGGAGACCACGCTGGTGATGCCGCCCTGCATGTAGCTTTCGAGGAAGTCCACGGTCTTCTGGCGGGGCGTGTAGTCGCCGAGGACGACGTGCACGTGGCCGTCGATGAGGCCGGGGGCCACGGTGGTCCCCGCGCAGTCCAGGATGCGGTCGCACCGGGAGACATCGAGCCCCCGGCCGACCCCGGCGATCCGGCCGTCCTCCACGAGGAGGGTGTCCGCGTCGAGGAGCCCCGCGCCGAGGGCGCCGGAGATGAGCGCTCCGATGTTCGTGAGGGCGAGGGTCGTCATCCTTTTTCCCTCCCGGATTTCCCGCCCGGATCCGGCCGCCTTCCCCGGGCTCAGAAGCCGGCGAACTTCCGGTACACGATCAGGCGGCCCCCCTGGAACCAGGGCTGGCTCCGGATGCGCTGGCTCCACGGCGTCTTTCGGGACTCGATCCGCTCGGGGGAGTCCAGGGTCTCCAGGTCCGCCACCTCGTGGATGGCGATGTCGGTCCAGGGCTCGGGCTCGCCGGAGACCACCTTGAGCCTCACGCAGCGCCACCACCCCTCGGCCTGGAGGAGTCTGTCCGTGTGCTCCTCCTCGTACCAGGCGTCGAAGTCCTTCTCCGCCTCCCGGGGGACGGTGAAGCCGGCCAGGAGGATGTAAGGGGCGTCCTCAGGCCGCGCGGGGGCGTCCTCCCTCTGGCGGGCGGAGAAGACGCGTCCCGTGTAGCGGGTGAAGAGGGTCACGGCGGAGAGGAGGCGGGAAGTCCGGTCCGTGGGCCTTTGCTTGAGCCGGACGTAGTCGGGGTGCGCGAGGACGCTCAAGTCTTCCAGGTTGTAGCGGGCGAGGTAGCGCGGGCCGTCCCCCACGGCCTCGTAGCGCGCCGCGCTCAGGAAGCCGGGCACGCGCAACCGCTCGGGGATGTGCTCACGGTCGTACCAGTCGTGGAACTCCCCCTCCAGAGAGGGAGGGCATTCCATCTGGGAGAGGAGCACGCCCCGGACGGTCTTTCCCATCTTCATGGTGGGACCTCCATCCCCGGCCCCCCGCCGCATCAAGCGGGCCGCGCGACGCCCCGGTAGATCTCCGCGAGAACGCGGGGGGCGCCGCGCAGGGCGTAGCGGTCGAGCCGCTCGATCCTGAGGCCCGCCTCGCGGACGAGGGCATCGATGGCGCGGTTGAGGTGGCACCCGCAGGCGAGGCACCGGTTGAGCGGGTTCAGCCGGTCCTGCCACCTCGCCACCCTCTCGTCATCGCTCCGGCCGTGCTCCAGGAAGAGAAAGCGCCCTTCGGGCTTGAGGACCCGCCGGACTTCCCCCAAGGCCGCCACGGCGTCCGGGATGGTGCAGAGGGTGAGGGTGCTGACGACGCAGTCGAACCGCCCGTCCTCGAAGGGGAGCCGCTCGGCCCCCAGGTGGACCACCTCGACCGGCACGCGCGCCTCGGCGATGCGCCGGGCCACCCTCCCCGGGAGCATGTCCGCCGGGTCCACGGCCTCCAGGGAGGTCACCGCCTCCGGGTAGTGGGGGAGGTTGCGGCCCGTCCCGAAGCCGATCTCCAGGACGTCGCCGTACGCCGGGGCCAGGGCCTTCTCGCGCTCCTCCCGGATCCGCTTCGACCCGGTGGTGAAGTCCATGAAGCGGGGGAAGACGTGCTTTTCATAAAACCCCATATCGCGGTTCCCGGATATGAATCTCTGGCTCTGGGCGCTTCTCCCGGAGCGCACGCGGGAGCCACACCCACGCCACCGGCGCGGAAGGCCCCAGCATATCACGCCCGCGGCTCACGCCAGCGGCGCATGTCCTTCTCGCGCTTCGCGCTCACCTTCACTGCTCACCCCCCTCGATCGGGCCGGACGCCGCAGATGGAAAAGGAACGGCTCAATGTTTCAAGAGGAACTCCCGGACGCGGCGGTGGAACCCCTCGGGCCTCTCGGAATAAAAGAAGTGGCCGCCCTCCAGGACCGCCAGCTCCGCGCCGGGGATGGCGGAGGCCAGCTCCTCCGAGAAAAAGGGCGGCGTGCAGGCGTCCTCCTTCCCCACGATCACCAGGGCCGGCTTGCGGACCCCTCCCAGCCGCCCCAGCTGATCGTGGGCGAGGATCATGTCGATCCTCTTGATCATCACCTCCACGCGGGCGGGCGCCGCGGCGACCTTCTCGATCCATTCGCGGACCCGGCCGTAGTGCGCGCGCACGTACGAAGGCGCCCACAAGAACAGGGCATTCAACTCGATCAAGGCCCGCGGGCCCATGTCCTTCAGGACGGCTTTGCGCACCCCGAACTGCTGGCGGAAGAAGTCGTCCGTCCTGGCCCAGGAGGAGGACAGGGTGATGGACCGGACGACGTCGGGCTGATCCAGGGCCATCACCTGGGCGATGGCCCCGCCCGTGGAAGACCCCACGATATGGGCCGGGCCGCACTTTAGCGAGCGGAGCAATTCTGCCATGTCCGAGGCGTGCTGCTCGATGGTGTAGCCGTCCTCGGGATGGCTGGACCGGCCGGCCCCCCGGTGGTCCGGGACAACGGTCAGGAACTCCTTCGCGAAGAGCGCGACCTGCGGACCCCAGTTCGCGCCGACACCCCCGAGCCCGGTGAGCAGCAGGACAGGGTCCCCCCGGCCGTGAGCCTCGTAATAGACCTCGATCCCGTTGACCGGCACCTTCGGCATCCCTCTCCCTCCATCTGGGCGACTGGGGCGGCCGGACCCGCCGGGACGGCCCCCTTGCAAACCGGCTCCCCGGAAGACCTTTTCGTGCGCCGGGGCGCCGCGCACCCCGGCGGCCTCCGGAGGTTTCCGGCTCAGGGCGTCACGGAGGTGCCGTCCCGCCCGGCCTCCAGCCACTCGAAGTAAGTCTTCTCGATGAGCGTCGTGACGCGGCCCATCTTCCCCGAGCCGATCTTCCGCCCGTCGATGTCCACGATGGGCACGACGCCCCCCGCGGTGCTGCAAAAGAAGGCCTCATCCGCCGTGTAGCAGTCGTAGCTGCTGAGGCGGTCCGTCCGGACCGGGATCCCCAGCTCTTTCGCGATGTCGAAGACCGCCTCGCGGGTCACGCCCTCCAGGATCTCCTCCGCCGGCGGGGTCACCAGGACGCCGTCCTTCACCAGGAAAAAGTTGAGGCCCGGCCCTTCCAGCACCTCCCCGGCCAAGTTGGGCATCAGGGCGTTGTCGAAGCCCGTCTCGATGGCCTCGATCTTGGCCAGGACAAAGTTGAGGTAGTTGAGGTTCTTCACCTTCCGGTTCAGGCAGTCGTTGGGGATCTGCCGGACCTGCGTGATCTTGCACCGGATGCCCTTGCCCTTGCCGGACCCGGCCAGCCACATGTAGGGCCGGCAGAAGATGATCACCGTGGGCCTGCA
Source organism: Candidatus Tectimicrobiota bacterium (assembly GCA_016190025.1). The sequence goes on from JACPRG010000109.1 coordinate 4,236, forward strand.
CCCCCGGGGGTCCAGGAGCGGCTGCGGGCCCACCCCCCGGGTGACGATGCACTTGATGTAGGCGTTCCGCAGGCCGGAGCGGCGGACGGTCTCGACAACGGTCTCGCAAAACTTCTTCTTGGACAGGGGGATCCGCAACAGGACGGCGTGGGCCGAGCGGTACAGACGGTCCACGTGGGCCTGGAGGCGGAAGATGGAATGGTTCCAAGAGCACATCGTGTCGTAGACGCCGTCTCCGTACAAGAGGCCGTGGTCGAAGACGGAGACCGCCGCCTTGCTTTCCGGACAGAACCTGCCGTTGACGTAGACCTCCACCTCCTTGCCCCGCGCGGACATGCCGACCTTCCTCCTTCGCTGGACCGCGACGATGACCCGTCACAGCCGGGTCCGAGCTGCGACGGAGACCCTTGCACCGGAATCCCATCCCGGCGGCTTCGGCCACGGGACTTCGGCGCCGCAAACGCTCAGATCACCCCGAGGCGCTTTCCGACGCGGCGGAAGGCCTCCAGACACCGGTCCAGGTCCTCGCGGGTGTGGGCGGCCGAGATCTGCGCGCGCAGGCGCGCCTCCCCCTTGGGGACGACGGGGTAGCCGAAACCAGTCACGAAGACGCCGGCCTCGAACAGCGCCGCGCTCATCTCCAGCGCCTTCGGCGTATCGCCGATCAGGACGGGCACGATGGGATGGAAGCCCTCGATGATGTGGAACCCGGCGCTCTTCATCTCCCGGCGGAAGGAGGCGGTGTTCTCCAGCAGCCGGTCGCGGGGGGAAGGATCCTCGCGGATGAGGTCCAGGGCGGCCAGGGCCACGAAGAGGACGGCGGGGGGAAGCGCGTTGGAGAAGATGTAGGGCCGCGAGACCTGGGTCAGGTACTCGACGAGGTCCCGGCTCCCGGCCACGTAGCCGCCCATGGAGCCCCCGAGGGACTTGCCCAGAGTCCCGGTCTGGATCTGGACGCGGTCCTCCACCCCCAGGTGCTCGGCGGTGCCCCGGCCATTCGCCCCCAGGACGCCCAGGGCGTGGGACTCGTCCACCACCAAGAACGCCCCGTAGCGGTCCGCCAGGTCCGCCATCTCGGCGAGGGGGGCCAGGTCCCCCTCCATGCTGAACACCCCGTCGGTGACGACCATCTTGAGGCCGGCGTCGGCGTTCGCCCGCAGGCCCTCCTCCAGGGCGTCCAGGTCCCGGTGGGGGTAGATGTGGCGCCGGGCGCGGGAAAGCCGGATGCCGTCGATGATGCTGGCGTGGTTGAGGCCGTCGCTGCAGACCAGGTCCCCCTCCCCCATCAAGGCGGGGATGAGCCCCTCGTTGGCGGCGGAGCAGGAGGAGTAGAGCAGCGCGTCCTCCGCCCCCAGGAACTGGGCGATCTTCCCCTCCAGCTCGCGGTGGACGTCCATCGTCCCGCAGATGAACCGGACGGAGGCCGTCCCGCACCCGTAGCGGCGGACCCCCTCGCAGGCGGCCTCCTTGAGCCTGGGGTGATCGGCCAGGCCCAGGTAGTTGTTGGAGGAGAGCATGATGACCTCCCGCCCGTTCATCCGGACGCGGGGCCCCTGCTCGCTCTCCAGGATGGGAATCCCCCGGAACCGCTTTTCGGCCTTCAGGTCTTCGATCCCCTGACGGAGCCTTCGGGAGAGAGGACTCATCATGGCGGGCTCACCCCCACAAGCGAGGGCGGAAAGGGTCGGGCGGGCGACGAGAGCGCCGGCGGCTCAGACGGCCCTTGACACCTCGGGGAAGGTCATGAATGATACCATCTCATGTTGCTGGATAAAAACCTGGGGTCATCCTAGCGAAGTCTCAAAGAGCGCGTCAAGAACCTCCCCGGGGAGAAAGTCCGGGACGTACCCGGCCCTCGGCCGGAACCGAAGGCCCGACGGCCTTCAGAACGCCCCGACCCCAGTCCGGCTTTTTTCCTGACCATCGCCGGGAGCGGCGGGCCGCAGCGGGCGGCGCGCCCCGGCCGGAGACATCCCGTTGAACCTGAAAGCCCATCGCGTCGTGGAGACGGACGTCATCGTCGTGGGTTCGGGCGGCGCGGGCGGAGAGGCCGCCATCCACGCCCGAAGGGGCGGCGCCAGGGCGCTGATCCTGGACCGCGGCACCTTCGGCCGCAGCGGGGCGACCATCACCGCCGGGCACACCTGCACGGCGGCCGTGGCCGACGACGACTCCCCGGCGCTCCACTTCCGTGACACCCTCATCGGCGGCTACGGCATCCCCGACCAGCGCCTGGTCGAGGTCTACGCGCGCGAGGCGCCCGAAACCCTCCGCGAGCTGGACCGCTTCGGCGGGGGGACGACCTTCCGGAAGACGAAAGACGGCGCCTTCGATCTCGTCTGGCCGCCTGGCGGACACTCCAAAAAGCGCTCCGTCCACTACGGCTTCATGACCGGGCCCCGCATCATGTGGGCGCTCAGGAAGGAGATCGACCGCCTGGAGATCCCCTGGATGGAGAACCTCCTGGTGACGCGCCTTCTGGTGGAGGAAGGCCGGGTGGCCGGCGTCACCGGCCTCGACTGGAAGACGGGGGAGTTCTTCGTCTTCCGGGCCAAGGCGGTGGTCCTGGCCGCGGGCGGGTTCGCCACCCTGTGGCCCTACCGCTTCACGACGACGGCGGTGGAGTGCGCGGGGGACGTCCACGGGATGGCCTTCGAGGCGGGGGCGGAGATGGTGGACATGGAGTTCGTCCAGTTCCTCCCCTCCCAGGTCGACCCGCGCATCACCCACGTCAACGTCACGCTGACCAACTTCCCCGGCTGGCGGCCCAAGATCCGCGAGCACGGCCGGTTCCGCAACTCCCTGGGCGAGGATTTCCTGGACAAGTACGACCACGTCCGGAAGTGGAACACGACGCGGGACATCCGGTCGTTCGCCATCTACAGCGAGGTCCGCGCGGGGCGCGGCTCCCCCCACGGGGGATGCTACATGGACCTGACCCCCGTCCCCCGGGACATCCTGATCTACGAGTTCAGCAAGTTCCAGGGCGGCCGGTCCGTCCCCCGCAGCTACCTGACCCGCCTGGAGCGGGTGGGCTTTGACCTCTCCAAAGAGCCGATGGAGGTGGGGGTGAAGTCCCACTTCACGGGCGGCGGCGTCAAGTGCCGCGCGGACATGCGGACGACCCTCGAGGGCCTCTACGGGGCCGGGGAGGTCCAGGGCGGCATCCACGGGGCGAACCGCCTCGGGGGCAACGCCCTGACCCACGTCCTCGCCCTCGGCCGGGTCGCCGGCAGAGAGGCCGCCGCCCACGCCTTACAGGCCCCGTCCGCCCCCGTCTCCGAAGCCGCGGTGGAGGCCGAGCGCGGCCGGATCTTCGGATGGATGGACAAGGACAGGGGAAAGGGCGAGAGCCCCGTCCGCATCCGCCAGCGGATGCAGGAGACGATGTGGGAGAAGGTGGGCGTGGTGCGGAACGAGTCGGACCTGAGGGCGGCGCTCGCGTGGTTCGCCGAGGCCAAACACGGGCTCCTGCCGCGGGCGAAGGTCGGAACCCGCCCCCGGACCTTCAACATTGAGTGGGCGACGGCGGTGATCCTCCCCCGTCAGCTCGACACCTGCATGATGGTGGCCCGGGCCGCCCTCGAGCGAAGGGAGAGCCGGGGCAACCACCACCGGGACGACCATCTGGCCATGGACAACGAGAACTGGCTCAAGAACATTGTCCTGCGGCGGGCCGAGGACGGCTCCGTCGCCCTGCGCGCCGAGCCCGTGGCCGCCACGACCCTCGACCCGAGGGAGGTCATCCATGAACGGCCGCAAGTTGCGGTTTAAGGTCCACCGGCGGGACCCGGAGGCCGGGGAGGCCGAGGGCCGCTTTGAGGAGTACGTCATCCCCTGGTGGGAGGGCATGAAGGTCCTGGACGCGCTCCGCCACGTCCAGGAGGAGGTGGACCACTCCCTGGCCGTCCGCTGGTCCTGCCGGGTGGAGGACTGCCGCACCTGCCAGATGCGGGTCAACGGGAAGTCCGTCCTCTCCTGCCAGGTCCCGGCGGAGGACGGCATGGTCATCGAGCCGGTTCCGCGCTATCGCCTGATCCGGGACCTGGTGGTGGAGTTCGGCGAGCGGATGAACGCCTCGGAGTACGCCCGCAACGAGTTCGACGATTGACCGCCGGGACGCGCGGGGACCCCGTCCGGCGGAAAAGGCACCGGAGGAAGGAAGGAATGGCGGCTGCGCGAGAGAAGGCGAAGCGCTCGGTGTGGATGCAGGACCTCACGTGGGAGGAGATCGCCGAATACCTGGAAAGAGAAGACCTCGTGATCGTCCCCATCGGGAGCACGGAGCCCCACGGCCCCCACCTCCCCGTCGGCGTGGACGGGTTCGAGGCCATCGACTACTCCGAGGGGATCGCCCGGGCGGCGGGCGTCCTCTGCACGCCGCCCATCTGGTTCGGCGACGCCCAGCACCACATGCACAAGCCGGGCATCTCCCTGCAGCCCGAAACGGTCATCGCCCTCCTCAAGGACGTCTACCGCAGCCTCATCCAGCACGGATTCGGGAAGATCCTCACCTTCAACGGCCACCGGCTGGCCAACCTGGCGGCCATCGGCATCGCCTCGAAAGCCGTCAAGCAGGAGCACCCCGAGGTGATCTTCGCCGTTCTCGACCCCCTGGTCATCGCGGCCACGACGCACCGGGAGATCTGCGAAAACCCCGGCGCCGGGCAGCACGGTGGAGAGTTCGAGACCTCCCACATGCTCTTCAAGCGGTCGGACCTCGTCCAGATGGACAAGGCCTTCGAGCACCGGGGCAACTACCTCTTCCCCACACGGTTCTTCTCCCACGACAACCTGGCGGGCGGGGACAAGGTCCTCCTCACCATCAACGCGCTCGACCAGGGCTATTACACCCCGCCGGCCCACATCGGCGACCCCACCATGGCCAGCGCGCGCAAGGGGGAGATCCTCTGGAACGCCATCATCGCCAACTCGGTGGAGTTCATCGAATCGCTCCGCAGATACAGGCCCGCCAAGAAGCGGAAATACCCGCGGGCCCGGAAGCCGGCCGGGGCCAAAGCCGCGCGGAGCCGGGGCGCGCCCCGATAGCCCGCGCCTCCCCCCGCCGGCGGGAGAGAACTCTCTCCCGCCGTTCGAGGCGGGCGGAAGGGGGGGAGATGCGAACCGCAGGCGCGGCGGCCTTCTTTTGTCCACCCCTCGGTTCGTCTCCCGCGCCAGGATTGACGGAGGCGTTTCAATGAATATACTGGAGCATTGTGGGGGGTCGCGAACCCGCCCTTTGCCGAGCCGTTCAATGCGAAGGGTCTCATCAGGTACTCCTTTTTTATCGGCCGGCCCTTTCCATGGACTGAAACGGCCGACCCGGGAGAGTGATTCCTATGGCCACGGTGAAAGAGGACTTTGTCGCCTACCTCCGGATGGGAAAAGAAGGCGAACCCGAATCCGTCCAGTTCTCGGCCGGGGATGAGGTGACAGTCGTGCAGGAATGGGAAGGGGAGCTCGTCCTGATCAAGAACCAGGACGGAAAATTGTTCAACATCAAGAAAGTGCTGCTGGACATGTAACCGGATGCGACACAGGGAAAAAGGAAAAACGATTTTCAGCCTGAGTGTTGCGAGCCGCGCATTGTAAAATGAATATATAAAGAAGGAATGAACGTTTTTATGTTGGGATCAGGCGGATTGCTTTTTGGGGATGCGTTGCCCGCGCTTTCCGATTCCAGATGAAGGGGATGCTCTTGGACGTCAAGACGCCGGCCTTATGGGCGGCCGGCCAGAGAAATTCCAATGCCATCGACTTCCGGCCCAAAGAGAAGGATGTCCATTCAATGTCCAGAGGCAGGATCAAGCGGCTCATCACCGAGCGGGGATTTGGATTCATCGAGACGGCGCAAGGGGAGGACTTGTTCTTTCACTGCTCGAAGCTTCGCGGGGTTGATTTCGCCGATCTGTACGAGAACCAAATCGTCGAATTCGACGTCGCCCAGTTCCCCCAGGGGGTCCAGGCGGTCAACGTCCGATCGACCACGTCGGACCCGGAAAAGCCCTCCTTCGACAACGGGTGGCCCCCGTCGCCGTCCGCGGCCGCGCAGCGCAGCGAGCCGCGCGGCTATCCCGCCGCCGACGTGGGGGACGCCCTGACACAGCGGGAACAGTTGTTCATCCGGCTGGCGGTGAACATCACCCGGGGCCTGGAGGGCGCGGTCCGGGACCAGTTGGACGCCGCGCGGCAGTTGGGGATCGACAAGGCCACGCTATCGGCGGTCATCGAGCGCATCAGCCTGGCCAACGCCGACGCCTGCCGAGCGGTGACCGCCGAACACCTGTAAGGCGCCGCGGGGCGAAGCGGCGAAAGCCGCCCCAAGCCCCCTCCGTCGAGGAGGGAACCGCCATGCAGAAGGAGATCCTAGGCCGGTGGGTCGAGATCCGCACGGCCGAGGGGGCGGACCGCTGGGACGCCTGGGCGACCCTGTACCAGGAGGGAATGAGACCGTCCGACGGCGGGGAGGCCGTCGAAAGGGAGTTCTACGGGTTCGGGGACGACCAGGAAGACGCGCAGGAAATGATCGAGGTCCTGGTGACGAACTACCTCAAAAAAAAGTGGAAAAGCGAGCGCCTCCGCGGACAAGGGGGGCTGGCCTGAATCGCTCACCTGTCGCCGACCGCACGTCCGGAACCCGATGGGTTTCCCTTCCAGTCCACCGACCCACCCGGATGAGTCGTCGCGGGAGAATGGACCGCCGATGAACGCAGTGGGCCACATCGTGTCTTCCGCCGTCGCCGGGCTCGGCGTCGGAACCTTGACCGGCTCGCCCGAAACGGGAACGGCCTTTTTCCTCGCGGGCTGGGCCATCGACCTGGACCACGCCCTGGACTTCACCCGGCAATGGGGGCCCCGCGAGGCCCTCACGCGCATGGCGCGCATGGGCCTGGGGGAGCACAACCGCACGGAAACCGTTTACCTGTTCTTTCACGGGTATGAGATCTCCGCCCTTCTCTGGCTTCTGGCCGCGCTGTTTCCCGCTTCGCCCTGGCTCTTGGGCACGGCCATGGGCCACCTCTTCCACCTCCTTCTGGACCAGGTGACGAACCTGAAGGGATGGAGGCCCACCTACTTCCTGTTCTACCGCGCCCTCAACCGCTTCTCCCACGATGTGTGTTTCCCCGACAGGAGAGTCGCGGCGCCCCTCGGCGCGTCCTCCTTTTGGAGGCCCGTCCCGCAAGAGGCGGTCGTGGAGTCCGTTTCCGAAGAGAGGCCCCGGACCTCCCCTCCCGGCCCTTGACCTCCGGTTGAAGGCGTCCAGCCGGCCGAATTTCCCGTCCGCTTGTAGCGCGGAGGCTTTAGCCTCCGCCAAGCGGGGCCTAAAGGCCCCGCGCTATAGCACTCCCATTTCTCAAGCAGCGTTTAAGAGAGTGTCGGGGCAGGTTTTAGCGGGGAAAGGGGGCGCTTTTCCAGGGTTCACAGGGGGGCTTTTTTGAAAAACTGCGTCCTTCGCCCCCCTGAAAAACTTTCAGGCACGAGAAGGAGGGCCGCCTTCCGGTGGCCCTCCTTCTCGCAGATCCTCCCCCTCACCCCGGCTATGGACCCTGCCGAGTCCTCGTTTCAGGCGGAAACCCTCACGGCTTCCGGACCCGGATGGGGGGCGTCGGCAGATAGCCGTTCGTGTAGACCTCCGCCATGGAGACGGAAGGGTCCAGCTTGTAGGCCTGGGAGAGCACCTTGTAGGTGTAGTCCATCTGTTCGGGCGAGATGTGGCCCAGGCCGTTTTTCAGGGCGTCCTCGGTCACCATGTGCTCGACGCCGATCTTCCACTGGGCGAGGCCCAGATCCCGGCTGGTCTCGGGGAGGTGCTTGAGGAAGACCTCCATGGCGGCTTCGTGACGTCCCCGGGGAATCCCCCAGGCCATGCCTTCCAGGGTCGCCTCGACGAACCGCCGGACCACGTCCGGCCGGTTGCGGATCGTCTCATCGTGGGTCGCCAGGCCGTCAGCGGGGATGTTGACGCCGTAGTCGCTGTAGAGCAGCGTAACGATCTCCTCCCCCTGCTTGCGCGCCCCCATCCTCAGGGCCGGCTGCACGGCTATGTACGTGATGATGGCGTCCACCTTCTTGGACAGGAGGCTCGGGTTCTTGGCGGCCGGACGCATCCCGACCCACTCCCACTTCTTGATTCCGTTGGCGTTGGCGACCGCCTGGAAGGTGGCGTACCCGGCCCCCCCGATCGTCTCTCCGATGCGCCGGCCCTCCAGGTCCTTCATGTGGTGGATTCCCGAGCCCTTCAGCGCGAAGACCACCAGCATCCCCTTCCCGTGGATCATGGCGATCTGCCGCACCCCCAGCTTCTGCGACCTCGCCAGCAGGACGCTCGAGGGGTCGGTGAAGCCGAAGTCTGCCGACTTCGCGGCCACCTTTTTCGCGGTGTCGGGAGAGCCGTAGCCACGCTCGATGGTCACGTCCAGCCCGGCCTTGCGGTAAAACCCCTGGTCCAGCGCGACGTAGAAGCCCGCGTGCTTGCCGTAGGGAACCCAGTCGAGGGAGAAGGTGACTTTTTCTGCGGACGCGGTGGCCACTGCGGCCAGAAGGAGGAGAAAGGCGGCGAACCACGCGAGAGGAGAGAGCCTTACCAAAACCCGTCCTGAGGCTTTCATGGCCAGATCCCCTTCTTTCGAAGCAGGCTCCGGAAATCGAAATTTCTCGTCACATAATCCCGCCAAAGCCGCGCTTTTCCCCTTGCCTTTAAGCCGGGATTTCCCGTATCGAACAGCGATCCCGCCTTTTGGGTCTTCATTGCCGGTGATAGACATTGAATCCCCTCCCAGAACCGCTGTCAAGGGATTTTTGAGCTCAATTATCCCCAGTTTTCGGACGCACGCCCTGGTCGCAACCGGTGCGTGGAGCCGCCATTTTTGGCAGAGGCAAGCTCTGCCGCTACAGGACGAATTTTCGGCGGACCGTAGCTGCAAAGCTTGTGGCTCCGCTCTCCGCTGCATTCCGATTCTTTGCCCATAGCCTGACAGCGGGCAGGACGCCCGCCCTTCTTTTTCTATGAAGGCCCGCGGAATCGGAGCGCAGCGGAGAGCGCAAGCCAATCGAAGAGTGAAGCTAAATTGCGGGCCGCGGCGCTCTCGCCAAAAAACTGGCGATCACTGAGATTTTTGAGACCCGAAAACCATGCACGGAACACCATCTCCCTCGGCAAGGAGGCGCAGTTCTGCGACTCTGCACCCTTGGCGGACAGTTTAAACCCTGAACAATGTGTCTCGCGCCTCCTGAAACAGCTCCGCGCAAGGTCAGACCGGCACAGGCCGCAATCGGGCTCTTCGCGCCAAAAGAGGGCGGCGAAAAGCTCCCGGGGCACCGCCACCTCGGCCAGTTGGAAGAAGAGGTAACAGGTATAGCGCCCCAGGCCGGCCTTCCCTCTTGCTACAATGAAATGGAAGGAGGAAAGCTCATGCGAGAGGAGCTCGAGGCCGCGCTCGAACTCTATGAGGGAA
>JACPRG010000010.1 GCA_016190025.1 Candidatus Tectimicrobiota bacterium
CTGACGGGGGCCGGGGTCGTGGACCGGGTCATCACCGACCTCGGCGACATGGACGTCACCCCGGAGGGGCTTCGCCTGGTCGAGCTGGCCCCCGGCGTCACGGAGGAGGAGGTCCGGCGGAAGACGGGCGCCCCCTTCCGCGCGTCCTCCGCACTGAAAGAGATGGCTCTCTCCTGACCCTTCGGGGGGCCGCCCCCCCCGGCCGGCCGGGCTGAAGAAGCTCCCCCGACCGGTACACTCGTTCGCGGGACGGGACGTTTCGCTCGCGCTTTCTGAAATCGGAGGAGAACCCCCACCATGGCCAACAAGAAACTCCAGGTCACCTGGCTCGGACACGCCAGCTTCAAGATTCAATCCCCCGGCGGCAAGGTCATCTACCTGGACCCCTGGCTCAAGCAGAACCCTTCCTGTCCGGACCACTGCAAGCGGGTGGAGAAGTGCGACATCATCCTCCTGACCCACGGCCACTTCGATCACGTCGGCGACGTCGTCGGGATCGCCAAAGCCCACAAGCCCGCCGTGGTCGCCCAGGCCGAGCTGGCGAACTGGCTGGCGGCCCAGGGGGTCGAGAACGCCAGCGGCATGAACAAAGGCGGAACCCAGACGGTGGGCGGGATCAAGTTCACCATGACCCACGCCCAGCACAGCTCCTCCGCCATGGAGAACGGAAAGCCGGTCTACCTGGGGGAGCCCGCGGGATACGTGGTCGAGTTCGAGAACGCCTTCAAGGTCTATTTCGCCGGGGACACCAACGTCTTCGGAGACATGCGGATCATCCACGAAATCTACAACCCGACGGTGGCCGTCCTGCCCATCGGCAGTCACTTTACCATGGACCCGAGGGAGGCCGCCTACGCCTGCCGGCTGCTGAACGTGCGGATCGCCATCCCCTGCCATTACGCCACGTTCCCGCTCCTCACGGGAACCGTGGAAGAGTTCAAAAGGCTGACGATGGAGATCGCCGACCTGGAGGTGGTCGAGTTCAAGCCGGGCGAGACGAAGGCGGTCTGAGCCGGCCCCCGTGGGGAGGCCGCGGCGGGGGCGGAAACCATCCCCCTCGCGCGGAGCGGACGAAGCGGAAAGGCCCTCGCGGCCCCGTTTCCGGGTTCTCTCTTTGACGGTCCACGTCCGAAAAGTCGTGATTCCCATGGCCGGCCTCGGCCGCCGGATGCGGGCGGTCTCGCGCGGCGCGGCCAAAGAGCTTCTGCCCGTCGCCGGGGCGCCCCTCATCGTCCACGCCCTGTGGGAAGCGGCGGCCTCCGGCTTCGAAGAGATCCTCCTCGTCCTCAGCCCGCAGAAAGAAAGGCTTTTGCCCTGGCTCCGCGCGGAGGCCCCGCAGGGGGTCCGCATTGTCCCGGTGCCCCAGCCCCACCCCCTCGGGCTCGCGGACGCCCAGGACCGCTGCCGGCGCCTTCTGCGGGAGGAACCCTTCGCCGTCCTTCTGCCGGATGTGCTCTTCGTCGGAAAAGAGCCGGCGCTGCTCCAGGTGAGAAAGGCGTTCGAGGCGACGGGCCGCGATACGCTGGCCTTGATCCGCGTCCGGCCGGAGGACGTGTTCAGCGACTGCGGCGCCGTGGACCTCGATCCCCAGGGGGAGCGACCCTTTCCGTGCGTCCGGCGGATCGGCCCCAAGGGTCCGGGGCGATTCCGCGTCCCGCCGGGGCGGACGCGCCTTCGGACCTTTCCCCGGTCTATCTTTCTCCCCCATTACTTCGGTTTCATCGACCGCGTGAGAGGGGACCTCTCCCCCGGCGAGGAGCTGGACGACATCCCGGTCCTGCGGCGGATGGTGGAAGAGGTGGAAGTGGGCGCCGTCGAGCTGGAGGGTCGGGGCTTCGACGCCGGATCGCCGGAGGGACTGGCCCGCGTCCGGGATTATTTCGAGAGAGGATAGCCGCCCAGCGGCGCGCCTGGCCCGTCCTCGGGCCGGGACAGGACCACCAAGCGGATGGAACCGACGAGAATGGGATGATAAAGGGCCCCGCCTCGGGGCGGAAGGCGCCGAAAAGGGTCCGCCGCGCCGGCGAGGCTCAGAATTGATACCCGAATCCGCCGACGAAGAACTGGCCGTTCAACTGGTCTTTCAAGCTGCTGAATCGGCCCTTTCCGTCGGCGACGATGTTGGAAACGAGGTATCGGTACTCCCCCAGGACGAAGAACCGGCCCGGGAAACCCTTGGGGAAAAGCTCGTCGGGCAGGAACCACTTCAGCCCCCCGAGGAAGTGCCAGCCGACATCGTTCGTCTGGATGGAAAACCGGTCCACCGTCGCCCCTTCCGCCTCGTTCCGCTTGTCCTTGACGTTTTCCTCCAGAATCAGAATCGAAAGTCCGGTTCCCGCATAAGGCCGGATCTGCCCCGAAGGGCGGCGGAAAAGGGCGCTGAGGGTGATCTCGATGGCCTCGGACTTCACGTCGGCCGTCCTGAAATTGGAGTCCCCGGATTTCAAGCGGAAATCCCGCTCGAAGTACGCGACCCCCAACCCGAAGCCGAAAAACCTTGAAAAGTCCCGGGTGCTGTACCCCTCGATCCGGATCCCGTAGATCTCACCCGTCCCGAAGCTGGCCTTGCCAGCCTCCCGGGAGGGGGGGCTGTCCGAGATGCTGGCCTCGGCGCCGAGGGCGTCGTACAGTCCGCCGAAGGCGAGGATATTGACCTCTCCCGCGCGGGAGGCGCGGGACCCCACCAGGACCACCATCAGAGCGGCCGAGAGAAGGGCAAGAAGGCGAAGACCAGACCCCCGGGCGCGCGGCGGGACTCTCCAGCCCTTTTTGTGCGAGGGTCTTCGGCGATTCAAGCCTGAGAAATCCTTCCCTCAACTCCCAGGGGACGGCCCTTCAAAAAACCCCTCTCCCGCCGGACTTCCTCGAAAGAAATCCGCCGCAGGCCCCGCTCAGTCCTCCAGGCCGAGAACGTCCGCCATGGAATAGACCCCGGCCGGCTGCCGGATGACCCAGCGGGCGGCGCGCAGCGCGCCCCGGGCGAAATTGTCCCGGCTGTGCGCGCGGTGGATGATCTCGACCCGCTCGCCGACCCCCCCGAACAGGACCCAGTGCTCTCCCACGATGTCGCCGGCGCGCAGGCTCATCACGCCGATCTCTTCGCGGGGCCTCTCGCCCACCTGGCCTTCCCGGCCATAGACGCCCACCTTGGACAAATCCCTGCCCAAGGCCCGGGCCGCCGCCGCCGCCAGCGCCAGGGCCGTCCCGCTGGGGGCGTCCTTCTTGAAGTGGTGGTGGGCCTCCACCAGCTCCACGTCGAAATCTTCGCCCAGAAGCCGGGCGGCCTCCTTGACCAGCCTGATGACAACGTTCACCCCCACGCTCATGTTGGGGGCGACGACGGCGCGGATCTCTCTCCCCACGCGGGCGATGGCGTCCCGCTGCGCCGCGTCGAACCCCGTCGTGCCGACGACGGCCGCCAGGCCGCGGGAAGCCGCTCTCCCCAGGTGGTCCACGGCCGCGGCGGGGGCCGTGAAATCGATGAGGACGTCGGCCCCCTCCATCGCCTTCTCGGTGCCCCCCAGGACGGGGACGCCCAGATCCCCCACGCCCGCGACGGCCCCGGCGTCCGATCCCACCGAGGCGTGCCCCGGGCTCTCGAAGGCGGCCGCCAGCTCGAAATCCTCCGCCTCCTTCAAGGCGCGCACGACGCAGCGCCCCATCCGTCCCGCCGCGCCCGCCACGACGGCGCGGATCACGGCTGAGCCCCCGCTTTCGCCTGGGCCTTGTTCGCGGAGGCCAGGATCTGGCGCGCCCGGATCATCAGCTGCGCCACCTGCGCCACCGGCTCTTCGTCCAGGACCCGCCGGGCGATGGAGAGCTGATGGTCTTCCTCCGATCCCAGGAGGATGGGCTTTCGCAGGGGCGGCTTGGCCTTCGGCGGATCGGGTTTCCGCTCGGGCGTCGCCTGGGGTCCGGGGGCCTTCGCGCCGTTGCCGTTTTGGTGGCTGCGGACAAGCTCCTTCTCCAGCACCACGTCCCGGCTGTTCTCCTCGCCGGGCTGGGGGACCACGGCGTCCGGCGGGATTCCCTTCTCCTGGATCTCGCGCCCCTTCGGGGTGTAGTAGAGCGCCGTCGTGACGCGAAGCCCGGACCCGTCGCTCAACGGGATGATGGTCTGAACGGACCCCTTTCCGAACGTCCGGGTCCCCATGACGAGGGCCCGGTGCAGGTCTTGCAGGGCGCCCGTCACGATCTCCGAAGCGCTGGCGCTTCCCGCGTTGACCAGGACGATCATCGGGAACTTCCCGAAGGGGCCGGGCCGGCGGTCCACGAACTTCAGGTTGTGCTCCGGCCGCTTGCCGCGGGTGTAGACGATGAGCGAATCCTTTCCCAGGAACAAGTCGGCCACCTCGACCGCCTGCCGCAACAAGCCTCCGGGATTGTTCCGCAGATCCAGGATCAGCCCCCGGATCCCCTGCCGCTCGAGGCTCCTCAGGGACTTGAAGAGATCGCGGCTGGTGGATTCCACGAAGCTGGAAACCCGGACGTAGCCAATCTTCCCGGGGAGGACCTTCTCCTTCACGCTCTGGATGTGAATGATGTCGCGAACGATGGAAAAGACCACAGGTCCGTCGGCCCCCGCCCGGCGGACCTCGAGGGTCACAGCCGTCCCTTTCGGACCGCGCATCCGCCGAACGGCGCCCATGAGGGTGATCCCCTGGGTGTCGAAGCCGTCGATCCTGACGATGAGGTCGCCGGCCTGGATTCCCACGCGGTGAGCGGGGGTTCCCTCGATGGGGGAGACCACCGTCAGCTTTCCGTCCCGGAGAGTGATCTCGATGCCGATCCCCCCGAATTCCCCGCGGGTCTCCACCTGGAGCTCCTTGAACGCCTCCGGCGTCATGAGGGCGCTGTGGGGGTCGAGGCGCCTCATCATCCCCGCGATGGCGGCGTAGGCGAGTTGGCGCGCCTGTTTCTGTTTCTCTTCGGGGTAGTAAGCCCGAACCAGGTCATACGCCTCCATCAGGGGCAGCAAGTCCCCATCGAGGTCCTCGTCCGCGGGAATCCGGATCTCCTTCTGTCCCGCACCCCACCGGATGCCCTCCTTCTCCTCGATCAGGCGGACCTTGTCCTTCCCCAGATCGGAGGCAACCTTGTCGCGCATTCCCTCAAGGGACCCGAGGATCAGCTTCCGGATATCCGGCTCTGTGTAATGATTCTTCCGGATGATGGAGAAGGCTTCCTGGACCACCCGGAAGGAAAGGTCTTCCGATCCCCAGGCCGGGCGATGGACAGCCGTCCAGTCGGGCCGCGCCGCGCCGCCGGGCAACCCCGCCCACAGGGCGGCGAGCAGCACGAGAAGGGCGAGCGTCAGCCGCTTATCCGCCCACCGTCTCAACGCGTTTCTCAACAAGCCGATTCTTTTCAACCGCTCGGACTCATCCAGGCGCCCCGTTGAGCGCGCCCGGCCTCCTTTGGAGAGCGTCTCGGCTCCCCTAGTTAAGCAAACCGTATGCCTTCATCACCCGGATGAGGCGCTCGCGATTCGCCTCACTCATCGGACAAAGGGGCAGACGAAAGTCCTCCGAAATCCTGCCCATCAGGCCCAGGGCCGTCTTGGCTGGGATGGGATTGGTCTCGAAGAACATGGCCGCGTTGAGCGGGCGCAGCTTGTAATGGAGCTCCCGCGCCCGGACCCAATCCCCTTCCTCGGCGGCGTTGCAAAGCTCGGCCATGTCCTTCGGGGCGACGTTCGCTGAGACGGAGATGACCCCGCGCCCCCCCACCGAATACATGGGGAGGACGACGAAGTCATCGCCCGACAGCACGCAAAAATCCCTCGGGCACAGGCCCACCACGTCGCTCACCTGCTGGAGGGAGCCGGTGGCCTCTTTGATCCCGATGATGTTGGGGATCTCCGCCAGGCGGGCGACGGTCTCCGGCAGGAGATTGGCCACGGTCCGGCCCGGAACGTTGTAGAGGAGGATGGGGATGTCCACCGCCTCGGCGACCGCCCGAAAGTGCCGATACAGGCCCTCCTGGGTCGGCTTGTTGTAGTAGGGGACGACGAGAAGGGCCGCGTCGGCCCCGGCTTCCTTGGCGTGGCGGGTCCGGCGGATGGCCTCGCGAGTGGAGTTGGAGCCCGCCCCAGCGATCACCGGGACCCTCCCGCCGACCACCTCCAGGGTGAACTCCACGACCCGGTCATGCTCTTCATGGGAGAGCGTGGCGGACTCCCCCGTGGTCCCGCAGGAAACGATGCCATGGGTTCCGCTCCCGATGTGCCACTCGATGAGCCCGCGAAGGGCCGCCTCATCCACAGAGCCGTCCTCGAACGGCGTCACGAGGGCGACGATGGAGCCGTGGAGCATGATCTCTCCCCTTCTTTTCCGTTGGCCGGGCCCTAGGCCCAGGCCTCCTCCGTCAGCGACCCCTCATAGACCAGGGCCGTCTCTCCCTCCAGATAGACCTCGGTGTACCGCTCCCCTTCCTTCCGGAAGCTGATCCGCAAAACCTCTCCGCTCCGGGTGAGGACGTCGACCGGGGACCCCACGAGGTCCAGCTCGGCGGAGATCAGCGCGGCCGCCACCGCGCCCGTGCCGCAGGCCAGGGTCTCCTCCTCGACTCCCCGCTCATAGGTCCGCAGGGCCAGGCGGGATCGATCCAGCGGGCGAACGAAGTTCACGTTCGTCCCGGCCGGCTGAAACCGCTCGTGGAACCGGATGAACCGGCCCTCCTCCACCACCCGGCAACCTTCCAGGTCCTCCACGAACTCCACCGCGTGCGGAACGCCGGTGTTGACGGAATGAAGCCGGAGCACCGCGCCGTTCCTCGGAATCTCGACGGAGCGATGGACGGCGGAGGGCTCGGTCAACCGGACCTTCACGCGGCGGCCCCGGACCTCGGCGGAGAGGATGCCCGCGTCCGTCTCGAACGTGAGCTTCGCCGGGGCCATGCCCAGCATGTGAGCCCACCGCGCAGCGCAACGGCTGCCGTTTCCGCACATCTCCGCCCGGCTCCCGTCCGAGTTGAAGAAATGCCAGCGAAAGTCCGCGCGGTCGCTCTCCTCCAGCAGAATGAGGCCATCGGCCCCCACCGAAACCGACCGGCGGCACACCTTCCGGATGAACTCCCCCAGACTGCCGGGATCGAGGATGCGGGAACGGTTGTCCACCAGGATGAAGTCGTTCCCGCTCCCCTGCATCTTGACGAAGGGGATCCTCTTCACGGGTTTCCCGCCCCGTCGCGGGAGCCGCGTCCCAGCCTCGCGTCGACGGAACCGGCCTCCTGCAGGAACTCCGGGATCGTCTCGCCCCGGACGAGGTCCTGGTAGGTCTCCCGGCGGCGGACCACGCTGAACTCGCTCCCACGAACCAGAACCTCGGCGGCCCGCGGCCTGGCGTTGTAGTTGGAGGACATGGCGAACCCGTAGGCCCCGGCGCTCATGACGGCGAAGAGGTCCCCGGGCTCGAACGCCGGGAGCTCGCGGTCCTTGGCCAGGAAGTCGCCGCTCTCGCAGATCCCCCCCACCACGTCCGCCACGCCCCGCTCCCGGGATTTCACCGACTCGGAAAGGGGCCGGATCTCGTGGTAGCTCTCATAGAGGCTCGGGCGGATCAGGTCGTTCATGGCCGCGTCCACCACGTAGAACCGCTTGGCTGGCGTCTGCTTCTTGTAGAGCACCTCGCTGAGCAGGACGCCGCCGTTGCCTACCAGGCTGCGCCCCGGCTCGAACAGCAGGATGCAGCCGGTCTCCCGGATGAGCGGGACGACGGCCCGGGCCATGTCCGACGGCGCGGGGGGCGCCTCGTCCCGGTAGGTGATGCCCAGGCCCCCGCCCAGGTTGACGTACCGGACGCGGAGGCCCTCCTCCCGAAGACGCCCCACCAGGGCAGCCACCTTGCCGGCGGCGTCCGCAAAGGGTCCCGTGGTGGTGATCTGGGAACCGATGTGGCAATGAACCCCCACCACCTCGATCCAGGGCAGCTCCGCCGCCCGCCTGTACTCGTCCACGGCCGCGTGGATGTCGATGCCGAACTTGCTCTTCTTCAGGCCGGTGGAGATGTAGGGATGGGTCTTCGGGTCCACGTCGGGGTTCACCCGAAGGGCCACGGGGGCTTTGCGTTCGAAGCTCTCGGCCACCCGGTTGATCTCGTCCAGCTCCCCGGGCGACTCGACGTTGAACATCAGGATGCTCCGCTTCATCGCCATGATGATCTCGTCCACCGTCTTGCCGACCCCGGCGAAGACGATCCGGTCCGCGGGGATCCCGGCCCGGACGGCCCGGTAGATCTCGCCCCCCGAGACGACGTCGATCCCGCCGCCCAGGGTGCCGAACAGCCGCAAGACCGCCAGGTTGCTGTTGGCCTTCATGGCGAAGCAGACGAGATGGGGGAGGCCCGAGAACGCCTCGTCGAACGCCCGGAACTGGCGCGTCAGGTGCTCGCTGCTGTACACGTAGCAGGGGGTGCCCACCTGCTCCACGATGTCCCGGAGCGGGACGTCCTCGCAGGCCAACTCGCCGTTCTTATAGGTGAACACGTCCACCGGGGGCCTCATCCATCCCAGAGGGCAAGCACTTGCGTCAACCTAACACAGGGTCCCATTTCCGTCAACGAAATCCGCGCTTTGCGGCGCCGCGAGGCTTCGCCTCAGCGGATGGCGGGAAAGATCGGCTCCTTGGGCGCCTCGGGGCTGCCCTTCTTGCCGCACCCCGCCAGCCCGATGCCCAGACTCAGCGCCAGGAGGAGAACCACGATCAGGACTCGGCGCACCGTCTTTTCTCCCTCCGGATTACCCTTTTCACATTAGTCGGGGAGGTCCCGCCCGGCAAGTTTCGCGCGCGCAGCGCCCGATCCACGGAAAGCCGCCCGAGCGCGTCCTCCCCGAAGAACGGGGAGAACCGCCGCAACGTCGCGAGGTCCAGGGCGGAAAGCGTCAGGCCCCGCTCCTCGCAGAAGCGGACCACCCGTCCCGCCACCTCGTGGGCCTCCCGAAAGGGCACGCCACGCATGGCGAGAGAATCAGCCAGCTCCGTCGCCAGGGTGAAGTCCGCCTCCGCCGCGGCCCGCATGCGCGCCCTCTGGTCCTCGGAAATGGTGAGGCCGACCGTCAGCTCGGCCAGGACCGCCAGGCACCCCAGCACCGTGTCGGCCGCGTCGAACACAGGCTCCTTGTCCTCCTGGAGGTCCCGGTTGTAGCTCAGGGGCTGCGCCTTGAGCATCGTCAGAAGGCTCACCAGCGCCCCGTACGCGCGGCCGGTCTTCCCGCGGACCAGCTCCAGGACGTCGGGGTTGCGCTTCTGGGGCATCATGGAGCTCCCCGTGCAATAGGCCTCGGGCAGCGTGAGGAAGCCGAACTCGGTCCCGGACCAGAGGATCATCTCCTCGGCCAACCGGCTCAGGTGCATCATCAGCAGGGAGGCGGCGGAAGCGAACTCCACGGCGAAATCGCGGTCGGAGACGGCGTCGAGGCTGTTCTGCGAGACCCGCTCGAAGCCCAGGAGCCCGGCCACGTACGCGCGGTCGATGGGGAACCCCGTCCCGCTGAGCGCCCCGCTCCCCAGGGGGAGCACGTTCACCCGCCTCCGGCAGTCGGACATCCGCTCCTCATCGCGGTTCAGCATCTCCACGTAGGCCAGAAGGTGATGGGCGAAGAGGACGGGCTGCGCCCTTCGCATGTGGGTGTACCCCGGCATCACCACGTCGAGATAGGCCTCCGCCCGATCGAGAAGCGCGGTCTTGAGCCTCCCAATCCCCGCCTGAACGCCCGCCAGCACGTCCCGCAGGTAGAGGCGCAGGTCAAGGGCCACCTGGTCGTTGCGGCTCCTGGCCGTGTGGAGCTTCCCCCCCACCGGGCCGACGGCCTGGATGAGACGGGCCTCGACGTTCATGTGGACGTCCTCCAGGGCCGGGTCGAACCGGAAGCGCCCCTCCGCGATCTCCCGGGCGATGGCCCGAAGGCCCCGGACGATCTCCCTCCCCTCTTCCTTCGAAAGGATGCCGCACTTGGCCAGCATCCGCGCGTGGGCGATGCTCCCCCGCACGTCGTAGGGCGCCAGGCGGCGGTCAAAAGAGACCGACTCGGTGAACGCCTCCACCGACGCCGCGGTCCGCTCCTTGAATCTCCCTCCCCAGGGTTTTCGAATCCGGCGGGCCATTTCCCCGTGCCTTCGCGCCGATCCAGCGAGAAACGAACGGACCTTGCGGCCCTTGGGTCTTCCGGCGCATCCGCGTCAAAAGAAGCCGAGGGGCGATCCCCCGGCGGGCGAGGGGCGCACACTCCCGCCTCAGACGTGATAATCCGGGGCGTTGTACTCCTTGAAGTCGGGGTCTTTCTCGTATTTCTTGATCTCGACCTCGTTGCCGTCCGGGTCGTAGAAATACGTGGCGTACCCCTCCCCCTTGGCGCCCGCGTTGACGTCCTGCCGCCGGATCTCGACCCCGCTCGCCCTGCACTTGCGGATCACCGCGTCGTAACGGGCGGCGTCCATCCCGAAGGCCAGGTGGTGGACGCCGGAGCGCGGCCTGCGGACCTTTTCCACGTACCGGCCGTCCGCGTGGTGGAAAAGGACCAGGACCCCTTCGCCGACGTGAAACACCGCCTGCTCGCGATCGTCCTCCAGGCGGCTGCGGCTCGAGAGCTCGAAGCCCATCACGTCCCGGTAAAAAGCGGCGGACCGATCGAGGTCCGTCGTCGCCAAGGCCACATGATCGAAAAAGAGCCCCATCGCCCCCCTCCTTCCGATTCGATTCCCTCCGAAGGCCGCCCCTTCGGCGCGCCGAGGAAACTACGAATCCAGCCCCCGGACATGCTCCCAGAACCGGTGCTTGATCTGATACGGATAATAGGGGAAGGGCGGCGCCTTCTCCCCCATCAGCTCCAAGCGCGCCCAGATGAACGAGAACGCCCGGGCGGAGAGCGCCTTGCGCACGGCCTCGGACAGCTCGGCCGGCCTTGCGGCCTCATGGGTCTCGGCGATCCCAAACCCCCGGGCGATCTGGCAAAAATCCGTCCGCCCCCGGTTCACCATGGGCTGCCTCCCGGTCAGCTCGTACGCCTGATTGTCCATGACCAGCACCACCAGGTTGGCCGGCCGGTGCTGAGCCGCGGAGGCCAGAATGCCCAGGTTCATCAGCAGGCTTCCGTCCCCCTCGACGGCGATCACCCGCCGGGAGGGCCGCGCCAGGGCCAGCCCGAGGCCGAAGGGGACCGCCTGGCCCATCGGGCCGCTGAGATAGAAATTCCCCGGCCGGTGAAGGACCGAGTGCCAAAGCTGGGTCTGCGTGCCGATGCCGCTGACCACCAGATGGTCGCTGACGTGCTCCGCCAGGGTCTCTAAAGCTTCCCGCTGGTTCATCCGCCGACTCCGAAGGTCTCCTTGGTGATGAGCAGCGCCACCGGCTTTTGCGCCGCCTCGGCCAGGGCGTAGGCGTCGGCGACGCTCCCCCGCTCGGCGAAATCGGCGGGGAGGAGGAAGCACTGCACGCCGATCTGCTCCAGGATCCTCTCCGCGCTTCTCCCCTTCTCCACGTCGTAGAACAGCTTATCCCCCAGGCGGCCCCGGTGGGAGACGACCAGCAGAAAGGGGATGCCGTAGGCCACGGGCAGCGTGGCCAGGGCCCCCCCGCTGTTCATCGCCCCCACGTTCTGGATGAGCATGGCCGCGCGAAGCCCCCCGGCCACTGCCCCGCAGCACACCCCCACCGCCTCCTCCTCCCGGGCCACGGGGACGTGGATCATCTCCGGGTCGGACTCCAGGCGGGCGATCAGGTCCGCGATCCAGGAATCGGGGAGCGTCGCGCAAAGACGCACGCCGGCCTTTTTGATCTCCTCGTACAGCCTCTCAGACCAAGACATGCGCCCCTCCGGATGTCCCCCTCAAATATAGCAACTCACCCGGACGACGGAAAGGGCGAAACGGGAGCGGGCCAGTTTCGTGTTGGGCGAACGGCCGAGGGTCTCGAATCCCTATCCCTCCGGGAGCATCCCGGCCCGCCTCATGGCCTCCAAAACCCGCTCCGCCAGGTAGCGGTTCCCCTCGGGCGTGAGGTGGACCACGTCGTAGAACATGGCCAGGGGAAACCCGCCGGTCAGCGTGGAGGCATCGACCACGACCGCGCCCCTGGAGCGGGCCGTGTCGTCCAGCAGCCGCAGAACCTTCCGGTAAAAGCGCGGCTCCCAGCCCTGCTCGGAGGCCGTCGAGCCGGGCACCAGGCTTTTTCCGGTCTTTCCGCGCGGCAGGATCGGCTCCTTGACCAGGAACACCCGCGACCCGGCGGACTCGGCCAAGCCGATCATCTCCTCCAGGTATCCCCGATAATCGGCGAACAGGACGAAGAGCCTGCCGAACAGCGAGTCGCCCCCGGTGAAGTACGTGAGCTTTTCCGAGAGGGTGAGGAACAGGACGCTCCGCCCCTCCAAGAGGCTCCGCAGACGGATGAGCGGTCGGCGCCAGCTCGCCTGGGTCGTCACGAAATAGTGGTTGAACACACTCATGACGACCAGGAGGTCGGGCCTGAGCGGCAGGACCTCCCGCCGCAGGAGAGGCACGAGATGGGCTGGGGCCAGGCCGGGGACCCCGGCGTTGATCACCTCGAAGCGGCCCGGGAACCGCCGGTCCAACAAGGCCTGCAAGAGCGCCGGGTAAGTCGTCTCCTCGGAATTCATCGCCCCGAACGTGGACGAGCCCCCCAGCGCGACGACGCGATAGACGCCGGGCGCCTTCTCCCGCCGGACCTCGGGGCCGCGAAAGCCGAGCCGGTTCACGCGGATCGTCTCCTCTCCCGCGGGGCCCCGCACCGTGCGCGTCCCGCTTCTCAGCAGGTGGTAGCCCTCCTTCTCCCGGACCCCGTAAGGCAAGACCGTCGGGGGATCCTGGGGGGAATCGGAGGGCCCGTGGAAGCCGTACAGGAGCCACCGCCTCGGCTGGCCCGTCCAGGCGAGGCGGGCCCTCTGGACCCCTTCCGCCAGGACCGACAGCGTCACCAGGGCCAGCCCGGCGAACAGGAGGTTTTTCCCGACCCGTTTCAACGTCAGCCGGTCCTCTCTCGCGCCGCCGCGAACCACAGGCTCAGAAGGAACGCCGCCGAGACGACGCCCAGGGAGATCCAGAACACGGGAGAGAGGGAGGCGGCCAGCATCCCCTGGAGGGCGGCGGCGGTTTCCGCCGGAAACTGCCTCATCACTTCAGGGCGCATCAGGTCCCGCGGGCCGGCGATCCCCTGGGAGATTCCCCGGTACAGCGGGTCTGCGGCGAGGGCCGCCAGGCGACCGGTCAGGCCCCGGCTCATGAGGCCGCCCAGGACCCCGACGGTGACCGATCCCCCCAACTGCCGGAACAGAAAGGTGGAGGACGTCACGACGCCCAGGTGCGTCTTGGGGACGCTGGTCTGGACGAGGGTCAGGATCATGGTGTAGACGTACCCCATCCCGACGCCCAGGATGCTCATGGCGGCCGCGACCACCCAGTAGGGGGTCCCGACGCCGACCCGAGAGAGGATCACATAGGCCAGGCAGAGAAAGCCGAAGCCCAGCGAGAGCAGCTTCCTCTCCCCCCACCTGCGGATCAGGGCGTTCACGCCGATCAGGCTGGAAAGCGACCACCCCAGGCTCAACGGCATCAAGACGGCCCCGGCCCCGATGGCGGAAGAGCCGATGACCCCCTGGTAGAAGAGGGGGACGTAGACCGTCGCGGAGAAAAATCCCGCCCCGGTCAAAAACCCCAGGACGCTGGCCACCCGGAACGTCCGGACCCGGAAGAGCGGCAAGGGGAGAATGGGCTCCTCGGCCCGGGATTCGGTCCAGACGAACCCCCCGAGAAGCGCCAGGCTGGCGGCGAGGAGAACGGCCTCCAGGGTCCCGAACGGCTTCGGCTCCCCGTGCCCCACGACCAGCAGCAGGGCGACGACACCGCCGAGGAGAGTCATCCCGCCCAGGAAATCCGGCCTCCTCCGCCGGCGCTCCTCCCGCCTCCTCCCGAGCGCGGTGAGAACGAAAGCCGCCGACGCAAGGCCCGTGGGCAGGTTGATGTAAAAGATCCAACGCCAGGAAATCTTCTCCACCAGGACCCCGCCGATGAGCGGGCCCATGACGGCGGCGATCCCCCAAACGGCGTTCAACACCCCCATCGCCCGTCCCAGCTTGTCCGGGGGAAAGAGGGCGCCGAGGACCGTCAGGCTGAGGGCCATGAGAGAGCCGCCCCCCACACCCTGAAGCGCCCGGAAAAAGATGAGCTGGGGCATGCTCTGGGACATCCCGCACAGGGCCGAGGCGGCCATGAAGACGCCAATGGACACGAGGAAGACGCGCCGGACGCCGTACATGTCGGCGAGCTTGCCGAAGATGGGCGTGACCCCCACCGACGCCAGGAAGTAGGACGTAAACGCCCAACTGTAGACCTCGATGCCGCCGAGCAGGCCGACGATGGTGGGCATCGCCGTCCCCATGACGGTGATGTCCAGGGCGGCGAGGAACATGCCCAGGGCGACGCCGAGGACGGCCAGGCTCACCCGGGCCCCGGAGATCTCCGTCCGCTCGCGGGGGGGCGACTCCAGCCGCCCGCGGCCCGCCGCCATTTCCCCATCTTGTCTGAAATCAGCCAACTTCCGGATCCAGGCC
>JACPRG010000112.1 GCA_016190025.1 Candidatus Tectimicrobiota bacterium
CGGATCTCCTCTTCGGAGACGAGGGCCATCTGGTGGACCAACGCCCGGAGGATCCGGAGCGTCGTCTCGGCTGGCGCCCGCGTGGCCAGGCCGTCCGCCAGGGTGTGGGCGGTTTCGGTTGTGACCGCGCTTCCGCTTTTCCAGGAGAGGTACACCGACGGGGCCGCCTCCGCCTGGACGCCGATGACGCGGGTCTTGGGGCTGAGGCGGCGGGCGACGATGGCGGTGGCGCAGGCGCCGCTTCCCAGGCCGACGGGGACGATCACGTCGTCCACGTCGGGGACGTCCTCGAACACCTCCAGGGCGTAGGAGCCGACGCCGCGGATGAGGTCGGGGGAGTTGCCGGCGTGGATGTAGCGGAGCCCGCGCGCCTCGACGAGCTCCGGCACGCGCTCGCACGCCTCGTCGTAGTCCTTGCCCGAGACCACCAGCTCGGCCCCCAGGTCCCTCATGCCCTTGTTCTTTTCGGGGTTATTGCCCTCCGGGACGCAGATGACGGCGGGCGCGCCGAACAGCCGCGCGGCGTAGGCGACGGAGAGCCCGTGGTTTCCGCGGGTGGCGCAGACGACGCCCCGGCGTCTCTCCTCCTCCGGCAGCCGGGACATGAGATACACCCCGCCCCGCACCTTGAACGCGCCGACGGGAAGGTGGTTCTCGTGCTTGACGAAGACCTCGCAGCCGAGGTCTTTGGACAGCCCCGGATAAAAGTAGGTCGGGGTCCGCGGGAGGTGCCGGCGGACCACCTCCCGGGCGGCGGCGATCTCTTCGAACGTTACGGGGAGCGCTTCGATGGGTCGAGCCCCTTGCAAGAAGACGGCTTGGCTCCGGGAGGGAGAGCCGCGCTTGGCGGCGTATCCCCCGCTCGCGCGTCCATTATTGGAGGGAGCCTCGCGGCCGGTCAAGGACCCGGCGGCGCTCGCCCGGTCGGCGGGCCTGCCGCACGCCGCTTATCTCATCAGGCCCGGCAGCCACAGGACCAGGACGGGGAAACTGATCATGATTGCCATGACCAGGATGTTCAAGCCCACGAAGGGCAGGGCTGCCCGGTAGATATCCGCCATGGTGGTGTCCGGTGGGGCAATCCCCTTCATGACGAAAAGGGACAGCCCGAAAGGCGGGGAGAGCGTCGCCAGCTCCAAGTTGAGGAGCATGATCGCGCCGAACCATATGGGATCCCACCCCAGGGTGCTGACGATGGGCATGTAGATGGGGATGGTGACCATGACGATGGCAGTTTGCTCGATGAACATGCCCAGGAAAATCAGGACGATCTGCATCAGGATGAGGACGGCGAGGGGGTGGACGGGCAGGCTCACGGCGGTTCGGGTGAGGCCGGCGGTGACTCCGGTGAAGGCCAGAACCTGGCTGAAGGCCGTCGACCCGGCGAGGATGATCAACACCATGACGGAGATGGAGGTCGTGGCGCTCACCGCCTTTTTGATCACCGCCCAGGAGAGCTTCCGGTAGGCGATCGCCAGCAGGAAGCAGAGCAGGGCGCCCACGCCTGCGGCCTCCGTGGGAGTCGCGATTCCGAAAAAGATGGTTCCGATGACGACGACGATGACGGATATCAAGGGCGCCACGTAACGCAAGGTGTCCAGGATGCGGCGCGGCAGAGGCGACGGCGGCACATCGTAGGGCGGAGCCAGGGAGGGCTGGAGGGTGCATCTGACAATGATGTAAGTGGCGTAGACACCGGCCAGCAGCAGGCCGGGGATGACGATGCCCACCAGGAGCCTGCCCACGGAGAATTTGCCCAGGCTGGCGAGGATGACGCCCAAGGCGCTGGGCGGGATCATGATGGCGAGGCTGCCGCTGGCCAGGATCGGTCCGAGGGACATGGTTTTGCTGTAGCCGCGCCTTTCCATCTCGGGCGCGAGCGTTGAACCCAGCATGGCCACGCTGCCCATGGCGACGCCGGTCAGCGTGGCAAACAGAGTCCCGGCGCCGACCGCGAGCAAAGACAGCCTGCCGGCGATGCGTCCCAGCCATTCGTCCAGGACGTCTATCATCTTGAAGGCCACGCCGGAATGGAACATCACCGTTCCCATCAGGATGAACATGGGCACCGGCACCAGCACGAAGGTTGACACGGAGCTGTCAATGCTGAGGATCAGCTGGTGCAGGCCGATCCCTCCGCCCCAGAACACATAGACCCCGATGACGTTGATCAGCATGAAGGCGAAGGCGACCGGCAGTCCGATGAGCAGCAGGAGGGAGAGGCCGCCGAAGAAGAACAACATGTAGATCCACCAGTCCATCGGGGCTCACCTCATGCGTGAAGGGTGGCCTTTTCCATCCGCCCGCCGCGGAGGTGCAACCATGCCCTCCTCATGAACTGGAGCCAGAGGAAGAAGCTCCCCAGCGGTATGACGGCCAGATTGACGACCCGGGGCATCTCGATTTCGGCCGGAATGAGTATCCCCCTCTGCCAGGAATTGATGACTTCCAGTGTCCCGTAGAGGGTCAGAACCAGGCAGATGGCGGCGCCGATGATGGAATTCGTGACCTGGAGCCAGCGCTGGACTTTCGGGCTGAACCGGGTCACCAGGAGATCGATGGTGACGTGCTCCTCTCTTCTCAGCACCCAGGCGGCACCGAGGAAGGTGATGTAGAGCAGCATCGTGCCGTTGATCTGGTCAACCCCGATCAGCCCTTCGCGGAGGAGATACCGGAAGACGACCTTGATGGAGGTCACCAGCATGACGGCGACCAGAAGCCCGGCGGACAGCGCGCCGCCGAGGTTCAGGAGCGAGTCAAAGAGGCGGGTGATTTTGCCGCCGGCTCCCATGCACAAAGCTCCTTTTCCCTGACCCGGCGCGGAGCGCCACGCGATCCGGAGCCAGCGATGGTTCATCGGAACACGGTCGCGGATGAGGGTTCCTGGCTACGCCAGAGGGTGACGCTCTGGCCCGGGCGCGGCGGGGGGGTCCACGCCTGGGCCGGCCCTTGAGGCGCTCGGGATGGCCTCGGAGGTCGAGGGTGGCGGCCCCATGAGAGGTCCGGACCGGGAACGCCGCGGGATTCCCGGTCCGAAGACCTCCTCCCACGCTCCGAGCCTCCGGTCCCCGTCCATCTCGAACCGGGCGGCAGACCCGCGCGGATGGCCTCACCTCTCGATCCCGCGCGCAGGGGGCTCAGTCGTACCCCAGCAGCTTCCGGGCCTTGGCGTAGTCGTCCGCGCTCATGACTTTCTTGAATTGACCCCACAGGGCCTCGTTGGCCGTCTTGCCCCAGCGCCGCGCTTCCGCCGGAGAGAACTCGATGACCTTCATGCCGGCCTTTTTCATGGTTGCCAGCTGCGAGGTCTGGAATGCGGAAATCCATCCTTGAGACCAGATCTGAGTGACCCGTACGGCCTCCAGGATGACCTCCTGCAGATCCTTCGGCAGGCGGTTCCACTTCGCCAGATTCATGTTGACGCCGGTTCCGTTCCTGTACAGAGGGTGAAGGATGATGAACTTCGACACCTCCTGCCAGCCGAAGTTGATAAATCCGTCATAAACGGGCCAGGTGAAGCCTTCCACCGTGCCTCGCTCCAGAGCGAGATAGATTTCTCCGGGGGGCAGGGTGACCGGTTCGGCTCCCACCGCGGTCACGAAGAAGCGGGTCAGCGGCGGAACCCGGATCTTCATCCCCTTCAGGCCCGCAATGCTTCCCACCTTTTTCTGGGTGTACATGAAATGGTTGCCCATGCCCGGATCGCCTGAGGCGTGCCCCAGGTAGCGGACGCCCTTCTTTTCGTACATCTGGACCATGAAATTGAATAGATTGCTGCCGGGTCCTTTGTCGGGGATCTCATAGGGGGACAGCTCGGTGATGTAGCCGCCGGGGATCACGCCCGCCCAGTAGTTCGGGGCGCCGAACCAGACATCAAACACGCCCCTCATCAGGGCCTCGGGCTGGTCAAACGTGGGGACGACCTCGGAGGCCCCCTTGTACTCGATGACCAGTTTCCCGCCGGCCCGCTTGTTGACCTCGTCCTTGAAGCGGATGCCCACGTCGGCCGCAGGGGAGACACCCGGCGGCCATGCGCCGACCATGGTGAGCTTGATGGGCGCGGCGGAGACAGGTCCGGACTGGCCGGAGGTCAAGAAAAAGACCAGAAACGCGGAAAAGGCTAGACCCAACACTCCGCCTCTTTTCATCGGATTCCCTCCTGAACGGAAGAGGAATTTCCCGTCTCAGAAAGCGCGCGGGATGTCCTTGGAAGCCGCTGAGTCGATTCGCCATATTAAATCGCTTTCAGCGGGCCTGTCAACGATCCTGGGGGGGGTGCTCGCCCGCGGCCGTTGCGATATAATTCCGCCCGGTTCCGGGGGACGGTCTGGAGGGTTCCCGGGCGGGTTTCCGGCGCCCGGGCACGCGCGAGGGGAAGAAATGAGCCTGACGACGGAGAAACTGGCGGGTCTCATCCTGGGCTTCCTGCGGGAGGGTCCGGCGCATTTCGAGGACATCCTCCTCCGCTTCCGCGATGTCCCGTACCGGGACATCCTGCGGGCCTGGGGGCGGCTCCGGGAGGAGGGCCTCCTGGGCCGGGAAGTGGAGACGGGAAGGTACGTCGCGAAAAACGGCCGCGAGGCCGGGGAAGAGGGCCGGGGTTAGGCCCCTCCCCGTCGTCGCCGGTCGGACGCTTGGGGTGGACGGCGGGTCTCACATGAACCGAGGGGATCACTTCCGAAAGGGAGAGGAGGGATTGGCGCCATGAACGCTCGACAGGCCAAGGCGGCGGCCCCCGCGGCGCGCGCCGGGATCCCCTACCGGGACATGCGGGGGCTCCTCGATCACCTGGAGCGCCACGGGGAGCTCCTGCGCATCCGAAAGCCCGTTCCCGCGCGGTATCTCCACACCCTCCTCGCCAAGTCCGACAAGGCGGTCCTGTTCGAGAACGTCGCGGACTACGGATATCCCGTGGTGGGGGGGCTCGTCGGGTCGCGCAGGCGCCTCGCCCTGGGCCTGGCCAGCGACGAAAAGGTGCTGGGGAAGGTCTTCATGGAGGCGCTGGAGCGACCGATCCCGGCGGAGGTCGTCTCCGGCGGCCCCGTCCAGGAGGTGATCAAGACCGGCCGTGAGGTGGACCTGACCGAGTTCCCCATCCCCTTCCAGCACAGAAAGGACGGGGGCCCGTACATCTCCGCCGGCATCGCCGTCTCGAAGGACGAGGAGGGGCGGCGCAACGTGGGCTGCTACCGGCTCATGTACCGGACCCCCCGCGAGACGGGCATCGACCTGGTCTCCCCCTCCGACATGCGGTTCACCTACCAGCGGGCGCTGGAGCGCGGGGAGCCGCTGCCCGTCGCCATCGCCCTCGGGACGGGCACGCCCGAGCTGCTCTCGGCGGCCTACAAGGCCCCGCCGGGGTACGACGAGTTCGCCGTCGCGGGGGCGCTCTACGGCGAGCCCGTCCGGCTGACCAAATGCGCCACCGTGGACCTGGAGGTCCCCGCGTCGGCCGAGATCGTCCTGGAAGGGGAGATCTCCACCGACGGCTGGACCGTCGACGAGGGGCGCTACGGGGATTTCACCGGCCACCAGTGCTCCATCCGCTGGAACCCGGTGTTCAAGATCAAGGCCGTCACCCACCGCAGGAAGCCCATCTTCCAGACCGTCTTCATGCCCTGGGAGAACGACTGGCTGGAGGCGCCCCCCATGGAGGCGGCCGGCTGGCGGGCGCTCCGGGAGGCCAGCGTGAAGACCACGGCCGTCTACGCCACCCCCGCGAGCTGCTGCTACTGGCACCTGTTCGCCTCCATCCAGAAGCGGCCGGGCGAGGGCAAGAACGCGCTCCTGGCGCTCCTGTCCCTCCATGCCGTCAAGCTGGTCATCGTGACGGACGACGACGTGGACATCACCGACTGGATGGAGCTCGAGCGGGCCCTGGCCTTCCGCGTCCAGCCGGACCGGGACGTGATCATCGTCTCCGGCGCCCGGGGAAAGCACCTGGACCCCACCCTGCGGGCCTCCCAGCTTCCCAAGGGGTCGCTCCCGACCACCTCCAAGATGGGCATCGACGCCACCATTCCCGAAGGCGTGGACCGCTCGGAGTACGAGCTTCTGGAGTACCCGTTCCTGGACGAGACCCGGCTCGGGGATTTCCTGTAGGGCCCGGCCCTTGCAGAAAATCCCCCCTCCGGGGAGCCGTCCGGAGCGCGCGGGCCGCCTTCCGCGCTCGGCCTTTGCTGCAATGGAACCGACGAGATTCCGGGACCGACTGAGAAAAGAGAGCGAAGAGGTGTGGCGGGCCATCTTCCGCCACCCCTTCCTCCGCGAGGTCGGAGGGGGAACCCTGGCCATCGACCGCTTCCGGTACTTCATCCTTCAGGATTCCCTCTACCTCCAGGACTTCGCCCGGGCGCTCCTTCTGGCGGGGAGCAAGGCCCACGACCCAGACACCCTGAAGATGTTCGCCGAGCACGCGGCGGGCTGCGTGGAGGTGGAGCGGGCCCTGCACCGCGGCCTGGCCCGGCGCATCGGCCTGAGCCCGAGGGCCCTGAAGACCGCTCGCCGGGGGCCCGTGACGGAGGCCTACACCCGCCACCTGCTGTCCGTGGCGCAGGGCGGAACGCTGGCCGAGGCGGTCGCGGCCCTGCTTCCCTGCTACTGGGTCTACTGGGAGGTGGGGAAACGCCTGAGCCGCAGGTCCCCGAAGAACCCCGTCTATCGGGAGTGGGTCTCCTCGTACGCCTCGGAGGCGTTCGGCCGTTTGGTGAGGCGGCAGCTCCGCCTGGTGGACGATCTGGGGGAGAGGGTCTGCCGCGAGGAGCAAGAGAAGATGAAGGCCCACTTCCGCCTGAGCAGCCGGTACGAGTATTTATTCTGGGACGCGGCCTACCGGCGGGAGGAGTGGCCCGTCTGACCGGGCGGGCGCGATCCGCGAGGGACTCCGCCATGAGAGCGCGATGCGGGGGGGCGCTTTTTGAAAGGGCTCCCCCAGTCGCGTCCGTCCGCTATCTCTCGAAGATCGCCACGCACCGGACCCAACCGGCGCTGGCCCGGGCGATCTTGACGGGGAAGGCCGCCACCTTGAAGCCGAAGGGCCGGGGGAGGCGGTCCAGGTAGGCCAGCTTCTCGATGTGGGTGTAGGGCATCTTCCGCCCGAGGACGTGAGAGGGCCAAAGAGCGCCCTTGTCGCCCGCCTTGTAGTCCTTCGCCATGGCCGCGAAGGGACGGTCGAAGCCGTAGGCGTCGATCCCCATCACCCGGATCCCCTTTTTGATCAGATAGGCGGTGGCCTCCGCGCTCATGCCTGGGTGGGCGTTGGGGTATTCCGGCGTCTCCCACTTTTTGTAGGCGTCGGTCCGGATCAGGACGATGACCCCTGGGCCGATCTTCGCCTTCACCTTCTTCTCCGCTTCCCGCACGTCCTCGGCCGTGATGGATTCCGCCGCCTTCTTGTGGTGGAGATCCAGGACCGCGCCGTCTCCGTAAAACCACTCGAGCGGCATCTCGTCGATGGTCCGGCTCCGGCGCCCGGCGCAGGTGGGGCCGAAGTGCCACTGGGCGTCGGCGTGCGTTCCCGTGTGAGGCGTCAGGGTGATGTTTTCCGAGGCGAGGGCCATCCCTTCGGGGAAGTCCTGGGTCGCCAGCCCGTAGGCCTTTCCCAGCCGGCGGGTTCCCTCCACGTGGGTCGTGTACATGATCTCGGGGGGGAAAGGCTCGTTGGCGTAGTTCTCGATGGGGAGGCTGAGGTCGTAGACCCGGGGTCCCTTTCTCTGCTTGGCCATCCCATGGTCTCCTGGGCCGTGGGAGAAGACGGGGGCGCCCTTTGGAAAGGTCACGGACCCCAAGAGGTCATGGACCTCAAGAGGTCACAGACCCCAAAAGGTCACTATCCTCGATCCGACGGTTGGGCCCGGCCTCCTGTCTCCCCCGGCGCGGACGAGGACTCCATCGGCCGGTCTGGCGTCCGGCGCTCTACTTGGTCAGGCCGAGGGCCTTCGCGGCCCGGCGCAGGTCGGTCGCTTTCGCCCAGTGGATCCAGAAAATCGCGCCGAACCGGCCGCTTCCCGCGCACAGGGCCGTCACCGCGGTGACGTTGATGTTGGCCTTGCCGAGCTTCTCCAGGATGCCCGCCAGGACGCCGATGCGGTCGTCGCCCGTGACCAGAAACGCCTTCTTTTTCCGGCTGATCTTCAGCTTAGCTTTCCGGGCGGCCTTCAGAAAGGGCGCCGCGTCCTCGGGCACGAGGTCCACCTGGACGTGGCGCCGCTCGGGGAAGGCGTGGACGGCGAGAAGATTGACGCCCGCATCCCGGAAGACGGAGAGGAGTTTCCCTCCCTCGCCCGGTTTGTCGGGGGACTTCACGTAATAGTAGTCCACCGTTCGGATGGTCTCGGCCATGGGTTTTCTCCTTCCTGGGGGCTCTCCTGGCGAGGCGGCGGCGGTTGTGTGGGGGGACGCGGAGTCGCTCGCGCCGCCGTCGGGGGGCTGCGTCTCACGTTCGCGGGGCGGCGGAGGGAGCCCCCGGCCCTTCCGCCGCCCCGGCGGGCGCCTCACCGCTTGTTGAAGAACCGCAGCTCCTTCGGGAGCTTCTCCACGAACTCGTTGGTGTAGAGGTCCTCGGGCGCGACCTTCGTCTTCACCCCGGAGGACTCCAGCGTGATCTGGATGGTGCGGGCCATCTTTTCCCGGTCCATGTGCCCGACGCCGTTTTTGTCCGTGTTCGGGTCAAAGTAGTGCATGAAGTGAATGTCCAGCGCCTCGAGGGAATCGGCCCGGCTCTGCTCCGGATACCTCTTGAGGAACATGTCCACGGCCGCTTCGCGGTTCTTGAACCCCCAGTCCAGCGCCTTGTAGAAAGCCCGCATGAACCGTTGGATCATGTCTTTCCGCTTCGCGACGTTTTCGTCGGAGGCGACGAGGCCGTTGGTGTAGAGGTCGACCCCCTGATCGGCCCACAGGAGGCTGACGAGCCTCTTGCCCGCCTGTTTTGCGACCTTCGCGTACCGGGGACGGTTGCTGTGGAAATCGATCGTCACGTCCACGGCTCCCGCTCCCAGGCTGGGGGGCTTGACCCCGGCCTCCATGTAGAGGACCTGCACCTTGCTCATGTCGATCCCGTTGGCCTTCGCGAAGATCGGGAACATCAGGATGTCGGAGGAGGCCTTGGGGCCGCCCGTGATCTTCCTTCCCTCAAGGTCCTTGGGCGTCTTGATCCCCGTCTCGGCGAAATAGAAGAGGGTCTCCATGAACTTGGCCGTCTGCATCATGATCTCTTTCGCCTTGATGCCCTGGGCCCGGCCCAGGGCCGCCGGCCCGGCCCCCGCCGTTCCGATGTCGCACTCGCCCGTGCCGGTCCGTTTGTAGGAATCGCCCGAGCCGAACCCGCGCACGAAGTTCACGTCCAGCCCCTCGGCCTTAAAATTCCCCCGATCCATGCCCGCGGTGATGAAGGCGTCCTGTCCGTAGATGATCCAGGCGGCGCAGAATCTGACCTTGGTCGCGGCCAGGGCCTCGGGAGAAAGAAGCAACAGGGCCGCCCATGCGGCGCCCAGCACGAACCCAGTCCACCGTTTCATTGCACATCCCTCCATGTGAGAGCCGTGGCGCAACTCTTCCTGTTGCAGCGATTATCACAGGCCATACCACAAATCGCCGCCGGAGATCAATCCTTCTGTTCGCTGGCTCACGGTTGACATCGATTCGGGCGGGAATTCGGCCGCGGCGGCCCGGCGACGTCGCGGCGTCCCTGTCGGCCGTGTTTTTCGGGGATTTTTCGGGGAACTGGGAGGCGGCTACGAATCCCCCGGCCCTCTCTCCGCGAGGAGCTGGCGGATATAGGCTTCGGCGTAGGGGCTTTGCCAATTCCGGGGTCCGACGGCGAAGGCCGCGACCCGGCCGGACCGGTCGATGAGGAAGCTCTCCGGGTGTCCGGTGATGCGGTATGTCCGGCTCACGTCGCCCCTGGTGTCCAGAAGGGCCGGGAAGGTCCATCCCTTCTTCTTCATCGCCCGGGCGACCACTCCCTCGACCTCGCCCACGTTGACCGCGAAGATGGCCAAGTCCTTCCGCGAGCGGCGGTCTTCATAAAACTGCTGGATGGAGGGACCCTCCACCAGGCAGGTCTGTCACCAGGTAGTCCGGAAGGTGAGGAAAACCACCCGGCCCCGGAGGTCCGAGAGGCGGACGGCTCCCCCGTTCAACGCGGGCAGGGCGAAATCCGGCGCCGGCTCTCGGGCCTTGGGGATGGAGAAGAAGACGCGATATCCCTCCTCCGTCCGCCGGAAATCCCACGCCTTTTGAAGCGCGCTCTTCCCGAAGAGCGCCAGCAGCAGGACGGTCGAGACGGAGAAGGCCGCGACGATCCCCGCCCGTCGGATTTTTCCGGAAGCGGCGCCGGCGCCTTCCGGTTCGATCGCCGCCCTCCCCGGCGACGAAGACTGAAGTTTGGCCTCCCGCTGACGCATCTCCCTTATCCCTCCGTTTCCGCCAGTTCCGTTCCGCAGGACGGGCAGTATCGGGCCCCCGCAGGCGCCCGGCGGCCGCACCCGTGACAGAAGGGGGGTTGTTCCCTCCCGTCGAGACGGGCCTTTTCCCGGATCCCGCTGACCTCTCGTTCGATCTCCTCCAAGAGCGACGCCTCTCGCCCGTGTTCGCCCATCTCCCGGTAGACAGCGAAAACGTCCTTCTCAAGCCGGCTGCGAAGGCCCCGGTGGTCTCTTGGGGAGAGCTTTCCCGTCTGAAGGTCGAAGTCCACGTCTTTGATGGCGTCGATCAACTCGGCTTTGCGCCCTTCCAGGCCGGGCCGCGCGCTCCCCTCGTCTTCGAAGGTCCCTTCCAGCGAATCGAGGTCCGGCCGGAACACCGGCTTCGCCACCAAGCCGATCACTGCGGCGAGCATCAAAGCGCCCCACAAAAAAATCATTGCCTCCTCCTCAATCCGACTCGGCCATCTCTCTTTCCAGCCGCTCGGCGAACGCCTTTTCCTCCATTTCGTCCGACCGGGCAGTCGGTGGAGCGGATTCTTCTGTCCCTTCCCCCGTGGAGGCCCTTTTCCACCTCCGGAGCATCGCGAGGATGCCGGCACCTCCCGCGACGATGGCGAAGAACGGGAGAATCCAGGCCGTCAGGTTGAAGCCCCGTTTGGTGGGAGCGGCCAGGACCTTTTCCCCGTACTGCTCCACGAAGTAGGCCACGATGGCGTCCTTGTCCTTCCCCTGGCCGATCATCTCCACGATCAGCGCCTTGGCCGGGACCGCCCACCCCTCCATCTCGCAGACGCTCAACACCTTTCCGCAGCCGCAGAGGCAGATGAGGTCGCGGGCGACCTCTTCCAGGGTCAAGGCCCACGGGCGTCCCGCCGTCCCGAAGAGCGTCAGGACGGCGAGGGTCGCCGCCCTCCAGGGTTTTCTCGCGCTACGCATGTCCCACCAATTCCGCTTGTCGGCGCCTGGGGCGGGCCGGCCTTGCGGGGGTTTTCCGGTCGGGCCACATGGCGATGAGGGTCCCTGCGGACAGCAGTCCCCCGCCGATCCAGATCCATATCACCAGGGGGTTGATGAGGACCTGAAAGGTGGCCGCTCCCTTCGGGTCCAGGGCGGCCAGGATGACGTAGAGGTCTTCTTTGAGCGTCGAGCGGATGGCCACCTCGGTCGTCGGCTGATCGGTCTTCCGGTGAAAATTCCGCTCCGGCTTGAGCAGCCCCAGCGGCGCCCCGCCCTGAAAGACGGCGAGCCTCGCCTCCGCCACGTCCATGTGGCCCTTGGGGTACCAGGCGAAATCCTGATAGGTCAGGGTGTAATCCCGGATGGTCATGGATTCCCCCTTGTTCAGGAACGCCTTCTTTTCCACCGTGAAGGCGCGCCCGGAGACGCCGACGAAGATCAGGAGCAAGCCGATGTGGATGATGTATCCGCCGTAGCGGCGCTTGTTTTTGGCCACGAGGGAGAGGAAGGCCCGGACGTAGCCCGACTCGGTGGTCGCCGCGCGGGCCCGCGTCCCTCGGTGGAATTCGAGAAAGATGGTCGCCGCGACGAAGACGGAGAGGGTGAAGGAGACAAAGGCGTAGGGGTCTCTCACCCCCAGGAAGAAAATCCCGGGCGCCGCGGCTAGGCCGACGGCCGCGGGCAAAAGAAAGTTCTTCCGGAAGTTTTTGGAGGAGGCCTTCCGCCACGCGATGAGGGGACAGATCCCCGTCAGGAGCAGCAGAGCCAGGAAGATGGGGATGGTCACCCGGTTGTAGAAGGGAGGGCCCACGGTGATCTTCACGCCCCGGACGGCCTCGGAGACGAGGGGGAAGACGGTGCCCCAGAACACCGCGAAGGCCGCCCCCACCAGCAACAGGTTGTTGAAGAGAAAGGAGCTCTCGCGGGAGAGCAGGGATTCTATCTCGTTGACGCTCCTCAGGCCGTCCATCCGGGAGAACAGCAGGGTCAGAGAGGCCGCCAGGACAACCGCCAGAAAGCTCAGAAAGACCGGCCCCACCGAGGACTGGGCGAAGGAGTGCACCGAGGAGAGGATGCCGCTTCGGGTCAGGAAGGTCCCGAAGACCGAGAGGGCGAAGGTGATGATGATCAGAGACATGTTCCAGACCTTGAGCATGCCCTTTTTCTCTTGGATCATCACGGAGTGCAGATAAGCCGTCCCCGTGAGCCAGGGCATGAAGGAGGCGCTCTCCACCGGGTCCCACATCCAGTACCCGCCCCACCCCAGCTCCAGGTAGGCCCACTGGGCCCCGAAGAGGTTTCCCACGGCCAGAAAAAACCAGGAGAACAGCGTCCACCGCCGCGTGCTGCGGATCCAATCGGCGTCCAGGCGCCGGGTGATGAGCGCCGCCATGGCGAACGCGAAGGGGACGGTGAAACCGACGTACCCCAGGTACAGCGTCGGCGGGTGAAAGAACATGCCCGGGTTCTGAAGGAGCGGGTTCAGGCCCTGCCCGTCGGCGGGGGGGCTGCTCAGCACGCGGAACGGGTTCGCCAGGAAGAGGAGAACCGCCAGGAAGAACAGGACCACCCCCATCAGGACGGCCACCACCCAGGGCATGAGGACCCGGTTTTGACGCCGGTTCTGATGCACCACCATCCAGGCGAACAGCGAGAGCATCCAGACCCAGAACAGGAGCGATCCGTCCTGGCCCGCGTAGAAAGCTGAAAGGGTATAGGGCAGCGGCAGGTCCCGGCTCGAGTAGGAGGCCACGTAGGCGAGGCGGAAATCGCGGGCCCAGAAGGCGTAGATGAGCAGGATTGACGCGACGGTCAAAAGTCCGCCCACCGCCCACACGGCGCGCTCGCCGCTGCGGACCCAGGCGGCTTCCCTTTTCGCGGCCCCCCACAGGACCGTCACGCCCGCGTAGACGGAGACGAGTAAGGAGAGAGCGATGGAAAAAGACCCCAGGGTCGGCAACACTTCGGTCTCCTTCGGCGGGAATCTGGTTTCCGGTCCGGCGACCCGCGGTCTGCGGGGGGGCGCTAACCTTCCATGGGCCGTTCAGCCCTCAGGCCTGGAACGTTTCGTGCGGGCTGACCACCTCTCGCGCGTCCACGACGACGCGCCCGTCGGGCGACTTCGCGACCCGGTAGAAGTCAAGAGGCCGCGGCGCGGGGCCGGCCAAAACCCGCCCGTATCCGTCGAAGACGCTCCCGTGGCAGGGGCACCGGGAGCGCAGGACCTCGGGTGGCGCGCCGGGAGCCCCGACGAAGGGGCCGGTGACGCACCGCAGGTGCGTGCAAATGGCCGTGCACGCCCGGAAGCCGCCTTTCTCCCGGAAGAGGAAGACTTTCTGAGCCGCGAGAAAGGTGATCGACCCGACGGGATACTTGTCCGGCGAGTCCAGCTTGAAGACGTCCCCCCCTTCGTACACTACGTTGGGAAAAAGGAAGCGGATGTTCGCCAAGCTCGGCCCGATGACCGAGACCAGGAGGGAGGTCCACCCCAGACCCAGGAGGAAACGGCGCCGGTGGGCCGATTCATCCGAGGAAACGGCGCTGGCGTGATCACGCATGTTTGCCCTCCTCCTCTGAGAGGCGGGGGTTTTTCATGGTCTGTGGAGAAGGCTCCTGCGCCCGGCGGGCGCGCAGGAGCCTCGGGCGGCGCGCTCAGGCCGTTCGTGAGACGTAAACCTTTCCCCCTTTCTCGGTCGCCACGTACGCGGGCAGAGGGCGCGGCGGCGGTCCGCCGATGTTCTTGCCGTACAGGTCGTAATGGCCGTTGTGGCAGGCGCACCAGATGTGCTCCAGGTCCGCCCGGTACTGGACGGTGCACGCCAAATGGGTGCAGATGGCGCTGAAGGCCCGGAGCTCGCTCGAGGGTGTCCGGACCAGGATGGCCGGCTCGTTGCCGAACCGGAAGATCTTCGCTGAGCCGGGTTTCAGCTCACTCGCTTGGGCCGCCATGACCTCCGTGGCCCGCGCCTCGGCGTTTTTGGGCGGGCTGAGAAACCGGAGCACCGGGTAGAGCATCGTGACGAACATCGCGCCCACCCCGGTTCCCAGAAACCAGTTCAGGAACACGCGTCGGGTTTTTTCTGTGATCCACTTCATTTAGTCCCACCTCGCTTTCTATCCCCCAACTCCCGACCCGCCTGGATGGTTCTATTCAAGCGCGAAAAGCGAGAGTCCAGGTTCCCCTGTAAAACCCTCCAACCGAGAGTAAATGCACCGCGCGTGCCGCTTTGCCAGTTGGGCTTTCCGCCGGCCTGTATCTCAATCACAAGTAAATCAATGGGTTTGGGGGGGAGGAAAAAGCGAGCCGGACGGGATACCCGGAACCGGAGTCCGGACGATTAGTTTTTTCGCGATGCGGCTGCGCCGTTGAGAATAATTTGCGCGGAAAGGGACGTGCGGGAAGAACGAAGGCTCAGGGACCGGATTCCGGGCGGAGGTGGCGCGCCTGGACCCTCAGCATGGCCAAAAGGCCCGCCGCGGGCGCGGCGACGACCACCCCGAAGCCCGCGGCGAAGGACCCGGTCGCCTCCACCACCCATCCGAAGACCGTCGGCAGGCTGGACGCCAGGACCATGCCCAGAGCCAGCAGGTAGCCGACCGCCGTCCCCTGGAGCGCCGGCTCGCTGACCTGGATGCAGAGGCGGATGGAAGGGGCGAAGCCCATGGAGGCGGCCGTCACCACCAGGAATCCCAGCGTGAGGAGGACGGGGAGCCCGGCGGGGAGGGTCATCCCCGCGGCCGTCGCGATCACAATGGCGTAAAACCAGAGGATCGCCCGGCTTTCCCGGCCCGGTTTGGCCACGACGCCCCCCAGGATTCTTCCGAGCCCGCTGCCCGCCACGTTGATCCCCGTCAGGACCGAGCTCAGCCAGAGGGCGCCCTCCCGGGCCACTACCAGATACTCGGTCAGCCAGGCCCCCAGGACGACGAAGGTCCCCCAGGCGGCGGCCATGCTGACCCCCAGGAGGCTCAGCGCGCCCATGGGAAGGTCCTGGAGCCGGCGCAAGGACATGGACGGGGCGCCGGGCTTCTTCGGGGGTTCCCGGCCCGCGGCCCAGATGAGGGCGGTGGAGAGGAGAGAGGCGACGCCGGGCGCCAGGAAAACCCCCCGCCATCCCAGAAGGGCGACCTGGGGTCCCGCCAGAAGGAAAGACAGGGCGATTCCGAAGTTGAATCCGCTCCCGTAGATCCCCTGGTAGAGCGCCGTCTTGCCGGGAGGGCTCCAGAAGGCGAGATAGCTGCTCCCCACGACGAACTGCGTCCCCATCGCCGTCCCCAGCACGAACCGCAGAAAGAGGACCTCTCCCATGCTTCGGGCGAGGGCCAGGAGGAGGGCCGCCAGGAGCGTCGCGACGTTGGCGGCGAGGTAGATCCGCTTCACGCCGAACCGGTCGGAGAGATAGCCCGCGGGCACGCTGGCCGCCACCTGTCCCAGGATGAACAGCGTGGTCGCCAGGCCCACGTCGGCGTACGTGGCGCCCAGGTCGCGCACCAGGTCCGAGGTCACAGGGGCCAGGTTCAGGAAGAACCCCCCCACGGCCGCCTGGTTCAAGACGGTGATGAAGAGGTGGCGGCTCAAGCGCAGCCTCTCGATGGGCCGGGGCCGCCATCGACGCTCGGCCATCGACGCTCAGAGAGGGAACCCGCCGGCGATCTTGAATGGAAGGCGCGCGTCATGCCCCGTTTGGATCTCTCCGGCGCTCTTTCATGAAGTAGTAGAAATCCCTCGTGTCTTTTTGCGGTTGGGTGATCTCTCCGTAGAGCTCGGGGCGCCGGTCTTTGAAGAGGCCGGGGATGCAGCGGTAGGGCTTGGGGAGGTCGAGGACCTCCTCGTGGCTCCTGAGCCATTGCAGGCGCGACAGGTCCAGGCGGGCGTGGAGGATCCCCTCCCGGTCCGACTCCGCCAGAACCTCCTCGGGGGAGGCGATGACCGCGAGGCCCTCCTCCATTCCGAACAGGTTCTGCGTGGTCAACACGTAGCAGTGGTTTTCGATGGCGCGCGCCCAGATGATCGTCCGCCAGGCCTTTCGGATCTCGTACAGGGCGCCCCCGATGGGGGCGACGATGATGTCGGCCCCCCGGAGGGCCAGGACGCGGCTGAGCTCCGGCCACCAGATCTCCCCGCAGATGATGGTCCCGATGTTGCCGATGGGGGTGTGAAACACGGGGACCTCGTCCCCCGGCGCGATGAACTTCCCCGGCATGAGGAATTCCGTCACCGACGGGGTGTTCGGCTGGCACCGGTGATACGTCCCCAGCGGCTTGCCCTCCGGCCCGATGAGCTTCAGGGCCAGGCGGTAGGCCCTCTCGCCGAGGTCGGGGGCCCTCTCCACCCAGCTCGCGATCACGTAGACGCCGGACCGCCGGGCCTGTTCGCAAAGGGGCTCCAGGGGGGAGTACGTGAGGGGCCCGTGATAGGGGCCGGGGTAGCCCTCGGGGAAGAGGACCAGCCGGGCCCCTTCCCGCGCGGCCCGCTCGATGTATTGCAGCGCCCGGGGGAGGTTCTCTTTTTCCCGCTCGCCTCGCAAGGTCGAGGGCTGGACGACCGCGACGTTCACTTCCATCGCAAATTCCCTTTTGGAAAGGGTCGGGCCGGGCCGCAGCCCCTCCGGATTGCGGCCCGAATCCCTTCCCCCGTCGGACGAGAGGCCCCCGCGTTTCCGTCAGCAGGGGCGGTGAAGGTACTTGCCGCCGCCCTTCCGATTTGTGACCTTGCCGTTTTCGAAGATCACCTCTCCCCGAAGGATGGTCATGACCGGCCACCCGGTCACCTCCATCCCCTCATAGATGGTGAAGTCGGCCTTGGAGTGCTGCATCTCGGGCTTGATGGTGCGCTTGACGCCCATGTCCACGATGACCAGGTCTCCGTCCGACCCCGGGGCGATGACCCCCTTTCTCGGATAGATGGCGCAGACGCGGGCCGGGTTCTCGCAGCAGACCTGGACCAGGCGCTGCATGGAGATGCGGCCCTTGTGCACGCCCTCGCTCAGCATGAGGGGGAGCAGGAAGTCCCACCCCACGAACCCCGAGCCGGTCTCCCAGATGTCCTTGGTCGGGTCCCCTTTGTGGTCGGAAGTGTCCCCCTTGACCAGTTTCTCGTGCAGGCTCGTCACCACGTGGTCCGTCCCCATGATCTCGATGTCCCCCTTCGCCAGGCCCTCCCACAGCCGCTGATGGACCCCGGGGTGGCGGAGGGGGGGGTTCACCTTGGTGAGGACTCCGGGGAACTCGGCGTAGGCCGAGACCAGCAGGTACTGGGGGCAGGTCTCCACGTAGATCTCCACCCCGTCCCTCTTCTGGCGGATGCACTCCTCCAGGCCGGCGGCCGTGCTGAGGTGGAGGACGTAGAGCGCCCCGCCGGTCACCTTGGAGAAGTAGCTGTAGCGGTTGATGTGCTCGGCCTCCAGCCACTCGGGGACGCGGTCCGGCCAAGCCCCGGAGTCCTTCCGGCCGGCCGCTCTCAGGCGGTCCATGAAGACCTTGGCCACCTCGACGTTCTCGTTGTGGACCTGGACGTGGGCCGGCTTCCCCAGCTTTCCGCAGGCCTCGAACATGAGGTAGGCGAGGCTGTCGTCATAGGGCAAGGGGATGCCGATGCGGGCGGACCACTGCGGGCTGACCGGGTTGTCGCCGTGAACCTTCAAGTTCCCGTGGAACTTGACGGAGGTCATCCCGAGCTTGTGGAAGTAATCGGGGATCTCCTGGGCGTGCTGCATGGAATTGAGGGTCGGCGTGTAGAAGAAATCCACCAGGGAGTTCTCTTCCCCGGCCCGCTTGCCCGACTCGAACACGTCCATCCAGGAGACGACGTCCTCCGGGCCGGGGATTTCCTTGAAGGGCTTCTGGCCCATCCGGGGCGCCCGGACGATGGCCCCCGCCGTTGTGATGCCTCCCGCCGCCGCCGCCGGAGACTCCGTTTTCCAGTCGTCCGCCAGGTCGTATTTGCCGCCGGGGTGGCCGTGCGGGTCCACGATCCCCGGCAGGACATAGTTCCCCTTGGCGTCGATGACCTTCCGGCCTTCGGGGAGGGCGGTTTCGCGCCCGACTGCCACGATCTTCTCCCGGTCGATGGCGACGCCGCCCTCGATGACTCCGGAAGGAAGGACCACCTTCCCATTTTTCACAACCAGGTCCACGGTTCCCATCTTTCTTTCTCACCTCCGAAGGAAAAGGTCTTCTTGTGATCGCGGGAAGACACAAGAGATCGGCTGGGCCTCTGGTTGCGTCCGGTTCTCGGATGATGCGCACAGACCTTTCGGGTCCCCTAGAGACCTCCCTCCGGTGGGTGAAAGAGCGCGCTTCTCCCTCACCGCACAACGTGTCAAGGTTCCCACAGACTCGTCCTGGATGGGGATTGTACCAACTTCCGCCGTCCGGGAGAAATCCCCTCCCCCCGCTCTCCCGTTCCCCGCCCTTCGGCGC
Organism: Candidatus Tectimicrobiota bacterium; assembly: GCA_016190025.1. The sequence goes on from JACPRG010000112.1 coordinate 18,807, forward strand.
CCGCCTCAAAGGGCCAGAAGGACGAGGGCCAGGATCCCCAGGAGGAAGCCCAATTGCTTTCGGGCGTGGAAGGGCTCTTTCAGGCTCAGGATGGCCAGCGCGGCGGTCAACAGGAAGCTGAGCTGGAGGATGGGGATCACCACGCTGGCCTCCCCCCCGAGCCCCATCGACCACAGGATGGCGTTGAAGGCGACCGCCTGCAAAAAGCCGATGAAGAGGCCGTGCCTCACGATCATCTGGGAAATCCGGAACCGCAGGCTCCCCCAGGGCAGAAGGTGCACGAGGACCGACAGGACCCCGAAGGTGCAGGTGGTGACGATGGAAAGGCCGGAGGCCTCCGCGCCCCTCAGGGTGGCGACCTTGAATAAAAACCCGTTGAATCCGTAGCAGACGAGGGCGGCGGTGGCGAAGAGGATGGCCCTGCGGGAGCCCTGCCGGGCGTACCGGCGGCTGTCCAGGGCCACGGAGCACACCGCGCCCGCGGCCAGGGCCAGGCCCAGCCACTTCGCCCATCCGGTCGATTCGCCGAGGAGGGCGATGGAGAGCAGGGAGGTGACGATGAAGCTCAGCCGGAACAGCATGGTGTTCACCGACGCCTCCCCCTCCTTGAGGCTGCTGACGAACAGGTTGAACGAGATGAAAGAGAGAGTCCCGATCAGGGCGCCGAACCCGAGGGTGGCGGCGGAGAACCGGAGCGTCCCCAGGACC
>JACPRG010000118.1 GCA_016190025.1 Candidatus Tectimicrobiota bacterium
ACCTTCCGCGCCCGGGAGGCGATCGCCGAGGCGGAGGTCATCATCGGCTACCGGACGTACGTCCGCCTCGTGAAGGATCTGATCCAAGGGAAAGAAGTTCACTATACCGGGATGACCGAGGAGTTGGAGCGGGCCCGGAAGGCGGTCAACTTTGCCTACCTGGGGCGCAAGGTCGCCCTGATCTCGAGTGGTGACATCGGCATTTACGGCATGGCTGGTCCGGCGATTGAAATCCTGAAGGAGCGGGGGTGGCGGCCGGGGTGCGGTGTAGAGTTCGAGGTGATCCCGGGTGTGACGGCCCTCAGCTCATGCGGCTCCGTCCTCGGCGCGCCAGTGATGCATGACTTCGTGGCGATCTCGCTGAGCAACCTGCTCACTCCGTGGGAGCTGATCGTGCGCCGGATCGAGGCGGCGGGGCAGGGGGACTTCATCGTGGCCCTCTACAACCCCAAGAGCGGGCGCCGGACGCAGCAGATCGTCGAGACCCAGAAGATCCTGCTGAAATACAAGCGTCCAGACACACCCGTCGGGATCGTGAAGAGCGGCCACCGGAAGGGGCAGCGGGTCGTCATCACGACGCTGGCCGACATGCTCAGCCATGAGATCGGCATGCTGACCACGATCATCGTCGGCAACGCGGCCACCTTCGTCTGGGAAGGCATGATGATCACGCCGCGCGGCTATCAGAACAAATACCTACTCGAGAGCCTGGACATGCGAGCGGCCGCCGCGCTAGCAGGGCAGATGGCAGGAGCCGCGGTGGGCATCAACCCGGACATGGGCCTAGAGGGTAAGGCGAGACCATGACGCGGGACAGGCGCGGTTTGATCATCGTGTACACCGGCGACGGCAAGGGGAAGACTACGGCGGCCCTCGGCCTGGCCCTCCGCGCCGTGGGGGCAGGCCTTCGCGTCCGGATGCTGCAATTCATCAAAGGGGATTGGAAACCGGGGGAACTGAAGGGGGCCAAGTTCTTGGCCCCTAACTTCTCCATGGAGCAGCTCGGCATCGGGTTCGTGACCTACAAGCCGAAGCGCCCATTCGAGGAGCACGTGGAGGCTGCCCAGAAGGCCTGGGAGCAGGCCAAGGCGGAGATGGCGTCCGGCCAGCAGGACATCCTGATCCTGGACGAGATCAACAACGCCTTCCGGTTCAACCTCCTCTCGGCCGCTGAGGTTGTCGAGGTGCTGAAGACGAAGCCGGAGGCGCTGCATGTGGTCCTCACAGGCCGCGGGGCGCCGCCGGAGATCATCGCCCTGGCCCACCTGGTCACCGAGATGAAGGCGGTGAAGCACCCGTACGACCAGGGGATCCCGGCCCAGCGCGGGATCGACTTCTGAGGCTCGGAGCATGGCCGACGAGCCGAAGCGGGGCAAGAGCCTCCGGGAGGGGTTCAGCACTGGGTCGTGCGCCGCCGCCGCAGCCAAGGCGGCCACGCTGGCCCTCCTCACCAGAACCCCGCAGGCGGAGGTGGAGATCGGTCTCCCCATCGGTCGCCGCGTGACCTTTGCCGTGAACCAGTGTCACCTAGAGGCAGACCGCGGGCGCGCTTCCGTCATCAAGGACGCCGGCGACGACCCGGACTGCACCCACGGCGCCGAGATCTTCGCCGAGGTCTCGCTCTGCGACTCTCCGGGCATCGAGATTGACGGCGGAGACGGTGTGGCCCGGATCACGAAACCGGGCCTGGGGATCGAGATCGGCAGGGCGTCCATCACGCGGGTCCCGCTCCGGATGATCACCGAGTCGGTGAGCGAGGCCCTGGCACTGGGCGGGAACGGCGGTGGTGCCCGGGTCCTCATCACGGTGCCCCGGGGCGAGGAGATGGCCAAGAAGACGATGAATGCGCGTCTCGGCATCATCGGCGGCATCTCTATCCTGGGGACTAGCGGGATCGTCAAACCGTATTCGACCGCAGCGTACAAGGTGAGCATCGTCCAGGCCATTGATGTGGCCGTCGCCACCGGCTTGGACGAGGTCGTGATTACGACGGGGGGAAAATCCGAGGAATACGCGATGCGGGTCTTCTCCCTGAAGG
>JACPRG010000117.1 GCA_016190025.1 Candidatus Tectimicrobiota bacterium
CCAGGCGGCCCTCAAAAAGGCCGGATTCGACCCGGGTCCCATCGACGGGGTGGCCGGACGGAAAACCAGGGCCGCGGTCATGGCCTTCCAAAAGGCGAACGGGCTCAAGGCCGACGGCCGCGTCGGGAAAACGACCCTGGTCAAGCTGCAACCGTTCATGGGGCAGTAGGCGGAGCCACCGCCAACCCGGCGAGCTGACCCCGGAACGGGCGGTCCGGGGGAGAGAGAGGTTTCTTCCGCCGGTTTCACCCGGTGGAGTGGCATGGTAAGACAGAGGCGTCCAAGCAAGCGGGAACGCACGCCTCCCGCGCTTGGACGCCTCTGAGATTTTGAGCGTCGCAAAGTGGCCGGCCAGAGGTTCGCGTCCCGCCGGAGGCGTCCTTCGCGGCAGTCTCCGTCCAAAGATTTCCAAGACACCCCGGCACTCGGATAAAGGCAAAACCTGCAAAAGGGGTCCGTCCGCCCATCCAGTCGATGGCGCGGGGTATTGCCGGGATTGCGGGGTCCCGAAGGCAGCCCTCTGAGCCGGGGCAGCCCCACCCTGCGGGGACGGAAAGGTGTACAGCGTCACGACGGACCGGCAGACTACGCGCTTCGGGATAGACGGCTTTCCCTTGGGATGGTAGACTTTAGCTATAGAGCTATAGAGTGCACGAGCGCGGAGAAGGCGGCGCGAGGGGCTCATTCCCTGCCTTGAAAAGGGGCGCCGCGTTTTCGCGCTTGACCATACCCAGTGATCATCGATGGCCTTCAGCGCGCGCTTATTGAGCCGCGCCGTGGCTTGATCGATTTTCAGCCCGGAGGGCTGATTGATGTCCTCCTCCAAGAGAGAGAGATTTCTCCGTGAGCTCCTTCCCCACCTGAACTCCCTTTACAGCTTTGCGCGGTGGTTGACACATGACCCCGATGAGGCGGAGGATGTCGTCCACGACGCCCTCTCCAGGGCCCTTTTGAACTGGAGAGGCTATTCGCCGGGAACCGAAATCAAGACTTATTTGTTTACAATCATTAGGAGGACTTACATCAATCGTGTGCGGCGGGGGCAATATGAAGTCACCTCAGCCGGCTACCCGGAGGACGACGGAAACCTCCCCCAAGAGAGAGAGGAAGGAGGGCTTGCAGACTTACCGCCCGAACTCCTCCGGAAAGACCTCAATGAAGCCCTGGCCAGCCTGGACGTCGAGCAGCGGTCGGCCGTGCTTCTGGCGGACGTGGAGGGGTTTTCCCTGGAGGAAATCGCCGAGATCATGGGAATTCCCATCGGCACGGTGAAAAGCAGGCTTTGGAGAGCCCGAGCCGCCCTGCGAAAGAAATTGAAAGATTACCGGGAGCACGTGATAAAATGAGGACGCCCCCTGACCGCACCGAGAGCCCCGGAAAGGACCTCGAAACCCGCTGGGAGAAGGTCTTGCGGGGTGAGGCGACCCCCGAAGAAGCCGACTCGGTGCGTCAGGAAGCGGCCCGTTTGGGACGAAAGGCCCAGTTCGAGGCGCAGGCCGAGGTTTCCTCTCTGGTGAACCGGCTCGTCGCCCAGCATGCGGCGTCGCCGGAGTTGCGTCAACATTTCGTGGACCTGTTGAAAGAAGAAAGAAAAGTGAGGGAAAAGCAAAGATTTCGCGCCACACTGGTGGGCGCCGTAGCCGCCTCGCTGGTGATCGCTGCGGGCTGGTGGAGCTTCGGGTGGCTCCCAGGGTCGAAAGACCCTTATCGAATCATCGCGAAAGAGGCGAGGGCCGCGTATCACAGCGCCATGCTCGGCCAACAGCCGGCCAGGACAAAGAACTCCCGCCTCGACAAAGTCCAGGCCTGGTTCGAGACGACCCTCCACTACCAGCCGGAGGTCTTCTTCCGGGAAAGCGCCGAATTCGCACTGGAGGAGGCCGGAATTGCAAACATCTACGGGGAAAAGGTCCCCACGATCTTGTTTCGCTCGGACGGCAAACCCGTTCTGCTCGTGGTCCTGCCGCCGAAGCAGGACGTCGCTTGGGCCGAGATCCCGGAGAACCAGTGGGAAATCAAGACCGGGGAGGACAGCCCTCCAACGTCCATCTGGCGGCGCGGCAAGTCCGTTTACGCCCTGGTCGGATACGCCCCTCCGGAGAAAATGAAAGCGCTCTCCCTGGCCATCGCCCCCGCGCGGAAAAACCGCTAGGCCCAGAATTTCCTCGAAACCTTTCCCTCCCGTCAAGCGTTAGTTTATTCGGAACGTCCCACCGCAAATAAAGGTCGTTCCTTTGAACACCTCCCGGGCGAGGAGGCCCGGGGTCCGCTTGAACAGGTAACGCCCCAACCAGGCCGTCGCGACTCTTCCCCAAGACAGCTTCATCGAGCCGAGTCGCCCTTTCGGCGGCTCTGCCAAAAGGGGCGTCGGGAGGCGGCGCCCCGAAAGAAGGGCGACGCCGCGCGGTTTCGGGAACGGGGAGCAGTCTAATTCATGTTCATGCATGAAGGGCCGCAACCGCCTGAACGGATGCCGGAATGAAGGATGCCCCGAAAGTGGACGGCGCGTCCTTTTCTTTTGTGCGGGACCGTTACAGGCGGCGGGGTGTATCGAGGGTTGAAGCCTGGATTGCGCACACCGTCAACGGGAGGCCGGAGGGTTTCAGGTGGAGAGTGGCGTTGAGAGCGAGCTAGCACTTTGGCCCTGGGTTCGCAATGGTGACTCAGGGTCGGGGAATGGATTTCATCCGGAACGTCTTGCACTCGGTCCCAAGGCGACGGCGCACCCCCTGACAGGTCCCAGGCCGGTTGCGAAGGGAAAATTCCTCTTCGTCGGGGACAAGAAGCTCTACGTCCGGGGTGTGACGTACGGCCCGTTCCGGCCGGATGAGGACGGAAACGAGTACCGCAGCCTGGAAGCCGTCGAAAGGGATTTCGCCCTGATGCGGGCGAATTACATCAACGCGCTGCGCACGTATACCGTGCCGCCCCGCTGGCTTTTGGACGCAGCCGGCCGGCATGGCCTGCGCGTCATGGTGGGCCTGCCGTGGGAGCACCATGTCGCGCGCCTCCACGACAGGAAATTCATCCGGTCCGTCGAAGAACGGGTGCGCGGCGGCGTCCGGCAGTGCGCCGGCCACCCGGCCATCCTTTGCTACACCATCGGAAACGAGATCCCGGCCTCCATCGTGCGCTGGCACGGCCGGCGACAGGTGGAGCGGCAACTGGAGCGGCTCTATCGGAGCGCCAAGGAGGAAGACCCCGGGGGCCTGGTGACCTACGTGAACTACCCCTCCACGGAATACCTGCGGCTTCCGTTCATCGACGCCGTCTGCTTCAACGTGTATCTGGAGTCGCGGGAACGCCTTCGCGCTTACCTGGCGCGCCTGCAAAACCTGGCCGGGGAGCGGCCGCTGATCATGGCTGAGATCGGCCTGGACAGCCTCCGCCACGGAGAGGCCGCCCAGGCGCGCGTTCTGGACTGGCAGGTCCGGACCGCTTTCGAAACCGGGTGCGCCGGGGCTTTCATGTTCTCCTGGACGGACGAGTGGTACCGGGGCGGCTTCGACATTGAAGACTGGGCGTTCGGCCTCACCGACCGCCAAAGACGCCCCAAGAGGGCGCTGTGGGCCGTGCGGAAGGTGTTCGCCGAGGTTCCGGTTCCGCTGGATCAGCCTCCTCGAATCTCGGTGGTCGTCTGCACGTATAACCGGGGCCGGATGATCCGGGATTGCCTGGAAGGCCTGCGGAAACTGGAGTATCCCGACTACGAAGTGATCGTGGTGGACGACGGGTCCACGGACGACACGGCCGCCATCGCGGCGGAATACGACGTCCGGCTGATCCGGACGGAAAACCGCGGCCTGAGCAGCGCGCGGAACACCGGGATGGAGGCGGCGACGGGGGAGATTGTGGCGTACATCGACGACGACGCCTGGCCCGACTCCCACTGGCTGTCCTACCTCGCTTCCTCTTTCATGAACTCCTCCCATGCGGGGATCGGCGGGCCCAATATCGCCCCTCCCTGCGGGCGGATCATCGCCGAATGCGTCGCCAACGCCCCGGGCGGCCCCAATCACGTCCTCCTCTCCGATCAGGAGGCGGAGCACATTCCGGGCTGCAACATGGCGTTCCGGAAATCCGCCCTCCAGGCGGTCGGCGGGTTCGACCCCCAGTTCCGCATCGCTGGGGATGACGTCGACCTCTGCTGGAAACTCCAGGACAAGGGCTGGACGCTGGGCTTCAACCCCGCCGCCATGGTCTGGCACCACCGCCGTCCCTCCATCCGCGCCTTCTGGCGGCAGCAAAGAGGATACGGCAAGGCCGAAGCGATGCTGGAGCGAAAGTGGCCCGCCAAGTTCAACGGCGCCGGCCATTTGAAGTGGGCCGGAAGGGTGTATGGGAAGGGCCTCCCAAAGAGGCTCGAGTGGTGCCGGGCCCGGATCTACCACGGCATGTGGGGGTGCGCGCCGTTCCAGTCACTGTATCAACCGGCACCGACTCTGCTCGGCTCCCTTCCCCTGATGCCGGAGTGGTACTTGGTGGTCCTGGTTCTCACGTCCCTTTCTGTCCTGGGCGCACTGTGGAAGCCCCTGCTCCTCACTGTGCCGCTGCTCCTCGCCGCGGTGGGCGTGCCCCTCGTTCAGGCGGCCCTGAGCGCCGCGCAGGTTTCCTTCACGGGCGCGCCCCGGCCGGCCGCGGAGCGGATGACGCTGTTTATCCTGACCGCGCTCCTGCACCTGATCCAGCCGGTCGCGCGGCTGTGGGGGCGGGCGGCCCACGGCTTGACGCCCTGGCGGTTGGGCGGCGGACCCGGCCTGTCGCTCCCCTGGCGCCGGTTGAGCACCATCTGGAGCGAGAGATGGCGGGCGGCCGAAGAGTGGCTCCGGTCGCTGGAAACGACCCTGCGGGCAAACCAGGGGGGGGTCCGCGAAGGGGGAGACTTTGATCCCTGGGATCTGGAGATCGCCGGCGGGCTGCTGGGTGCCGTCCGCGTCCGAATGGCCATCGAGGAGCACGGCGCGGGGCGGCAGTTGGCGCGCTTTTTCACGTGGCCGAAATTCTCGACCGCGGGGATCTGCCTGATCCTGATCCTCTTCGCCCTTTTGGGTTGGGCGGCCGCCGACGGGGCCTGGCTCGTCGCATCGGCCCTCGGAACCGCGGGCGCGTTTCTCGCGCTGCGCACGCTGAAAGAATGCGGGGCCGCCATGCACCGGGTGATCCGCGCGTTTGACGCGTTGTCCAGCAATGGGTTCCGGCCGTTCGCCGTCCGAAAAGTCGCCGATCCCGGAACCGGCCTGGGTCGGCGGGATCCGCGGAGAGTTCCGCTCAGCCCGAACCGCCGGGCGCACGGGACGGCCGGAAGGTGGTGAAGAGACGTTGCGGCGATACGGACGAATCCTTCGATACGCGCGGGGCGAGTGGCGCACCTTCTTGCTGGTTTCGGGGTTGACCCTCGCAGCCTCAGGGGTGGCGGCGCTCCAGCCATGGCCGTTGAAGGTGCTGGTGGACTTCGCGCTGGGAGGCGCTCCTCTCCCGGATTCGCCGCGCCTGCTTTTGGAGGAGGTGCGGCCCATCGCCACGCCGGTGGTCCTTATCATCGCGGCGGCCCTCGGGAGTGTCGCCCTCTTTGCCTTGCGCAGCGCCGTTGACACGGGCCTCAACTGGGCCTGGGCCGCCGCGGGCCAGCGCATGGTCCACGCCCTGGCCGCAGATCTCTTCCACCGGCTCCAGCGTCTTTCGCCGATCTTTCATAGCCGCCGGACCGTGGGCGACACCCTGAACCGCCTCACAACCGATACGTGGTGCGTCTACACCGTTTGCGAGGGCCTTCTGGTCACGCCTGCGCAGCAAATCGTTCTGCTGACAACCCTGAGCGTGGTGGCCTTCCGACTGGATCCGGGGCTCGCTCTTCCCTTGTTGGGGATCGCGCCGGCGCTCGGGGCGTCGGCGTGCTTTTTCGGCCGCCGTCTCAAGCGAAACGCCGGCATGAACCGCGCGGCGCACTCGCGCCTGACGAGTTTCGTCCATCAAACCCTGACGGCGATTCCCATCGTCCAGGCCTTCGGGACCGAGGAACGAAACGGCTACGAGTACCGCCGCCTGGCGGCGGATGCGGTCTCGCTCTCCCGGCGCGGCACCTTCTTGAAGGACGCCTACACGCTGGCCAACGGCCTGATCACGACGGTGGGCGTCGCCTCGATCCTTTATCTTGCGGGCCGCAGGGTTCTCGCGGGGTCTCTCTCAGTGGGCAGCCTTCTCGTCTTCCTCGGTTATCTCCAGTCCATGCAAGGCGCTTGGCAAAGCCTGCTGGGGACGTACGGAAGCCTCAAATCCGCCGGGGCCAGCGTGGACCGGGTCTTGGAGGTTCTGGACTCTGGTGGGGGGGTTGTGGAGACTCGTGGGGCGCGGGGGATTGAGGGCCGCTCTCGGGGCCACGTGCGGGTGGAGGGGGTGACGTTC
>JACPRG010000113.1 GCA_016190025.1 Candidatus Tectimicrobiota bacterium
ACACTCAATCATTGACATGAACCCATCTCAAAATTGATAGTGCCCTAACCGTCATGCTCGCATGTCGTAAGCGGGCATCCAGAAGAGCTTGAAAAACTCTGGATTCCCGCCTTCGTCCCCGCTTCCGCAGGGACAGGCTTGCCCCCGATGTAATCGGGGGGAATGACGACCAAAGGCCCAATGATTGAGAAATGGGATTTTGAGATAGGTCCTAATGCACCCTTTTCCAGCGGGAAACCGGATAAATGGCGGCGAAAGACCATCCCGGAGAACAGATCCGGCGGCTGCTGGCAAAGCCGGGGATCCTCATCGTCCCCGGGGCCTACGACGCCCTGACGGCCAGGCTGATCGAAGACGCCGGCTTTCCCGTCGTCTACGCCACCGGGGCGGGGATCTCCAACAGCCAGCTCGGCCTGGCGGACAAGGGCCTCCTCAGCTTCGGAGAGGTCCTCCAGCAGGTGAGCCGCATCGCGGAGGCGACGGAGCGGCCGGTCATCGCCGATGCGGACACCGGATACGGCGGTCCCGCCAACGTCGTCCGCGCCGTCAAGGCCTTCGGCCGCATCGGGGTGGGAGGGATTCAGCTCGAAGACCAAGTCTTCCCCAAGCAGTGCGGACACTTCGAGGGAAAAGAGGTGGCGCCGCAGGAGGAAATGGTGGGAAAGATCCGCGCCGCCCTGGACGCCCGGGAGGACGAGGCATTGGTGGTCATCGCCCGGACGGACGCGCGCGAGAGCCTGGGCCTGGAGGCCGCCCTGGAGCGGGCGCGCGCCTACGCCGAGGCGGGCGCGGACCTCACCTTCGTCGAGGCCCCGCTGACCCGGGAGGAAATGGCCCGCATCCCCAAAGAAGTCCCGGTCCCCCAGGTCGCCAACATGGTCGAGGGCGGAAAGACCCCCCTCCTCAGCGCCGGGGAGCTGGAGGGGATGGGCTACAAGGTGGCCCTCTTCGCCAACTGCGTCCTGCGCGCGGGCGCCAGGGCCGTCCAGCGCATCCTCGGCGCGCTCCGGGAAGAGGGGACGACGGCCGGGCGCCTGGAATCGCTCATCACCATGGAGGAGCGGAACCGCCTGACCCGCCTCGCGGAGATCAACGAGCAGGAGAGGAAATACGCCGGAAGGCCGGCCGAACCCTCCAGGAAGCGCCGCTCTTCGTAGCCCCCCTGCGCCCTCCCAGACTCTTTTCTCTCAAAGCGCCCGGAGGGCGCAAACGGCGTCCTCGAACATGGAAAGGGGCGGCTGGGCGAGGCCCGCCCCCACCTGGCCGACTCCCGCCTCCCGGTGCGCGATCCCGGTGTTGATGAAGGGCAGGATCCCCGTGGCCGCCACCTTCCGCACGTCCACCCCGGTCGGCGTGCCCCGGTAATCCAGGGCCGGGATCGTAAAGAGCGGATGCTCGCCCAGGGTGATCTCGTACATCCGGAGCGTGTAGTTGAGCGCCTCGCTCGGCGTCCCGCCGACGAAGCTCACAATCGCCGGCGCCGCCGCCATGGCGAAGCCGCCGGTGCCCGCCATCTCTGAGATGTAGGAGTCGCCCATGTCGGGGTTGGCGTCGGCCTCCGTGTAGCCGGGAAAGAACTTCCCCCGCGCGACGCGCGCCGCCGCGGTGAACCAGCGGTCCCCCAGCCCGCTTACCCGGATGCCCACGCGCCGGCCGTTGGCCGCGAGGGCCGTCACGACGGAGCTCCCGCGCACCCCGTGGGCGGCGTCCAGCGTCGCCTTGCTCGCGCCGATGGACAGGTTCAGGAAGAAGTGGTCGTTGCCGCCGATGAACTCCGCCACCCGGGCCACCGTCTCGGCGTCCCGCACGGAGCGGGCGAGGGCCGGGAAGAGGGTCTTCAGAAAGAGAGCCGTCCCCGCCTTGTTGCGGTTGTGGACCTCGTCCCCCCGGTGGAGGGCCTCCGCCATCATCGCCCGGACGTCGAGGGGTCCCGCGCGGGACAGGGCCACGGCCAGCGCGGGAGAAAGGACGTCCCGCATCCAGCGGAGGCGGTCGAGCACCTCGAGCGAGTTGGCCCCGAAGCGAAGGGCCTTTCCCAGCCCCTCGTTCAGCGTGGCGAAGGCCCGGTTTCCGCAGGCGCGGTTCTCGAAGACGAAGACGGGCATGGAGGGAGAGACCACCCCGGCCATCGGCCCGACAAAGCCGTGGTCGTGGGCGGAAGCGAACCGGACGCGGCCCGAAGCCGCGAGGCGGTCCGCCTCTTCCAGGTCCGGGGCCCAGCCTTCATAGACCAGGGCGCCGGTGACGGCGCCGCGCATGGCGAGGACCATCTCATCCCACGCGACGGGAGGCCCCGCGTGAAGGATGAAGCGGTCCCCCAGTCCGGCGACCGCCTCGCGGGCGGCGGAGAGGCCGATCACCCACACGTCCGCCTTGAAGATCCTTTCGATGACCTCCCGGTTGGCGGCGTCAATCTGGGCGTCGGTCATCATGAGATTCGGCGGCCTTTGGGCGCTTCGCCCAAAGGCCCGCGGCTCCATCCGCCGCGGCGGGGACCCCCTTGCGCGGCCCCCGGGCGGCGGATCAATCCTTGAAGAGGGCGACCGCCCGGACGAAGCCGGCGCTCGCCTTTTTGATCTTGATGGGGAAGCACGCCACCTGGAAGCCCGAGGGGGGCAGCTTGTCCAGGTTCGTCAGCTTCTCCAGGTGGCAGTACTCCTTCTCGATGCCCGCCAGGTGGGCCTCCCAGATGAGGGACTTGTCGCCCGTGCGCTTGTAGTCGGCGATCCAGTACTTGTAGGGCCGGTCGAAGCTCCAGGCGTCGGTGCCCATGACGTGGATCCCCTGGTCGATCATCCAAAGAGTCGCCGACCGGCCGGGGCCGCACCCGCGCTCCCAGAAATCCGCCTTCCCCCAGGAATGCATGGCCCCGGTGTAGAACAGAACGATGTTGCCCGGCTTCAGCGCGACCTTCGCCGCCTTGAGCTTTTTCTGGATGTCCTCGATCTCCAGGCGCGTCCCGTCCGGCCGGTCGTGAAAGTCCAGGCAGATCCCGTCTCCCAAGCACCACTCGACGGGGATCTGGTCGATGGTCCGCGCCGGCTTCCCGCCGCTCGTGGGATGGAAGTGCCAGGGGGCGTCCATGTGAGTGCCGCCGTGGGTGGTGGAGTTCACTTCGTCGTCCGCATAGGCGAGGCCTTTGGGGAGGTCTTCGGTCTTGATCCCCAGCTGGTTGTACTCCTTGGTCCCCTCCTTGTGGTCCAGGTACTTGACCTCCACGTGCATCAAAGGGCTCGGGTCGCTCTCCAGGGCGATGCTCAGGTCAATCATCCGCATGAAGTGCTCCTCCTGTGAAGATCCCCTCCGACTCGGACTTCTTCATTGCCTTGCCCGCCGATGACTCGCTTCGCCGAGAATGAATCCTCCTCCCTTTCTCCCTTCATGGCCATCCCCCCTTCCCAGAAACCGGAACGGCCCGGCGGGGAGTCCCCTCCTCCACCGCCGTCTCTCAATCCCCGCGCTTCAGATACCTCCACGCAAAGAAGGTCTTCTCCAGACATTGCATCCCCTTGTAGAGAACGACCCCGACGACGGTCAAGACGACGAAGACCGCGAACATCAGCGGCGTGTCGAAGTTCCCCTGCGTGGCGATGATGAGGGCGCCGAGACCCCGATTGGCGCCCACGTACTCCCCCACGACCGCCCCGACGACGGCGAGCGTGATGGCAACCCGCAGTCCGGCGAAGATGACGGGGAGGGCGTTGGGGACGCGGAGCTTGTAGAAGGTCTGCCAGCGGCTCGCCGTCAGGGCGCGGAAGAGCTCGATCTGGTGGGGGCTCACCTCGGTCAGGCCGATGATGGTGTTCTCCAACAGGGGGAAAAAGCAGATGAGGGCCGTGATGACGATCTTGGGGAGGAGCCCATAGCCGAACCAGACGACGAAGATGGGGGCCAAGGCCAGCTTCGGCATGGCCTGGGAGGCGAGGATGTAGGGGTTCAGGATCTTCCGCGCAAGCTGGCTGTGGGCAATGACCGTGCCGAGGGAAATCCCGAGGACGCTCCCCGCGAGGAAGCCCAGAAGGATCTCGCTCAGGGTCACCCAGAGGTGGACGAGGAGTAGACCGCTGGAAACGTTTTCGAGCAGGGAGCGCCAGACGGTCAGCGGGCCCGGCAGAACCAGGTTGGAGAGATCCAGAATGCGGACGTAAGCCCACCAGAGGAACAGGAAAGCCACAAAGACGAGGGCCGTCAGGAAAACCTCGCCCTGGGGGGTCTGCACCCAGGAGAGGCGGGGGGCTTCCCCTTTGGTCACGGGCCTTTGTTCCTCGATGGCCACCTTTTCTCTCCTACGCCATCGCCCGTTTGATCTCTCGGCAGAGGTGGATGAAGTCGGCCTGATAGCGGTGCTCGAGAACCCTCGGGCGGGGAAGGCTCACCTCGAAGACCTCCTTCACCCTTCCGGGACGGCTGCTGAGGAGGAGCACCCGGTCCGAGAGGAAGACGGCCTCGGCGATGTCGTGCGTGACGAAAAGGGCCGTGTTCCGGGTCAGGCTCCAGATCCGGAGCAACTCCAGGTTCATCTGCTCGCGGGTGATGGCGTCCAAGGCCCCGAAGGGCTCGTCCATCAAGAGGACGGAAGGCTTCAGGATCAGGGCCCGGGCGATCGCCACGCGCTGCTGCATCCCTCCGGAGAGCTGGACGGGATAATGCCCCTCAAAACCGCTCAGGCCCATCAGGTCGAGGAGCTTCTGGGCTTCCGGCTGGAAGCCATCGCGGCGAAGCCGGAAAATCTCGACCGGTAGGAGGACGTTCTCCATCACGGTCCGCCAATCCAGCAAGACCGATTGCTGGAAAACGAAGCCCATCTCCCGCCGGGGCCCCGTGACCGCCGACCCGTCGAGGACCACCCGGCCCAAGGAGGGGAAAATGAGGCCGGCGACAATCCGCAGAAGGGTCGTTTTCCCGCATCCGCTTTCCCCCAGGATGGAGACGAACTCTCCCTCCCGGACGTCCAGATGGATTCCCTCCAGGGCGGGGACCTCCCGGACGCCGGATCGGAAGGTCTTCGAGACCCCTTCGACTCGAATCTTCGCTGGAGCTCCCATGGGCCGCTTCCGCCGAATCGCCAGGCCGGTCACAAACAAGCCACAAATACATGAAACCACGGCCGATTGGAAGCCGGAGAAAAGGAAACGCAAAGCGAAAAAATCAGCCCTTCCTCCCCCCCGGGTCGGGGCGCAAAAGACAGGGCGGAAAGGGCGCTCAAAAAAAATAACCAGACGTTCGATTCTTTGGGAAACGGCGGGCTCCCTCCGCCCGACCACGCCGCCTGGCGCCTCCTCGCGCCAGGAACTACGAGCCGCCGGCGATCCGAAAGGGGCCGCGGCTCACCGGGCGCGCCTCAAAGCCCTCCGGCCATTTTGGCCGGACCAACCCGCTGGAACCCCTTCCCGCCGAAACCGATTCTTTGCGCGCTACCTCTTCGGGATCACCTTCGTCACGAACCGGTTGGTGTACAGCTCAGAAACGGGCGGCGGCGAGGAGATCTTGTACGCGCTCGCGACGATCTCCCGAGTCTTATTCCACTTTGCCTCGGCCATGTATCCCAGGCCGTTTTGCAGGGCCTCCGGCGTGACCATGTACTCCGCGGTGATCCGCCACATCTCCAGGTTGACTTCCTTGTCCATCTCCGGCGTGATCCTGGCGAAATCCTCGATGGCCTTTTCCGGATTCTCGATGGCGTACTTCGCCCCCAGGGCCGTCGCCTCGACGAAGCGGCGGGCCAGATCCGGCCGCTGGTTAATCGTGTCGTCATGAGCCACCACGCCGATGTTGTAGATGTCCACGCCCCACTTGGAGAAAGCAATCAGATAGGGTTTTTTCCCCTGCTTGGCGGCCGCCTTTTTGACGATGGGGAATTGATAGACCCACGCGCCGATGCCCTGGACCCTGCCCGACAGCAGGCTCGGCACGGTGGCCGCCGGGTCCATGTGGACGATGGTGATCGTGCTCCGGTCGAGGCCGTTGGCGGCAGCCAAGGCGGGGAAGACCGCCCACGTGGCGTCGCCGGGAGGCCCGCCGAGCTTCTTCCCCTCTAAGTCCTTGGGGGTCCTGATCCCCAGGCCCTCCAGGGTGGTGATGGCGTACATGGCCTTGGCGTGATACATGAAGAGCTGCTTGACGTTGGCTTCCCTTTTCGAGCGGCCGAGGATGTTTTGGGCAACGTCCCCGAAGGCGAACTCCACCACCTTGGTCGCGGCCTTCTGGATCGCATCCGCGCCGCCGTAGCCCCGGACCAGATTGACGTCCAGGCCCTTGTTGCGGTAAAAGCCCTGGCCCTTGGCGGCGAAGAAGGCAAGGTCCCGTCCGCTGGGAACCCAGCCGAGCTGGAAGGTCACCCGATCCGCCGCGCGCGCCTCGAAAGAGACTTGAAACAACAAAGCCGCCACAACCGCCACACCGGCTTTCCAGATTGTCCGCTTCATGACCCTTGCCCCTCCGCCTGACTGGTCCTTCCGGTTGAGAACGGCCCGAGCCCCCGGCCAGAGGACAAAGAGAAATCTTCCTCCCTTTCCGTCCTCAGCGCCGGCTGCCGGGCGTCCCCCCATTCCTTGCGACGGATTTACTCGTGTCGCCAGATTAACAACCGCGATCAAGATTGTAAACAAAGAAGGCCGCCGCGCATTCCCCGTCCTGAGCGCCCGGCGGCCTTCATCCGGCTTCGCCGATCAGGAGAAAGCCCGTCATCCACTCCGAGAGAAACCGGTCATGCCTTCTGGAACTTGAACGGCCCCTTGGTCTTGGCCAGGATGCGCTTGTAGCCCTCTCCATAGATGCGCGCGTAATCCTCTTGCCAGGTGTCCAGGCCCTTCTCCCAGTAGTGGTAATTGAAAGAGTACGGGCTCGGCTCGGTGAGCTTCCGGTAAAGCGCCGGATTGCGCTCGAAAAGCTGCCCCGGGCGGCAGCCCAGGGGTTTGCGGGCGGAGTCGTCCGACCGGGAGAGGTTCTCCTCGTCATAGTTCTGGGACCGGAGATAACGGAGCCGGTCCATGTCCAGGTCGGCCGCCAAGACGCCCGGCTTCTCCAGGGAGGCGACCATCTCCTCCGGACCCGCCGCGATGGCCCCGGAGATCATCTGCCGGGGGTAATCCACGCTCGCGCCCCGGTAGAGGTTCTGGGTGACCAGGACGTACATGATGTTCTCCGCCGCGCGGGCCCGGGCGATGCAACGCCACGTATCCCTCACGGCGTCCGCGTGGAAGCCGCTCTTGCTGTGGAGGCCGTGGACCGGGGAGACGATGATCTCCGCCCCCTCGAGCATGAGAAGGCGCACGAGCTCCGGGACGAAGAGCTCGCTGCAGATCTGAAGACCGACGCGTCCGAAGGGGGTGTCCACGACGCAGGGCCCCTTCCCCGGCAGCAGGTGGGCCTTCCCATTGTAGAGATAGGCGTTGAGCGGGGGGGTGTCGGGCTGCTGGCGGAAATAGCACCCCGCTTCCCGACCCTCCGGCGACCACATCCGGAGACTCAGCCTCTGGGCGCCGGGGACTTCGCTCGGGATGACGTCCCCGGCGATGATGTACATGCCGTGCTTCTTCGCGGCTTCCGCCAGCTTGTCAATGCACCTGAAGGGGTACTTCGGGTTGTCCAGGGGCCCGGTGGCGGGGCCCGGATATCCCTCGGGGTACAGGAGGAGCTCCACCCCCTTCGAGGCGGCCTCCTCGGCGTATCTCAGGGCGGCCTCCGCGTTCCGCCATTCTTCCTCGCCGTAATACGACTCGGGGAGAACGAGACCCACACGAACCTTGGACTGTTTTCCCATCTCACAACCTCCTCTCCGAGAGCGAAGCCCCGGCTTCCCCCCCGCCCCTTCCGAAGAAACCTCGACGGGACAGGTTGTCCCTCTGTTACGACGGGATCTTCAGAACCCCCTGGGCCGTTCCCCAATAGACCTTCTCCCGGTCTTCGGGAGAAAGGCCCGACCTCTCCACGCCTTCCACCGTCAGGCAGTGGAGCTTTTTCTCCATTCCGAAGGGATAGTCCGTTCCAAACAGGATATGGCCCGGTCCGGCGAACTCGGCGACGCAGCGGACGGTGGGACGGCCGTACGAGAGCGCCGTGTCGTAATAAAAGCCCCGGAAATACTCGCTGGGCGGCTTCGGGATGTGCCGGCGGCATTCCGGGAAGTCGGTGAACCCGTAGTCGATCCGCTCGCACAGGAACGGGACCGTCCCGCCCATGTGCGCGAGGATCACGTCGAAGTGGGGGAACCTTTCCATCAGGCCGCTGAACACCATCCGGGTGATGGCCAGCGTGGTCTCGGCCGGAAAGCCGACCAGCACCTCGAGCGCGAACTCCCGCATGGCCTCCCGGCCGGTGGTGTTCATGGGATGGAGGTAGAGGGGAAGGCCGAGGCGGTCCAGGGCCTCGAAGAAAGGGACGAACTCGGGGGAGCTGAGCGGGCGATCCAGGACGTTCGTGCCGAGCATGACGCCCTTCATTCCAGGCAGGGCCGCTGCCCGGTGGAGCTCGTCCACCGCCTTCTGGGCGCTCACCAGGGGGACGCTTGCGAAGAAGAAGAACCGCCCGGGGTTCTTGCGGCAGATCTCCGCGTACGCGTCGTTGCAAAGGACCGCGAGGTCGCAGCTCTTGGCCTCATCGGGGAAATAGACGTTCGGGCTGGTGAGGGAGAGGACCTGCGCCCTGACGCCGGCTTCCTCCATGTGAGAGAGGCGGAGATCGAGGTCCCAGCTGGGCTCGGTGAGGCCGAACAGGACCTCTTTCCCTTCCTCGTCCTGCATCACCAGATCGGCGCGCGACCGGCCGAAGACCTCCCGGAAATACTCGGGCGGAAAAAAGTGCGCGTGAACGTCAACCCGCATGGGTTCCCCCAATCTCGACGGCCCCCCTTCGTTGACGGCCCTCCGCCGCCTGCGGTATCCTTCGGCGGAACCGGAGAACCCGGCCGAAGGGAAAATTCCTCTCTCGTTCCTCCCTCAGTGTCCCGCCAGGAGGACTCCCGCGGGAAAGAGGAGTCCGAGGGAACTTGCCTGCGGCCTGTCAGGCCACGGAGGTCGAACCATGCCCAAAAAGATCCTGGATTCCCCAAGGATGTACAAAAAGACGGGTCCTCCCGTGGGCCCTTACTCCCAGGCGGTGGCGGTCACCGGCGGGACCCTCATCTTCATCGCCGGACAGGTCGCCTGGGGCCCCGACGGCCGGGTCGTCGGCAAAGGAGACATCGCCACCCAGTACCGGCACATCATGGAGAACCTGAAGGCGATTTTGGCCGAGGCCGGCGGAACGATGGAGAACATCGTCAAGATCACCAACTTCGTCACCCGCCGGGTCACCAAGTCGGAGGCCTATCCCCAGATCGCCGCCATCCGCAAGGAGTACATCCCCCGGGACTTCCCCGTCAGCGCCATGATCGAGGTCGAGGCGCTCATGGACCCCGACCTCCTGGTCGAGGTGGAGGCGGTGGCGGCCGTGGACTCCCTGCCGGGTTGAGGAGAGGCTCTTCCCCTTTACGCCGTGAGCCGGCGGACCTTCTCCCAGTCGACGCGGATCTTCTCGCCGTGGGAGTTGACCTCCCCGGGGCCGGTCCCCCGGCGGCGGGGGCGCCGGCGAAGCTCCGCCCGGAGCGCCTCCGTCGCCTTCCGGTCGATCTCGAATTGCAGGATTTCGGGGTCGATGGGGCGGATCACCACACCGTACACGTCGCGGGCCTTCTCTAGGCTAATGTAGTCGTCGATCACGTCTTCCAGGACCGCCTCCGGCGGCCGGTCCAGGGGGTCCCCGCAGCCTCCCCCTCCGTTTGACATGAACAGGATCGTGTCTCCCGGCTTAAGAGGCTCCGCGACGCAGAACATCCCCAGGTTCCTCTCTTCCGGCGTTCCAGGGCCCTTCAACAACTGGTTGGGCCCCCCGTTGGTCCCCCCCGCGATCCCGTACGGGGTCACCTCCTCCCGGTCGCCGTGGATGGTGATGACCGTGTTCCCCGTCACCGTGAAGTCGCGGTAGATGCCGAAGCCGCCGCGGTACTTCCCGTCGCCGCAGGAGTCCTTCACCACGTCGCACCGGGTGACGACCATGGGGTACCAACGCTCCCAGCTTTCGATGGGCTGGTTGGAGGCCCCGGAGATGTAGATGGAGTTGATGAGGGAGGTCCCGTCCCGGAAGGTGCAGGCGCCCGCCCCTCCCTCCAGCCAGAGATAGGAGACGAAATCCACCCCCGTCTTGGGATGGACGCCTCCCGTGCATAGGTTCTCCAGGTTGAGGCTCCCGGCGTGGACGTAGCGCGGGTTGACGTGGACGTTGGCCTGCGCCCAGCACCCCATCGTCACGTGGTCGACCTTCTCATAGGCGCCCGAGCAGTAGCCCGAGACGCCGTTGGGCTCCTTCACGTCCACGCAGGTCCCCTTCCGGCTGACGATCTTGAGGTGCCGGATGATGCCGTGGTTGAGGGGGGCCAGGAAGGGGAAGGAGTGCATGGTGCCGTCGTAGGTGGCGGAGAGCAGGGCCGGGCGGGCGAACCCCCACGAGCTCCGGGGTTGCGGGTCGGAGCCGGAGAAATCCAGGGTGCACCGATCGCCCTCGATGGTCAGCCGGCAGTGGACCTTGATGCGATGCCGATCCGGGTGGAGGATGTCGCAGTCCCCGTAGTCTTCGAACTCGTAGACGCCGTCGGGAAGCGCCGCGACCGCCTGGGCGAAGCGATACTCGCTGTAGTCCATGGTGTCCTCGAAGGCGTCCAGGAGGGTCTGCTTGCCGAACTTCTCCATGTACTCGGCCAGGCGGCGCTCCATGAGCTTGGCCGTCTCGTACTGGCTCTGGATGTCGCCGAGCCGATCGACGTAGCAGCGGGTGTTGAACCGGATCAGCTTGAAGGTGGACCGGACCTCTCGGTCCCCCAGGTAGAGCGGGATGGCCGGAAGGCGGATCCCCTCCTGGAAGTGGTCATGGCCGCGGGGGTGGAAGCTCCCGGGGACGGGCCCCCCCACGTCCGCCCAGTGGCAGAGGGTCACGGCGAAGGCCACGTGCTCCCCCCGGCAGAAGACCGGCCGGATGAGCTTGACGTCGTTCGTGTGCGTGCCCCCCGTGTAGGGGTCGTTGTGGAGGTAGACGTCGCCGGGTCCCCAGTGGTCCACGTCGGCGAGGGTGGCCTTCAGCGCCTCCTCGAAGGTCCCCAGGTGCGGGGCCTGGTCCTTGAACCCGTGGGCGATGAGGCGGGCGTCGGTGGTGAGGAGCGCGACGGAGTAGTCGTGGCCCTCCGTGATGGTGGGGGAGTAGGACACCCGCTCGAGGAGCGCGCTCCCCTCCGTGCAGATGGCGCGAAACGCGTTGCGGAGCACCTCGAACGTGATGGGGTCCACCCGCGTCTGCAGCTTGGATTCCGTTCGGCTCATGATGGAGGTCCCCCTTTCGCCTCAGCCCCCGTCCACTGTGAGGATCAGGTTTTGATAAGAGTCCACCACGGCGGAGGCCCCCGGCGGAAGAACCGTCGTGGTGTCGGTCTGCTCGACGATGGCCGGACCCGTGAAGGAGGCGCCCGGCCCAAGCCGCGCGCGGTCATAGACGAGGGTCTCCACGTACCCCCCGGCCTGCCCGAAATAGACCCTGCGCCGCCCCTTCAGGGCGCTCCCGGCCTCCGCCCGGCCCGAGACCTTCTGGGGCCTCACGCCGGAGTCCGGCCCGTGGGCGATGAGACGCAGGTTGGCGATCTCGATCTCCCCCACGTCGGACGCCACGTATCCGTACTCCCTCTGGTGCTCCGAGTTGTAGAGGTTGAGCATCTCCTCCACGTGGCCTCCGTTCAGTCTTCCGTTGGGGACGGCGATGGTCAGGTAGCTCGTCTTCCCGAAGTAGCGCAGGTCGGCCTGCCGCTCAAACCGCATCTTGTCCTCCGGGGCGCCCGCATCGGCCAGGAGGGACCTCGCCTCCGCCTCCATCCGGTCATACGTCTCGTTCAGCGTCTTCACGTCCACCTCGCTCTGCCGCTGAAGGAACGACGCCAGAAAGTCGTATTTCAGGTCGGTGGCCAGAACCCCCAGCGCGGAGGTCACGCCCGGCAGCGGGGGGATGAGGACCTTGGGGATGTTCAGCTCCCGGGCCAGGTCGACCGCGTGAAGGGGCCCCGCCCCCCCGAAGGCGACCAGGATGAAGTCCCGGGGGTCGTAGCCCCGCTCCACGCTGATCAGCCGGATGCCGTTCACCATGTTCGCGTTGGAGACCCGCAAGATGGCCTCCGCCGCCGCCTCCACGCTCATGCCGAAGTGCGCGGCGACTTTCTTCTCGATCACCTCCCGGGCCAGGTCCTCCCGGATCGTCTTCTCTCCCCCCAGGAAGGTTTCCGGGTTCAACCGCCCCAGCACCAGATTGGCGTCCGTGTTCGTGGGCTCCGTCCCGCCCGCGCCGTAACAGGCCGGACCGGGCTGCGCCCCGGCGCTCTGGGGGCCGCTCTTCAGAATCCCCGCGGGGTCGATCCAGGCGATGCTTCCGCCGCCCGCCCCGATAGCCTTGACGTCCACCACGGGGAGGGAGATGGGGATGTTGAACTCCACGGAATAGGCGTTCGTCAGGCGCGGCGTTCCCTGATAGACGAGGGAAAGGTCCGCGCTGGTGCCGCCGATGTCCAGCGTGATGAGGTTGTCAAAACCCGCCGCCTTTCCCACCAGGACCGCCCCCTGGACGCCCCCGGCCGGACCCGACTGACAGATGCGGGCGGGCATCCGGCTCGCGGCTTGACAGGTCATCAGCCCGCCCGCCGAGTGAATCACCAGGACCTCCCGGTGGTATCCCCACCCCCGGAACCGGGAAACCAGCTCCTCCAGGTAGCGGTCCACGATTGGGCCCAGGTAGGCGTTGGCGGCCGTCGTGCTGGTCCGCTCGAACTCCCGCATCTCCGGCAGGACCTCGTACGAGCAGCAGACAAAGGCGTCGGGACAGCACTCCTGAAGGATCTCCTTGGCCCGGAGCTCGTGGTCCGGGTTCATAAAGGAGTTCAGGAAGACGACGGCGACGGCCTCCATCCCGCGGCGGCGGAAGATCCGGCCCGCCTCGCGGACCGTGGCTTCATCGAGAGGGGTGAGGACGTTGCCCTCGTAATCGACGCGCTCCTTCGCTTCGAGGATGTGGCGCCGGGGGACGAGGGGCGGCGAAGGCGCCCAGGCGAGGTCCGCGATGTCCGCGCGGGTGGCGCGGGCGGCCTCCAGGACGGCCCGCATCCCCTGGGTCGTCAAAAGGCCCGTTCGCGCGCCGCGCCGCTCGATGATGGCGTTGGTGGCGATGGTCGAGCCGTGCTTCACCAGGTCCAGTTTTTCGGGGGCGAGCCCGGATTTGGCCAGCCCGTCCATCACGCCCTCGATGAAGTGCGGGGGGGTCGAAGGGACCTTCAGGGCCGAGAGCTCGCCGGATTCCATCTCGCGAACCACAAAGTCGGTGAACGTGCCGCCGATGTCGATTCCTACCTGATATCTGGTCATGGCCGCAATCCTATGCGCGAGCGGGACTCCTCAGGCATCGCTTTCGGGCGCCCTGCGGAACGCGGTGATCCCCCTTTTTCTGTAACGGCGTACGTTAACGAATACAGTCTACCCTGTCAAGGCGAGCGGACCGGCTCCAACCAGGGACGACCCCACGGTCCGCTCAGCTCAGCCCGAGAAACCGGTGCAGGTTCTCTTCGGTCCGAAGGGCGATCTCCTCCGCAGAAAGCCCGTAGACGGAGGCGAGGGTCTCGACGGTCTCGGTGAGGAAAGCCGGCTCGTTTCGCTCGTTCATGTGAGAGATGGACTGACGGGCCGGGGAATCGGTCTCCAGAAGGAGCCGATCGAGGGGGATCTTCCGCACAACCCCCTTCAGGCACTCGGAGTCCGGCCGGGTGACCGCGCCGGTGACGGAGAGGTAAAGCCCCTGCGCCAGCAGGCCCAGCGCCGTCTCCTCCTCTCCGGTGAAATCGTGGACGACCCCTCGCACGCCCCCCGGAGCGCCGACCTTCTCCGCCCGGAGGAAGTCAAGGAGCTCCCGGTAGGACATCCGGCCGTGGAGCACCAGGGGCTTCCCCACCTCCCGGGCCAGCTGGATCATCTGCCGCAAAACGGCCCTCTGCACGTCGAGGGGAAAGGCGTTTCCCCGATTGAGGACCCCTCCCACGACCCCGCTGCCGTACCGGTCGATGCCGACTTCGCCAATGGCCACGACGCACTTCTTGGAGGCGAGAGCCCGGAACGCGGCCACCTCTTCCTGAGGGAGGGGCCGGCTCGCCCGCCAGGGGTGAACCCCCACGCCCGCGTAGACGCCCGAATGGGCCTCGGCGAGCTCGACGCTCGCCCGGGATTCCTCCAGGTCCATCCCGAGCGTCACGACCCTGCCGACCCCCGCTCTTCTCGCCCGTTCCAGAACGCCGGGGACAGCCTCCTTCTCATAATGCGGCAGGTGAACGTGATAGTCCGTCAGGTGTTCCATGGCAGGCCTCGCTTTCCTTCGTGAGATTCAAACGTCAAGGCGCGCAAACCAACCCTTGCGGTGAAAGTCTCCGGGACTTGGTCGCGGACTGTCAAGACCGGAGAAAAGCCAGTCCTGAGTCAGTTGATTTTTCAGTAGCCGCGATTTGAGCTCGCCCAGGGCGACGCGCCGCGTCGCCCCTACACCGCTCGGGGCTGCCCCCGTTTCGGGAACGCCCGAGCCGGAGAAGAAACGGGCCGTTCGCCCAACACGAAACTGACCCACCACCGAAAAGCCGGCCCGCGCGGGGGATCGCAGACCGCCCTCCCCTTCGGAACCGCCCGGCCGCCGCCCTCCAGGGATATCCACGGCGGTTTCTTGGGAGCGGTCGGAAAATCTCGTAAACTGACGCGCGGGCGCGACCCAGAGGAGAAGGGCGGCAGCCGGTCTCTGGATGGGCGGGCGAAGAGGAGAGACACATGGCGCACAGAAAGACCGACTTCGGACTGACGCTCTCAAACCGGGCCGTCATCACCCGGGGCCAGCGGGCGAAAGACCTCGTGGACATGGCCGTGCGGGCGGAGGAGTCCGGCGTCCTTCAGGCCGTCTGGATCGGGGACAGCCTCCTCAGCAAGCCCCGCCTTGAAAGCGTCACCCTTTTGGGGGCCATCGCCGCCCGCACCTCGCGGGTCCGGCTCGGGGTGGCGTGCATGGCGACCCTCGTGCAGCGCAACCCGGTCGTCTTCGGTCTGCAGTGGGCCAGCCTGGACGTCCTCTCGGGGGGGCGCGCGCTCCTCGCCGCCTGCATGGGCTACCCGGCGAGCCAGCACCCGGCGGCGGCCAAAGAGCTCGAGGTGATGGGCATCCCCAGCGAAGAGCGCCCGGGCCGTCTGGAAGAGATAATCCAGGCCCTGCGCGCCCTCTGGTCGGACGAGCACGCCACCTTCCGCGGGAAATATTACTCCTTCGAGGACGTGAATCTTCTGCCCAAGCCGATCCAGCGGCCCTGTCCCATCTGGATCGCGGGCACGCCCAACCCGGAGAGGATCGGCGGGCGGGGCGTCGAGCGGGCCCTCCGCCGGATCGCCCGCTACGCCGACGGCTGGCAAACCAACCAGATCACAGTCGAGCGGTTCAAGGACCACCTGTCGCGCATCCGGGACATGCGGGTGGAGGAAGGCCGGGACCCGAAGGAATTCAAGACCTGCCTGTACTACGGCGTCAGCGTGAATCCCGACCGGGACGCGGCCTTCCGGGAGGCCAAGGCGTTCCTGGACGAATATTACGCGCGCGACTTCACGCGGGAAGGAGTGGAGATCTGGACCGCCTGCGGGCCGCTGGAACACTGCGTCCAATGTATCCAGGAGTTCATCGAAGCCGGCGTCGACCACGTCACCATCCGGCCCATCGGACGGGATTTGGAGAAACAGTACCGGATCTACGTGGAGGAGCTGCTCCCCGCCCTGGGGGTGGCCAAGGCGTAGGGGAAGCATCCTCATCTGGCCCGAAAAAGACTCATTCCCCCGATGACCCATCCTTCCGGGCCGCCGCACAGCCCGGGGTTGTGCCCTGGGAAGCGGGTGCGGTACAGTTTGTGTCAAACCCCAAGGGAGGCCCGCATGATTCTCAAAGGGAAGACCGCCATCATCACCGGGGCCGGAGCCGGCATCGGCGCGGCGACGGCCGCTCGCTTCGCCCGGGAGGGCGCCAATCTGACCCTCGTGGACATCAACCCCTCGGGCCTGAGCCGCGTAGAGAGCGAGTGCCGGGGACACGGCGCGGGCGTCCTGGCCCTGGGAAAGGACGCCTCGGCCCTCTCCGCCATGGACGAGATCGCGGCGCGGACCCTCGAGGCCTTCGGACGGATCGACATCCTCGTGAACAACGCCGCCCACCGGGTGTTCAAGCCCTTCCTCGAAGTCGGGCCCGAGGAGTTCCGCCGCACGCTCGAGGTCAACGTCTTCGGCTACTACTTCCTCATCCAAAAGGTCGTGCCCCACATGGTGAAGGCGGGCGGCGGCCGCGTCATCAATCTCGCCTCCACCTTCGGGCTCGTGGGCTCGCCCAATCTCTCCCCCTACTGCGTCTGTAAGGGCGCCGTGGTCAACATGACCCGCACCCTGGCCCTCGAGCTGGCCGAAAAGAACATCCGCGTCAACGCCGTGGCCCCGGGCCCCATCGACACGGAGGGGATGCGGGATATCTTTCACGCCGACCCGAAGGTTTTGGAGATGCGTCTGGCGGACGTCCCCTTTCACCGGCTCGGCCGGGCGGAGGAGATGGC
>JACPRG010000119.1 GCA_016190025.1 Candidatus Tectimicrobiota bacterium
GATTCCGCAGGACGCCGTTGACAAGCCCCGAGAGCCCGCCGAGCCCGCGCCTTCGGGTCTGCCCCACCGCCTCGTTCACCGCCGCCCAAACCGGCACCCGGTCCATGAAGAGGACCTGGTAAGCGCCCAGGCGCAGGATGTTCTGGACGGCCGGCGGGAGCCTGTCGGCGGAACCGGAGAGATGCCGGCCGAGCGCCTCGTCCAGCCGGCCCCGCCAGCGCAGGGCGCCGTACACCAACTCCCGAACGAAGGCGCGGTCCCTGGCGTCCAGGCCGCATCGGCTCTCATAGGCCCGCAGGCGGTCGTCCACCCGGGCGCCCGGGCGTTCCGCCTCGCAGAGCAAATCCAGCGCCACGTCCCGGGCCTCCGTCTTCCCGGCCCGCCTCCGGAGCGCCCCTCTCGGCATGTCTCAACCCAACACCGCGCCGGCCGGCAGCCGGTGCCCCTGCCAGAAGGCCCTCGCGTCCATCCTCCGCCCTCCTTCCGGCTGGACCTCGGCGAGGAGGACCCAATCGTCGGCGGCGGCGATCCGGATGCCCTCCCGGCCCAGCCGGCTCACCGCCAGCCCCCCCACGGTCCCGGGCGGCGCGTCCGGTGGGCGCGCGGGCTCACCGCCGCCCTCGGGGACGGCCATCCACACCCGAAGCCAGGCCCCGTCCCCGCTTTCACCGGACGGTCCGCCGCCCTCCGCCGCGGCCCACCGGGTCTGGGCGACGGGCCAGGGGCGCAGGCCGCGGACGCGCCTGCAGATGACCGCCGCCTCCCATCGCCAATCCAGGAGACCGTCCTCTTTCTTGAGCTTCCGCGCATAGGTCGCCTTCGATTCATCCTGCGGCGCGGGCGTGACGGCCCCCCGCTCCAGGGCGTCCAGCGTCTCCAGGCAGACCTCCGCGGAAAGACGGGCGAGCTTTTCGGAAAGCGTCTCCGTGGTGTCCTCCGCAGAGATGGGACAGCGCCTTTGCAACAGGATGTCTCCGGCGTCCAGCTTTTCCTCGATGAGGAAAGACGTCACGCCGGTCTCCGTTTCCCCCTCCATGAGGGCCCAGTTGATGGGGGCCGCCCCCCTGTACCGGGGCAGGAGGGAGGCGTGGAGGTTGATGCAGCCCAGCCGGGGCCAGTTCAAGATGTCGGGCCGGAGAATCTGCCCGTAGGCGATGACGACGACCACGTCCGGCGAGAGCCCCGGCCAGAGGTCCCGTCTCGGCTTTTCCGGCTGGTGGACCGGGATCCCGGCCTGGAGCGCGCGGACCTTGACCGGCGGCGGCTTCAGCCTTTTTCCGCGTCCGGCGGGGGCGTCGGGCTGGGCAACGGCGCCCATCACCTCATGGGGGGAGGCCAGCAGGGCCTCCAGCGTCGGGACGGCAAAATCGGGGGTCCCCATCAAGAGGATGTTCATCCCTGCGGACTCCCTCCCCGTCGGTCGGCTAGGCCTCTACGCGCTGGCGCTTGCGGAGCTTTCGCTTGATGAGGTCCCGCTTGAGGGGGCCGATTCGGTCGAGGATGAGAATCCCGTCCACGTGGTCGATTTCGTGCTGGAGGATCCGGGCCAGAAGGCCGTCGGCCTCAATGCACGCCTTTCGCCCGTCCACGAAAAGACCCTCGACGGTGACCCTCTCCGGGCGCTCCACCTCTTCCTGCACGTCCGGGAGGCTGAGGCAGCCCTCTTCGGCCACGGCCTTCCCTTCGGAGGAAACCACCACGGGGTTGATCAAGGCCAGGACGGCCTGGGGGTCCTCTCCGGCGGAAGGGTCCGCGACGATCACCCGCCGGCTGATCCCCACCTGGGGGGCCGCGAGGCCGACGCCGGGGGCCGCGTGCATCGTCTCAATCATGTCCTGGACCAGGGCCTTGATCTCCCGGTCCACTTCCTTCACCGGCTTCGCCTTCCGCCGAAGTATCGGATCTGGGAAAACCCGTATCTCTCGAATGGCCATCGACCCAACCCGCCCAATCCAAAGAGCCTTTCGGGACTTCTAACCACAAAAAGATCAAAGCCCTATGAATATAGCCCAGGGCTTCACCCCGATCAACCGGACGGCCCGCTCCCTCAGAAAAGCTCCACCGGGTCCACGTCCACCGCGAGGCGCACGCCGGAAGGAGGACGCAGGTCTCCCCCCGCGGCGGGATAGACCTTCCCGATGATCTCTCCCAGCCTCCGGACGGAAACGCTCTTCAAAACCACCTGCCACCGAAACCGCCCCTGAAGCCTGCCGAATACGCCGGGCGCCGGGCCAAGGACTTCCACAAAGTCGCCTCCCCGTTCCCGTTTCACGAGCTTCGCCAGGTCCAGGACCAGGCGGCGGGCGAATCGCTCCGCCGCGGCGGCCGAGGCCGCCTCGATGCGAAACCGGGCCATGCGCGAGTAGGGGGGGTAGTGAAGCTCCCGCCGGAAGCGAAGCTCCTCGCGGACAAAACCCTCGTAGTCGTGGGAGGCGGCGTACCGGACGGCGTAATGCTCCGGGCGATACGTCTGGATGATCACCTCTCCCGGCGCGCCGCCGCGGCCGGCCCGTCCCGACACCTGCGTCAACACCTGGAACGTTTTCTCCGCCGAGCGAAAATCCGGCATGTTGAGGGTGGCGTCCGCCAGGATCACCCCGACCAGTGTAATCCCCGGGTAGTCGTGCCCTTTGGCCACCATCTGGGTGCCGACGAGGACGTCGACCTCCCCGCGGGAAACGGCGTCCAGGATCCGTCCGTGCGCCCCCCGGCTCCGGGTGGTGTCGCGGTCCATCCGCGCGATGCGCGCGCCGGAGAACCGGGCCCGGACGGCGTCCTCCACCCGCTGCGTCCCCACCCCCTTCGTGTCGAGGCCCGAGCCCGAGCACGCCGGGCAAACCTCCGGCGAGCGAGCCCGGTGATCGCAGTAGTGACAACGGAGGCTGCGATCCGGGAGGTGGAACGTCAAAGAGACGCTGCAATGGGGGCACTCGGCCGTCCAGCCGCAATCGCGGCACTGCAGACACGCGGCGAAGCCGCGCCGGTTGAGGAAGAGCAGCGTCTGCTCCCCCCGCCCGAGCCTCGAGGAGATCGCCTCCGCGAGCGCCTCCGACAGGACCCCGCCGCCGGCCGTCCCCGGCGGACCCGCAAGGCGCCGCGGACGGCTCCGGAGGTCCACGACGCTCACGCGGGGAAGGGGACGGTCCTCCACCCTCTTCGGCAGACACAGGCGCACATACTTGCCCGCCTCCCCGTTGTAAAAGCTTTCCAGGGACGGCGTGGCCGACCCCAAGATGGCGCAGGCCCCCGCCTGGCGCGCCCGGACCAGGGCCGCGTCCCGCGCGTTGTAGCGGGGAGACTCTTCCTGCTTGTAGGAGGCGTCGTGCTCCTCATCCACCACGACGAGCCCGAGGCGGCGGACCGGAGCGAAAACGGCCGAGCGGGCGCCGACCACGATGGAGGCGGGCCCCTCGGCGGCGCGCCGCCACTGGCGGCGGCGCTCGGAAGGCGCCAGCCCGCTGTGAAGCTCGGCCACCCTGCCGCCGAAGCGAGACCGGAAACGCTGCAGAAGCTGGGGCGTCAGGGCGATCTCCGGCACCAGCACGAGGGCGCCGCGGCCCAAGGCCAGGGCCCTCTCCATGGCCCTCAAATAGACCTCCGTCTTGCCGCTGCCCGTGACGCCCTGCAAGAGGAACGCCCGGTACCCGCCCGCGTCCAACGCCCCGACGACGGCGTTCAGCGCGGCCCGCTGATCCTCCATGAGGGCGGGCGGGTCCCCGGCGGGGGCCTGCGGCGCCCGAGGCGTCCCGCCCTCCGCCGGGCCTTCGGCCTCCACTTCCTGGACGCGGATCCACCCCCGCTGAACGAGGGCCTTGAACGGCCCTCCCCGCAGGCTTGGGGGCAGAGACCGGAGGCTCACCCCCGCCCCGCCCGATTCGGGATGCCCCCCCCCTCCGGCGGCGTCCAGCACCAGGCCGAGGAGCTCCCTCTGCCTCGGCGAGCGCCGCAGGACGCGGCTCACCTCTTCTTGGGGCGGGAGAGCGCCCACCGTGCAGACCCGCTCCCGCCCGCTCTTCTCCGTGGGGCGGCCGGCGCCCGCGGGCAGGGCGGCCTTGAGCGCTTCCCCCCAACCCGCGCAGTAGTAATCCGCCATCCACCGGGTCAGCCGGAGCACTTCATCGGTCGCCACGAGGCCGTCGTCCAGGACGGAGAGAATGTCCAGGACCTTTCGGTCGGCGGGAGGCTCGGCGGGGCCGACGACACAGCCGGTCAGGATGCGTCCCCCGAACGGGACGCGCACGCGCTTTCCTCGCAGAGAGCCCTTCCGCTCCCGGACCGAATCCGGGACCCGGTACGTAAAGGTGCGGGTCAGAGGAACCGGGACGGCCACCTCCACGTATTGCGGGCAGGCGTTCGATGGGTTTGCGTTTCCCATGTGCGTCGCGGGGATACGTTCCGCCCCGACCCCGGCCGACTCCCGGCGGCCCTGCGGGACATCCTTGCATCCGATAGGAACCACAGCGGGCGGGAGGCCTTCCATGGACCGGCGGACCGGCCGACTCATCTTATCGGGTCAACCGCCGGGGGGCAATCACACCGCCCAGAGGGCCGGCTCCACGCCACAGGGGACGGTCCCCCCGCCGCGGAACCGAGACCGCCGGGAAGAACCCGCACTCCAGAATGTCCCCCAAAATCCGAGCCGGCTAGACTTTCTCCCGGCCTTCGGTAGACTATTTCCTCCACCATCGCGAAACCGGAGAGGCGAACATGGAATCCGGCGAGATCATCTGGGAACCCGCGGGGGACTACCTGACCCACAGCAACGTCCGGCGGTTCATGGATCGGGAGGGCATCACCGACCCCAAGGAGCTCGTGCGGCGCTCCACCGAGGACATCGAGTGGTTCTGGGAGGCCGCGCTCGAAGACATGGGGATCGAGTGGCACCGCAAGTACGACCGGCTCCTCGACCCTTCCGGCGGACTCCCCTGGACCCGGTGGTTCATCGGCGCAGAGATCAACGTCGCCCACAACTGCCTCGACCGGCACGCGCGGGGCGAACGGCGGGACCGAACGGCCCTCCTCTGGGAAGGCGACGACGGCGCGGTCCGCCGCTTCACGTACGGGCAGATGGCGGCCGAGGTGGCCCGGCTGGCGGGCGCCATGCGCGACCTGGGCCTCGGTCCGGGAGACGCGGCGGGCATCTACATGCCCATGGTCCCCGAGACCGTTTTCGCCATGTTCGCCTGCTTCAAGATCGGCGTGGCGGCCATCCCGATCTTCTCCGGGTTCGGGGCCGGCGCGCTCTCCGCCCGCCTGAAGGACGCGGGCGCCAAGCTGCTCTTCACGGCCGACTGCGGGCTCCGCCGGGGCAGGGCCGTCCCCATCAAGCCGAGGGCCGATGAGGCCGTGGCGGAGGTCGATTGCGTGAAGCACGTCGTGGTCTGGAGCCGGGAGGGAAAGCCCCTGAACCTGACCGGCGACCGGGAGATCTCATGGGAGGTCTTCGTCCGGGGCCGACCCGCCGAGTGCGAGACGCTCTCCCTCCCAGCCGAGTCCACCTCCCTCATCCTGTACACATCGGGCACCACGGGCCGCCCCAAGGGGACCGTCCACACCCACGCCGGCTGCCTGGCGGAGATGACACAAAACGTGTACTACGCCTGCGATCTGCGGGACTCCGACGTCTTCTTCTGGTTCACGGACATCGGGTGGATGATGGGCCCCTGGGAGATGATCGGCGTCCAATGCAGGGGGGGCACCTATCTCATCTACGAGGGCGTGCCCAACCACCCCGAGCCCGACCGCCTCTGGCGGGTCCTGGTCCGCCACGGCGTCACGACCCTCGGGATCTCCCCCACCGCCATCCGTCTCCTGAAGAGCGCGGGCGACGAATGGGTCGAAAAGCACGACCTCTCCCGCCTGCGCGTATTGGGATCGACCGGCGAGCCCTGGGACCCGGAATCCTATCTGTGGTACTTCCAGAAAATCGGCGGCGGCCGGTGCCCCGTCATCAACTG
Organism: Candidatus Tectimicrobiota bacterium; assembly: GCA_016190025.1. The sequence continues at coordinate 5,958 of JACPRG010000119.1, forward strand.
TTCGGGCGGCACGGAGCTGGTCGGCTGCCTGCTCTCGCCCCTGCCGGTCCTCCCGCTGAAGCCCTGCTCGCTGGGCGGCCCGGCGCTGGGCAAAGACGTGGACGTCTTCGACGACGACGGAAAGCCCGTGCGGGGCGGCATCGGCCATCTGGTCTGCAAAAAGCCTTTCCCCTCGATGACCAAAGGATTCCTGAACGACCCGCAACGATACACCGACACCTACTTTTCGCGGTGGCCCGGCGTCTGGTACCACGGGGACTGGGCCATGGTGGACGAGGACGGCTTCTGGTATCTGTTCGGGCGGTCGGACGACACCATCATGGTGGCCGGCAAGCGGGTGGGCCCGGCAGAGGTTGAATCCGCTCTCCTGCGTCATCCGGCGGTGGTGGAGGCCGTGGCCATCGGCGTCCCCGACGACGTCAAGGGCGAGGCCATCGTGTGCTTCGCCGTCCTGTCCGCCGACGCGAAACCGGGGGAGGCGCTGCGGGCGGCCCTGGTCCAGGAAGTGGTGGGCGACCTGGGAAAGTCCCTGGCGCCCAAGACGGTGCTCTTCGTGGACGCCATCCCCAAGACCCGGTCCGCAAAGATTCTCCGGAGCTCCATCCGCCGGAAATACCTGGGAGAACCCGTGGGCGACGTTTCCAGCGTCGAGAACCCGGAAGCCTTTGAAGCAATCACAAGGGCCCGTTGAGGGCGGCGGGGAGCCGAGCCAGCGACTTTCGGCCGCATGCGGGGGCGGGCGCGATCCTGCGCTCCAGGGCGAACGCCGAAAGAGACGCCGCCTCCGAAGGCGGCCCCTCACCTCTTGCGGTCGCGGTCCTTCAGCAACCCCAGGTCTCTCAGGTACCCATCCCGCAGGGGGCGACTGGCGAGGCTCTCGTAATAATTCCGCTGGGCCGGGGACATCCTCAGATAAAGCTCGTCGCGATAGCGCTGGATCTCTTGTTCCGTCATCGGCTCGTAGTCGCCCCGTGAGGAAGAGGGCGGGGAGCCGCAGCTCCCGAGCAGGAAGACCAAAAGAAGGGAGAAGACGAAATTCAACGCGCGTTTCATGGGATATACACTCCCCTCCCGCAACCGAGGGCACTCGGCCCTCACGGCGGCAACCGCTCGTCACTTCCAGATGAGACCGGGAGCCTCCCCGGTCGAACGACAGGATAACATGGACGCTGGCTGTCCGCCACCGCGCCCTCCTTCGAAAGCCGGGTCCTAGTCCGTGATGTAGCCCAGGCTCTTCAGCCGCTCGAGGGTCTTTGGATCGAACTGGATCCGCCCGCCTCCCTCCAGCCGGCCCCGGCGGAGGACCTCCTCCCGCTTCGTCTTCAGAAGGTTTCTCATGCGGACGGTCTCCGGGTCCTCCGGGCGGAGCAGGTTCTTCCTTTCCCGGGGGTCCGACCGGAGGTCGAACAGGCCGCCCCATTGAAAGGGAAGAGGCGTCTCTTTCGCCCTGAGGGTCGTCCCGAACCGGGCGATATGTTTTTTCTCACCCGAGACGACGAATTGGTAGGAGCCGGTGATGAGCCCGGACGTCTCGCCGTAGAAATCCCGGGACAATCGATTCCCCCGGACCAGGGGGAGAAGGGAGTTGCCCTGCATCCCCGGCGGCCCCTGGATCCCCAGGAGGTCCAGGACGGTCGGCATGACGTCGGCGAGGCCCACGAGCTCCCGGTTTCGCACGCCCGCCGGTATCTTCCCGGGATGCCGCATCACCAGGGGGACGCGGACCTCCTCTTCGTACACGGTGTATCCGTGCTTGTAGGTGCCGTGCTCGAAGAAGGCCTCTCCGTGGTCGGAGGTCAGGATGAGAAGAGAGTTTTCGTAGAGTCCGCGCGCCTTCAGGTAACCGACCAGCACTCCCAGCCAGTCGTCGAAGAACCGGATCTCCCCGTCGTACTGGGCGATCATGTTCTGGAGGAGCCGCGGGGGGAGGGGCGGGTCGTCCTCCCCGGGCGGATCGGCGACCGGGCTCCCCTGAAAGTCGGGATCGAACATCCTCTTGTACTTTCCGGGGGGGCGATACGGGTCGTGGGGATCAAAATAATGCAGGTAGAGAAAGAGCCTGTTCCGCTGCGGGTCGTACCCCTGAGAGAGCATGGATTCCAGATACGCCCGCACGTGGCGGAACATCCAGTCGGCCTTCGTGACCCGGTTCTCCGCGACCCGGGTCTCCGGCATCCGGAAAGCCCCGGAGGCGTCCGAGCCGCTCTCGTTCAGCCAGGCCTCCAGCCCCAGGTTGACCCACCCGAGGAAACGGTCCACGGCGGAGACTTTTCCATACGCCATCCGCCAGATGTACAACTGCTGGGGGGGCTGGTTGTTGCGGTAGTGGAACTCCGTCCAAAGGTCGGTCAGTTGGAGGTCGTAGTCGAACCCCTGGGTGTAGTTCTGCGCCCGGGAGACGAAGATGTTGGTGGAAAAGAAGGCCGTTGTGTATCCCTTTTTCCGGAGGACCTCGGCCAGGGTCTCCGCGCCGTCGGGAAGGCGGTCGGCCACGTGATGCATCCCGGTCACGGTCTCATGGAGGGAGGTGAGGAGCGTGGCGGTCGAAGGGACTGTCCAGTTGGCGTGAGACCGGGACTCCTCGAACAGAACGCCCTCCTTGGCGATGGCGTCCAGAACCGGAGAGGTCGGCCGCGGGTAGCCGTAAGAGGAAAGGTGGTCGGAGCGCAGGGTGTCCACCAGGATGAGGATGACGTTGGGGGCGCCGGCGAGGCCCGGGTCCGCTTTCCGCCACGCCTGGCCCCGGGAGTGAGCCCCGACCTCGGGGAAAGGGAGGACCCCCAGGACTCCGGCCAGCAGCACCCCGACGCCGACCCCCAGCCCCGAGCGTCTCAGGTTCCTTCCGCTCAGGCCGAAAGACCGCCAGGCCGCGACCCACAGGGCGATCGCCACGAGGGAAAACACCCCGTTGGCCAATATCCTCCCCCCCACCTCTCCGGCGGAAAAAAACAGTGGACTCACGTACCCGGACAAGACGATGCGGGCGGCGAGGATGGTAAAGAGCGCCCGAAGGGCCTTATCGGTCTGGCGTCGTCCCCCGGGAAGGAACCTCAGCGCGGCCAAGGCCGCCGCCGCGAGGACCCAGAAGCCCAGCCCGTTCAGGACGACCGCCACGAGGAGAAGATGCAGGACGCTCCACGCGGTGAAGGTCTGGCCGGGCAGCGCGGCCAGCCAGATGAGGAGATACGTCTCGACGACGCCGGCGGCGGCGCCGGCCGCCGCGCTGATCCCCATCCATTTCATCGCGTGTCTCACAGCGCCGCCTTTCCACGGGACCGCCAGGGTCCATGGGAGACCACGTCCGGACCAGAACCCTCTGCCGGGGCTTCGGTGGAACTTCTCCGGGAAGGACTGGGTCTGGATTCGTCGGACGTCAAAACGCCCTCACTATCCGCCGCCGAGGCGCGGGCCGTCAAGACCCGCTCCAGGGGCCGGCTCTCAAAAAAGCCCGCTGGGAGAAAACCGCCGCCACCCCCTTTGATTGGCCGGCGAATCGTTGGTAACTTGAGAGCGAACCGTCCGCCGATTTCCAGGACGCCTCGGGAAAGGATGCGACATGGGCTTGCTGGACTCGCGAAGGGCCGTGGTCACAGGGGCCGGCCGGGGGATCGGCCGGGCCGTCGCCCGGATGCTGGCCGCAGAGGGGGCTGCCGTCCTCGTCAACGACCTGGACGAGGAGCCCGCCGAGGAGACGGCCGCGCAGATCCGGGCGGAGGGGGGAGAGGCCGCGCCCTGCCCCGGCAACGTCGCCCTGGCGCGGGACGCGGAGGCCATCGTCCGGTCGGCCGCCGAGGCGTACGGGGGTCTCGACATCCTCGTGAACAACGCGGGCAACCTCCGGGACGCGATGGTTCACCGGATGGAGGAGTCCGCCTGGCAGGCGGTCCTGGACGTCCACCTGACCGGCACGTTCCACATGATCCGCGCGGCCGCCCCCTGGATGCGGGACGCGGCGAAGCGGGAGCTGGAGGGGGGAGAGACGCACCACCGGAAGGTCGTCAACGTGGCCTCCGTGGTGGCTCAGACGGGGAACCCCGGCCAGGCGAACTACGCGGCCGCCAAAGGCGGGATCATCGCGCTCACCAAGACCGTCGCCCGGGAGTGGGCGCCGTTTCGGGTCAACGTCAACTGCGTCGCGCCCGGGTTCATCCGCACCCGGATGACAGCCGTGAAAAAAGAGGGGGACGCCGCGGGGATCCCGGCCGAGATCCTGGAGAGGCTCGTGGCCGCCATCCCGGCCGGCCGCCTGGGGGAGCCGGAGGAGGTCGCCAGGGCGATCCTTTTCCTCTCCTCGCCGGACTCGGACTACGTGACGGGGGCCGTCATCGCCGTCAACGGCGGCCTGTACATGTGAGTCTCGGGAAAGCGTCCCGCGCCCTCGGAGCCGAAGAGAGGCCGCCATCGCCGCCGAGCCCGCCCGGAGGCGGGCCTTTTCGCGGCGCCGCGATCCCCCCTCCCGCCGTCCCCCGGCTTCGGCTCATCACGCCGTGGGCACCAGGAGCGCCGTCAGGAACATGATCGCCATCCCGATCAGCAGACCGACGAACCCCAGCGCGTATTCGCGGTCGTCCGCTCCCGGACGCAAGACCAGCTTCGCCAGTTCGTACACGACGTAGAAAATGGCCCCCGCGCCCAGGGCGAAGAAGAACGCCGCCACGACATCGTAGTAGGCGAACCCGCCCAGGAGCGTGCCCAGGACCGTCGGCCCCCCGGCGATGAGACCAAACCCCAGGAGGTGGGCCAACGCTACCTTTTGACGCGCGACCGGGCCGAGGATGCCGAAGCCCTCGGTGGCGTTGTGGACGGTGAACCCGATGACCAGGAGGGCGCCGAGGGCGATCTGGCCGGTGGTGTACGCCGCGCCGATGGCCAGCCCCTCGCCCAGGTTGTGAAGGCCGATGCCGACCGCCACCATGTAGGCCAGCGCCAGGCGCCGGAACTCCTCCGGCCGATCCTCCCCGCCCCGCAGGGACCAGCGCCCCGCCGCCAGCAGCCCGAGGACGCCCACGATCAAGCCGACGGACAGGACGACGACGCCGTGGAAGACCCCCGGCACCCGTCCGGCCGCCTCGAATCCCTCGGCGAGAACGTCCACCCCCAGGAAGACCAGGATGCCGCCCGTCAAGGCGATCAGAAAGCCCAGCCACTGCTTGCCCAGCCTCCTGAGGAAAGGCAGCCACAAAAGCCCCAGGAAGACGGGGATGACGCCCGCGTAAACGCCCAGAAGCGAAAAGCTCCCTACGGACTTCCAACCGAGGCGGGGCGTCGCGACCGAGATCTCTGTGGTGTGGGTGAAAGTCAACCCGTTGGAGGTGATCAGCGTCAATTTGACCGGCTCCGTCTCGATCCAGGGATACGGGATGGAGACCGTGGCCGAACTGAGCCGGGGGAGGGTGGAGTCCGGGCTGACCGAGAAATTCCACAGGGCCTCGTTCACCATCACCTGGGCGACGGTGGCCGGCGCCGGCCCCGTGTTCCTCACCTGCGCCACGATCCGGCTGGGCTCGAAGACCACCCGCTCGAAATTCAGCTTGAGGAGGGCGTCCGCCGGGACGGGCGGAGCCCCCACGAGAGAGGACCCTTTCGTCAGGAACACGTACACGATGGCCCCGAGGATGACGAGAGGAAAAAGCCCCAGGCCCCAAAGAGCGGCGCGGGACCGGCGCGTCCCGAGGCCCTCCGAAGCCGTCGTCACCTTCCCGGCGGCCGCATTCATCTCGGTCATGTCAGACCCCCCCCTACGCCAAGGGCTTCTCCGGCTGGACATCGAAGAAGCCCATCCAGCCGAGCTCGGCGAACTCCGACTGATGCGCGTGGAACATGAATTTCCCGGGATGGGAATAAGCGAACTCCAGGATGCACCGCTCCCCCTGGCACAGCATGACGGTGTCCGTGTATTCGTACTGATCCATCCGGGTCCCCGTCCGGTAGAGCCGGAAGAAGTTGGCGTGGATGTGCATGGAGTTGATCGGGTCGAACTCGGTCAGGTTGACCAGGTAGACCCGGACCGGCTCGTTCTGCCGGATGGGGATGGGATGGTCGCGGTAGTAATTAGCGACGCCGTTGACGGTGTAGAACTCGTTTTCCCCGTCGAGGTTCGTGTCGAAGCCGTTCATCACCATCACCATCTCGCGCGCCGGGGGGCGCCCCTCTTTGGGATCGATGATGAACGTGCCGTAGAGGCCCTTCATGATGTGCGCCTTCAGCGGCATCGCGTGGCAGTGGTAGAGGTGGATGCCGTAGGGCTCGGCGTCGAACTCGTACGTGAACGTCCCTCCGGGCGGCACCAGCTCGAAGACCCCGTCCATGTGGGCGGGATGGATGCCGTGGAAATGCAGGGTGTGCGGGTGGGCGCTCCGGTTTTGGAAGTGGACGCGCAGCCGGTCTCCCTGGGTGGCCCGAAGCGTCGGCCCCGGCACGTAGCCGTTGAGGGTCCACGCGGGAAAGGAGACCCCGCGGGCCACGACGACCTCCCGGTCAACGGCTGTCACCCGGTACTCCCTTAGCGCGCGTCCGTCCGGGAGCTTCGACACCTTCCCGTAATCGAAGTGCGCGAGAAATTTGGCGGGGTTCATGCCGGGAGGCTCCGCGGGGTCGATCGACCCGGACGCGTGTTGCGCCATCAGGTGGGACGGATGCGTCCCTTCCGCCCGGCTTTGACGCGCGGCCCGGGCGGTGAGGACGCCCGTCCCCGCCAGGCCGAGCAGTCCCGGAACGCTGAATTTCAAAAAGCTCCGCCTCGAGACCCGAGAATTGGACATCGCCTTGGCCCCCCCTTCGGTCAAACCGGCGCTCGATGCGCCTCTCCACCGGGTGCGGATGTGAAAGCCTCCTCCCACACCCCGCAACCCCACGTCTTCCCCGTCTCTTCGGCCTGGGCGAGGACTCCGCTCCAGGGAAACCCGCCGCCCGGGAAGAACAATTCTCTAGCCACGAAAATCCGCCTTTTGATAGCCCAAGAAAATATTTTTGACTAGATTTGTATATATGTCAAGATGCATCAAATTTTTTCGAGAGGCTTTCTCGGGCAACGCGTCGGGAGAACGGACCGTCCCGCGAGTTCATAACGACCGCGAGAACACTCAGGTTGACACTTGATATAAAGAGTTGTATATATGTAAAAGTTATACCTTGTCCTCTTGGATAAAATACTGGGTGCTTTCGCCGTGGAAAAGCTTTTGGCGGGATTGAGGGCGGTTGCGGAGCCGACGCGTCTGCGTCTGCTCGCTCTCTGCGCCCGGGGCGAACTGACGGTGACGGAGCTCACGCAGATTCTGGGGCAGAGCCAGCCGCGGGTCTCGCGCCACCTGAAGCTTCTTTGCGACGCCGGCCTGCTCGACCGGTTTCGGGAGGGCGCCTGGGTCTTTTACCGCTCCACACGACAAACGGAGAACGCCGAGCTGGGGCGGGTCCTGATCGACCTGCTTCCGCAAGACGACCCGACCCTCGTCCTGGATCTGCGGCGCCTCGCGCGGGTCAAGGAGGCGAGGGCCGAGGCGGCCGCCGCCTACTTCCGCGAAAACGCGGCCCGCTGGAATGAAATCCGCTCCCTGCACGTTCCTGAATCCGAGGTGGAACGGGTCTTGCTGGAAATGACCGCCGACTGGGAGATCGAAGACCTGCTGGACATCGGAACGGGGACCGGCCGCATGCTCGAGCTCTTCGGCCCGCGCGTCTCCAAGGCTCTCGGCATCGACCGATCCCACGAGATGCTCGCCGTGGCCCGGGCCAATCTGGAGCGGGCGGGGTTGCGCCGCTGCCAGGTCCGCCACGGCGACATGTACCAGCTGCCGCTGCCTTCGGAGTCCTTCGACGCCGTCCTCTTTCATCAGGTCCTTCACTTCGCCGATAATCCGGCCGCGGCCCTGCTCGAGGCCGCGCGGGTGCTGCATCCGGGGGGGATTCTCATCGTGGCCGACTTCTCCCCCCACAACCTGGAGGACCTCAGGACGAGTCACGCCCACCGGCGGCTGGGGTTTGCGGAGGACGAGGTGAAAAAATGGTTCCGGGGCGCGGGCCTGGAGCCGGAGGAGGTCATCCACCTGCCGGGCAACCCGCTGACCGTCTCCATCTGGTCGGCGACCCGGCCGGCCTTGCCCCAACAGCAGGAAGTCCAGCCGAAACGCCTGAGGAGAGTGGCCCCATGACGTCCCCGGAACGTCCGGCCCTGCGCGAGCCCCTCATCTCCGCCCCGGTCGCCTCCGACAGGCGGATCCAGGTGTCCTTCGAGTTCTTTCCCCCCAAAACGGAGAAGATGGAACAGACGCTCTGGGAATCGATCAAGCGGCTGGAACCCCTCCAGCCGTGGTTCGTCTCCGTCACCTACGGGGCCGGAGGCAGCACCCGGGAGCGGACCCACGCGACGGTCCGCCGCATCCGGACCGAGACCTCGCTGGAGCCGGCCGCGCACCTGACCTGCGTGGCGGCCGCGCGGGAGGAGGTGGACGCCGTCGCCCGCAGCTACTGGGAGATCGGCATCCGCCACATCGTCGCCCTCCGCGGCGACCCGCCCGAGCGCGCCGGCCGGTACGCCCCCCATCCGGGAGGCTACGCCTACGCCGCCGACCTGGTCGCCGGCCTGAAGCGGGTGGCGGACTTCGAGATCAGCGTCGCGGCCTATCCCGAGACCCACCCCGAGGCCCAGAGCCCGCAGGACGACATCGACAACCTGAAGCGGAAGATCGACGCTGGGGCCGCTCGCGCCATCACCCAGTATTTCTTCGACGTCGAGCTCTACTTCCGCTTCCTGGAGCGGGCGCGCGCGGCGGGCATCGCCGTCCCCGTCGTCCCCGGCATCCTGCCGGTGCACAACTTCGCCCAGGTGGCGAGGTTCAGCTCCACCTGCGGCGCCACGGTGCCGAAGTGGCTGGCCGCCCTGTTCGCGGGACTCGAGAACGACCCGGTCACCTCCAACCTGGTGGCGGCCACCGTGGCCGCCGAGCAGTGCCGCCGGCTGCACGCGGGCGGCGTCAACGAGTTCCACTTCTACACCCTGAACCGGGCCGACCTCACCTACGCCATCTGCCACATTCTCGGCCTGAGGCCGGTGGCCCAAGGGGTGGCCCGGGACGTCCCGGCACCCTCTTAGGCGAGCAACGGCGATGATCTCCACCCTGGAAGAGAAGGGCCGCGCGGCCGTCGCGCCGGGCGCCAATCTGCGCGAGGCGGACACTCCCATCCCCGGCCCGCGGGACGAGGCGCACCTGCTGGACTACCTCTCGGACCGGGTGCTCCTTTTGGACGGCGCGATGGGGACCTCGATCCAGGCCCGGAACCTCGACCTGGAGGAAGACTTCCTGGGCAAAGAGAACTGCATGGAGGTCCTCAACAAGACGCGCCCGGACGTGATCCGGCAGATCCACTTCGGCTTTCTCGAGGCGGGGGCCGACGCCCTGAAGACCAACACCTTCGGGGGCTCCCCCGTCACCCTCAGGGAGTTCGGGCTTTCGGAGGAGGCCTTCGACCTGAACCGGCGGGGCTGCGAAATCGCCCGGGAGGCCATCGAGGCCTTCGCCGCGGACGGCCGGCGCCGGTTCGTCTTCGGATCGCTGGGACCGGGGACCCGCCTCCCCAGCCTCGGCCACATCGACTACCTGTCCCTGGAGAACGCCCTGACCGTCCAGTGCCGGGGCCTGATCGCGGGGGGCGCGGACGCCATCCTCATCGAGACCTGTCAGGACCCGCTCCAGGTCAAGGCGGCGGTCAACGCGGCCAAGATCGCCCGCGCGGAGGCCGCCAAAGACATCCCCATCGCCGTCAGCGTGACGGTGGAGACCACGGGCGCCCTGCTGGTGGGAGCCGACATCGCGGCGGCGTCCACCATCATCGAGGCGCTGGGCGTCCCCATCCTCGGGCTCAACTGCGCCACCGGCCCCCGGGAGATGGCCGAGCACGTCAAGTGGCTCGGTCAATCCTGGCCCGGCCGGATCTCCGTCGTCCCCAACGCCGGCCTGCCCGAGCTGGTCGAGGGCCAGACCCGCTACCCCCTGAGTCCGGCGGAAATGGCGACGTGGCTCGAGCGCTTCGTGGAGGAGGACGGCGTCCACATCATCGGCGGCTGCTGCGGAACCCGGCCCGAGCACATCGCCGCCCTGGACGCCATGCTCCGCCGGCGGGGGAAAGGGCGCCGTCCCGCGCCGGCCCAGCGCGCCGTCCACTGGACTCCCTCCCTGGCCTCCCTCTACCACCAGGTCCCCTTGCGCCAGGAAAACGCCTTCCTGTCCATCGGCGAGCGGTGCAACGCCAACGGCTCCCGGCAGTTCCGGTCGCTCCAGGAGAACGAGGACTGGGAGGGCATCGCCGCCATGGCCCGCGAGCAGGTGAAAGAGGGCTCTCACGCCCTGGACGTGTGCACCGCCTTCGTCGGCCGGGACGAGATCGCCGACATGACCCGGGTGGTGACCCGCCTGCGGGGCGCCGTCACGGCCCCCCTGGTCTTCGACTCCACCGAGCTGCCCGTGCTGGAGGCCGCCCTCAAGCTCTACGGCGGAAAGGCCGTCCTCAACTCCATCAACTTTGAAGACGGCGAGGGGCCGCCCGCCGCGCGCATGGAGCTGGCCCGGAAGTTCGGCGCCGCCATGATCGCCCTGACCATCGACGAGAAGGGCATGGCGAAAACCGTCGAGGACAAAGTGAGCGTCGCCCGCCGCCTCTGCGACTTCGCCTGCGGCCGCTATGGGCTGCCTCCCTCCGACCTGATGATCGACCCGCTGACCTTCACCATCTGCACGGGCAACGCGGACGACCGCAAGCTGGGGCTGTGGACGCTGGAGGCCATCGAGCGGATCCACGACGATCTGCCCGAATGCCAGATCATCCTCGGGCTCTCCAACGTCTCCTTCGGCCTCAAGCCGGCGGCCCGCCACGTCCTCAACTCGGTGTTCCTCGACCACGCCCTCAAGCGGGGGCTGACGGGAGCGATCCTGCACGCCAGCCGGATCGTGCCTCTGCACAAGATCCCGCCGGAGGAGGCGAAGGTCGCCGAGGACCTGATCTTCGACTGGCGGGGCCCGGGCTACGACCCGCTGGAGTCCTTCATCTCCCTGTTCCAGGACCGGACCGGCGCCCAGGAGGCGGCCCGGGAGCGGCCGGCCGAGGTCGAGGAGAGGCTCAAGCAGCGGATCGTCGACGGCGACCGCCAGGGCCTGGAGGCGGACCTGGACGAGGCGCTGAAGAAATACGCCCCCCTCGACATCATCAACCACCTCCTGCTGGACGGCATGAGGGTGGTGGGGGACCTCTTCGGCTCCGGCAAGATGCAGCTCCCCTTCGTCCTCCAGTCGGCCGAGACGATGAAGGCGGCGGTGGCCTACCTGGAGCCGCACATGGAGCGGGCCGAGGCGAGGGCCAAGGGCACCATCGTCCTGGCCACCGTCAAGGGAGACGTCCACGACATCGGCAAGAACCTGGTGGACATCATCCTCACCAACAACGGCTACAAGGTGATCAACCTGGGCATCAAGCAGCCCATCTCGGCGATCCTGGAGGCGGCGCAGGCGCACAAGGCCGACGCCGTGGGGATGTCGGGGCTGCTGGTCAAGTCCACCGTCATCATGAGGGAAAACCTGGAGGAGATGACCCGGCGGGGGATCGGCCTGCCGGTGTTCCTGGGCGGGGCCGCCCTGACCCGGCGCTACGTGGAGGAGGACTGCGTCAACGCCTATCGGAGCGGGATGGTGGCCTACGGGTCGGACGCCTTCGGCGGCCTCGATCTGATGGAGAAGGTCGTCACCGGGAAGCTCGACGAGCACCTGCGCACGGCCCGGGCGCGGCGGACGCGGCTCCCTTCCCGGAAAAAACGGTCCCTTTCGGCGGCCGCCGAAGAGGTCCGCCGGCGTCCCGTCGATCTGGAAGAGATCCGGCTGAAGCGGGCCGAGCTGGCGAAAGACGTGGAGGTGCCCGTCCCGCCCTTCTGGGGGCCGCGCGTCATCGAGCGGATACCGGTCCAAGCGCTCGTCCCGTACC